>CALWBH010000031.1 GCA_944376015.1 uncultured Clostridia bacterium
CGAAGAACACGCCGCCGGCAGTGTATTTCGCGCCGTAAACTTCGCCGAGATAATTGCCGAAACCCGCGTCAAGGTATCCGTTGGTCGTGGACAATTGCAAAATAAGCATAAGAAAGAAAATTATGCCGATAATGCAAACCAATTTTTTCGCGGATACCGCCGGACGGCGTTTAAGAAGCAATACGAGACCCAAAGCAAAAGTAAAAGAAAGCAACGCATAAGAAAAAATACCGAAAACGCCGAGTATGACGTTACCGATCGCTAGACTCACGATGCCGAAAATAAACTTCGTAAAAACGGTGCACAGCAACAAAAATGCCGATACTATCATCAGTACTATGCCCGCTATATCGTGATCTTTATATTGACGTCTGCCGTTACGGTCGGAATAATTATTCATCGCTGTTTGAATTCGCCTCGCTTATCATCATGGATATAAATTATACCCCATTTATTATTATATCACAACCCTAAACCGTTTTCAATAGTTTTCAACGCATTTTGGAAAATATCTTTTTTTATTTTTTTTCGCTTTTCCTCAACGATTGTTGTCGCAGACCATAAAAGCGTTAACCGCTTTAAAATAAACAAATCGCGCCCCTAAGTGCAAAACTTACAGAGTGCGATTTTAAAAATTTTCAATCGTCCCGTCGCGTCAAAATTAAACGCGCATATTTCGGTTTATGATTTATTTTACGAATATACCGTAAATATCATCGTCGATATACTGCTTTTTGCCTACATACGCCATGGAAGCCGCGGCAGGAACAAGATACTTCTCGCAGAAAGAAAAAGCCGCTTTTCTGTCCACGTTCTCTATATCGAGCGCCGATTTGTCTATATCGTACGGCTTGCCCGTATACAAAGCGTACCTGCCGCACGCCGTCATCATTGTAAGAGCGTTTTCCACGCCGAACAACATCGTGCTTTTGAGCTGTACTTTTGCGCGCGCTATTTCTTTTTCCGTCAGACCGTCGTTGACAAGACGTTCAATCTCTTCTTTAACGGCGGCTACCGCCTTAACCGTATTTTTACCGCCGGTATTGAGATATACGCCGAACACGCCGTTGTTTTTATACGCGGAAGACGAAGTATATACGTTATAAACAAGCCCCAACTGTTCGCGCAATCTCTGAAACAAACGCGAGCTCATACCCGTACCGAGACAAAAGGAAACTACGCTTTGCACCGCGCTTAAATCGCTGTCGAATTCAAGCGACGGAAAAGCAATCGCGATATTTACCTGCTCGAAATCCTTTTCGTACTTACCGAAGCCGCCGCCGTAAACTTTCGGTGCATAAAGTTTTTCGCATTTACCGTTCCCGCAAAGCGGAAGCACATATTTTTTTGTAAGCTCTATCGCTCTCTCGTGAGAGACGTTTCCCGAAAACGCGATGACCGTATTATCCGACGTATACATCTGACCGATATATTTTTTAACGTCCGATCCTTTGAAAGACAATACGTTCGCGGTCGGTCCGAGAATGGTCTTTTCCAGCGCCGTACCCGCATAAGCTTTGCGCGCGAGAACATCGTAGCAAAGCTCTTCGGGCTCGTCTTCCACCATATTGATTTCTTCCGCTATCACCTTGCGCTCTTTATCGAGTTCCGCTTCGTCGAATACGGATTCGTAAAGAATATGCGAGAGCAGTCCGTAGCAGCCTTCGGTGTTTTCGTCGATACATTTGAAATAATAGCACGTAGCTTCCTTGGAAGTAAACGCGTTGAAATTCGCGCCGTAATCTTCGAACTTTTCAGCAATCTCCCGCGCAGAATACAGTTCGGTACCTTTAAACATAACGTGCTCGGTAAAATGCGATATGCCGTTTACCGCGTCCGTCTCAAAAGCGCTGCCCGCGCCTATCCAGAATCCTACCGAAACGGATCTGACGGAAAAATTCTCGTTTGTGACAAGAGTAAGTCCGTTATCGAATTTTGTAAGTTTTATCATTTGTTTCTCCGTGTGTTAAAACGTTTATATAACTTGGGAAACGCAAAGCATTTCCAATCCTTCCGCTTTTATTTTATCGATTATTTGTGGCAAAGCTTCGGCGGTGTTTTCAGTCGGATGCATAAGTATCAGATCGCCGCCGCTTATGTTTTTGGTAGCTCTTTCGCAGATCAGTTGCGTATCGTGGTCTCTCCAATCTATCGTATCCTTCGACCACAAAACGGTAGAATATCCCATATCCTCCGCCGCGTCCAAAGTGACCGAAGAATAAGCGCCGCTCGGAGGAGCGAATAATTTTACGTCAACGTTCGTTATGCTCTTGATAAGCTTGTGCGTAACGTCCATTTCTTCGTAATTTTCTTTGTACCCGAGTTTGGAATGATCTTTGTGAAAGTAACCGTGACTGCCTATTTCCATACCGTTATCTACTATGTCAGTCAGAGTACTTTGGTTTTTTTCCGCCCAAATACCCCCTATAAAGAATGTGGCGACGGCACCGTTCTGTTTTAGTGTCTGCATTATGTCGGGTATATATTCCGTACCGGAATATACGTTAAACATTAATCCCACCGCTTTTTCGTTGGAACCCGCATAAACGGCGCGCGAGTCGGTCGATACTTTTGTAGCGACGCCCGTTCCTACCCATACCGCAAGTATGCCGCAAAAGATAAACACGCAAGCGAAACTCGTGAGAAAATATCCGAACCTTTTTACGTTTTTAACCATACAACACCCCGTGTTATAAATATTCACGAGGTGTTGCGATTATATCAATTATTTATGCGGACTTATTCGGCTTTTTCCAGCACTTCAAGAAGTTTAAGATCTATTCTGCCTTTTTCGTCCACTTTGATGACTTCCACTTTCACTTTGTCCCCGACATTTATAACGTCCGTAACCTTAGCTACTCGTTTGTTTGAAAGCTTCGAAATGTGGATCATACCGTCTTTGCCGGGCGCAATATTGACAAATGCGCCGAGTTCCTGCGGTTCTTCGTCTTTCTTTTCTTCCTTATCCGATTTCTTGTCCTTTCTCATTCTGCCGCGGTTTCCGTTTGCACGGTCGGGATTGCTCATGAGTATTTTAACGACGGGTCCTTCGTATACCTTTCCGACTACGACGTCTTCGACAATAGAAAGTATAATATTCTTTGCTTTCTCGCCCATCTCCGCGTCGGTATACGCGATATATACGCTGCCGTCTTCCTGAATATCGATCTTAACGCCGGTATCTTCGACTATCTTGTTTATAGTCTCGCCACCCTTTCCTATGACTTTGCCGATCTTGTCCTGATCTATCTTGATAACGGTTATCTTGGGCGCCCACTTGGAAAGCTCCGCGCGCGGTCCGGGAATCACGTCAAGCATTTTTCCGAGTATGAAAAGTCTGCCTTTACGAGCCTGTTCAAGCGCGGTAGTAAGTATTTCTTTGTCTATGCCCTTGATTTTTATATCCATCTGTATCGCCGTGATACCTTTTGCGGTACCCGCGACCTTAAAGTCCATATCGCCAAGGAAATCTTCGAGACCCTGGATATCGGAAAGTATTGCGACGCGGTGATGTTCGGGGTCCTTTATAAGTCCCATTGCAATGCCGGCCACCGGAGCTTTGATGGGTACGCCCGCGTCCATAAGCGCAAGACAAGAACCGCATACGCTCGCCTGCGAAGTAGAACCGTTGGAGCTCACGATTTCGCTTACCGTTCTTATTGCGTACGGGAATTCTTCCTCGGAAGGAATGACGGGTTCGAGCGCGCGTTCGGCAAGCGCGCCGTGACCGATCTCGCGACGGCCGGGCGCACGAAGCGGTTTAGCTTCGCCCGTGGAGTATCCGGGCATGTTATACTGATGCATATATCTCTTTTTTACATCTTCTTCGTCAAGGTTCTCCAACTTCTGCGAGTCGCCTATCGTACCGAGCGTACAGGTCGACATCGCCTGCGACTGACCTCTCGTGAATACTGCGGACCCGTGCACGCGCGGAAGAATTCCGACTTCGCACCAGATTTCACGTATTTCGTCGAGTTTACGCCCGTCGGGACGTTCGCCGCGATCGAGTATTTTAGCGCGTACTTTTTCCTTGGTCATATAATACAGCGCGTCTTTGATTTCCCTTTCTTTATCGGGATATTTTTCGGCAAAGTGTTCGAGCGCCAATGCGTCCACTTTATCCTGGTTTTCCTGTCTTTCGGTGCGGTCATGCGTTGCAAGCGCGTCGTCAAGCAATTTATCCGCAAAAGCGCGTACGTCTGCGTCGATATCTTCGGGAACGTCATAATACTCCATTTCCTGTTTGGGTTTTCCGATCTGAGCGACGATATCGTTAATAAACGCGACAATTTTTTTGATTTCTTCGTGAGCGTAAAGTATGCCGTTAAGCATAACCTCTTCGCTTACCTCGTTTGCTCCGGCTTCAACCATCATAATTGCGTCGGCAGTACCTGCAACGGTAACGTGCATCTGGCTTGCTTCGCGCTGCGCGGAACCGGGATTGATGACATACTGTCCGTCGACGTACCCTACGACTACCGCGCCGGTAGGTCCTGCAAAAGGTATGTCGGAGATCGACAACGCGACGGACGAACCCACCATGCCCCATACTTCGGGCGGGATATCGGGTTCAACCGAAAGCGCGGTGCAAACTACCGTAACATCGTTGAAAAGTCCTTTGGGAAACAACGGGCGTATGGGTCTGTCGATCAGACGCGACGTCAGTATGGCTTTATCGCTTGCGCGACCTTCCCTTCTTTTGAAGCTGCCGGGTATTTTACCGATAGCATACAGTTTTTCTTCGAAATCGACACTGAGCGGGAAAAAGTCCATTCCGGGACGGGGCGCGTCGGACATACAAACGTTGGTCATTACAACGGTATCGCCGCACCTTACGATGCAGTGACCGTTTGCCTGTTCGCCGTACTTACCCGTCTCGACCGTAACTTCACGTCCGCCGATAGTGGTTTTGAAAATGTGTCCTTCTCTCATTTTCTTATATATCTCCTGTTTTATTACTCTCTTTCATGGAAATGGGACGAACAATGTTCGCCCCATCCGTTCGGTCTAATCTTATTTTCTCAAATCCAACTCAGCGACGATTTTTCTGTATCTCTCGATGTCGAGATCTTTGAGATAATTAAGCAAACTACGTCTCGAACCTACCATTTGCAACAATCCTCTGCGAGAATGGTGGTCTTTCTGATGTACCTTGAGATGTTCCGTAAGGTGATTGATTCTGCTCGTAAGAAGCGCGATCTGCACCTCGGGGCTACCCGTATCTCCCGGATGGGTAGCGAATTTAGCGATAATTTCCGCCTTCTGATTCTTATCCATTTTTTTATCCTCCTATGGATTTAATACGCCACGGAACTGAGTAATCGAGTGGAGAGCTCGCAAACCCGAAGTACCATGGTAATTTTAATTTATATCAGTATATCACAATAAATTTAAAATGTAAACAGATTTTACCCGATATGCGCGATTTTATAATCGAGATGTTGACGCCGCTCCCTCTTTAAAGAAAGTTTCTTTCGCCGCCATTCTCTCATCCGCCTGCTCTATGTAAAGTTTTATGTCTTTAGGCATGGCATATCTCGAAATTACTCCTCCGGTACGTTTACTTATGCTTCCGGCACCGCAAGCATATACGGGAACGAGCTCTTCCATCACGGTCACGTTGTTAACGCATACATACCCGTCTCGGCAAAAACCGATATTTTCGAGATTTCCCGTCATATATTTCTGCCTGTAAAGATAATAAGGTTCATAGTCGTAAAACCTTTCGTATGCGTATTCCATCATTTCCGCAATATCTTCGCAATCGGTATTGCCCGACGCAAGCAAAGACGCACGTTTCCTACTGAGCGTATGCACGGTGACGTTTTGCGGCAAAAGCGCGTATATACCGTCGGCAGTTCGTTTGAAATCCGAAAAATTTTCTCCGCTGAGCCCCGCTATAATATCGGTATTTATTACGAAATCCCTTTCTCGCGCAAGCTCGTAGGCATGACAGAACTGTTCCGCAGTATGCCTTCGACCTATAATCGCAAGCGTTTTATCGTTTAATGTCTGAGGATTTATACATACTCTGTTAACGCCGCCCGCTTTCATCGCGTCGAGTTTTTCTTTGGTAACGCTGTCTGCCCGACCCGCTTCGAACGTAAATTCTATTCCGCGTACGCCCACGGCGTCAAGCAATCTCTCCATTTGTCCGACCTTCAATACCGAAGGAGTCCCGCCGCCGACATACACGGAAAGCAGTTTTTTACCGGATTCGTTTATTAGTTTTTTAGTCTTTATAATCTCTCGGCAAAGCACGTCCACATATTCGTCGACAAGCTCTCCCGCCCCGCGCGCGTTTATATCCGCGCTCGGAAACGAACAATAATTGCATCTTCCGTCGCAAAAAGGCACGTGGACATACAGATTTGCGTAATTGTCCGAATATTCCGAGATATCACCGCGCACCGCTATGATCCGACTAATAAGACGCGCTTTTTTGTCGCTTACGCCAAAAGCGGAAGTAAGATACTCGACGATCCCGTTTACGCTACCGCCGCCTGCCATATATGCGTAAGCAAGCTTGGTAGGACGTATACCCGTAAGACTACCCCACGGCAAACAAACGCCGTAGCGGGCAGAGAGCGCCTTATAAAGCGAATGTTTGACAAAACGCTTGTATAAGCGTTTTATTTCAAGCGGGTCGCCGCACGGCACAGCGGTATCGTATAACGCACCTTCTTCGCCGATCGTCACCATAACGCGCAAAACGTTTTCGTCGCAAATATGCACGTTAACGGGCTCGCCGCCATAATATTTCTCAAACAATTTCAGTTCGTCGAGCAATTCGGCGAACAACCATTCTTTATTGGTAGTCAGATCATACATAAGGATTATGCCGCCGTTCGAATTCGAGCGAAGTGGGTTCGCCGTGTCCCGGAAAAACGTTATAATCGCCTTCAAGCGCAAACAACACGTTTTTTAACGAATCTTCAAGCGCACGGACATTTCCCGTAGGTAAATCCGTTCTTCCCACGCCCATGCAAAACAGCGTATCGCCGGTAAAAATATTATTGTCAAGAATGTAACAAACGCTCCCGACAGTGTGTCCGGGAGTATAAATGACTTTAAATGTCATTCCGCACTCGCGTATTACGGTACCGTCCGTAACAAGCACATCGGGATCAAACGAACGAAACGGCTCGTTCGTGAGCGAAGACATATTATAATCCGTTTCGAGCAGAAGTTTATCCGCTTCATGTATATAAACCTTAGCGCCGTCGCGACGAAAGTCTCTTGCCGCATTGCAATGATCGAAATGTCCGTGCGTGAGCAAAACCGCTTTTACTTTCATCCCGTCAACGTCGAGCTGTCGCTTGATCCTGCCGTATTCGCTACCCGGATCGATCACTACCGCTTCGCAAGTATCCGAATTGTACACGAGATAACAATTGGCTCCGAGTAAGCCCACCGGCATCATTTTTATTTTTATCATACGCCCGTACTCCTGAAAACGTTGCGTACGCCCTCTAATTGCTGCAATTTAGACACAAGCAGATCTATTTCGTGAATATTGTTGACGTTTACACCTATTGTAAGGATCGCGGTATCGTTTTTGTCCACTCTTCCGTTAATAGAGCTTATTGAAAGTTTCATTCCAGATATTACCGTAGACACGTCTACAATGAGACTTGATTTGTTGTTTGCGAGAATTTGCAAAGAAACCACAAAAGAGCTTTCCGTTTTCTCTCCCCAACTCGCCTTTATCAGTTTTTTGTGATCGACATTTTTAAGGTTCGGACACTCCTTTCGGTGTATAGTAACTCCCCTGCCGGTAGACACGTATCCCACTATTTCGTCGCCCGGAACGGGATTGCAACACTTGCTTATTCGGCAAAGCATATCAGGCTCGCCGTCTATCAGGATGCCCGCCGTTTCGCGTTTACGTAATCCGCTGTTTCCCGCAAGAGAAGGCTCTTTGGATTTGCGGTCTTTTTTATAAAAATCTATCAGCTTAGGCAGGATCTGATGAACGGAATAACCGCCGTAACCTATTGACGCGTAAAGATCGTCCATCGAAGAAATCGAATACCGTTGCATTACGATATTTAACCATTCGGGAACCATTAGCGAAGAAAGATTATATCCCAGCCGCTTTGCTTCCAATTCGAGCATTTCACGACCTTTGCGTATATTCTCTTCCTTCATTTCTTTCTTGAAGTAAGCGCGGATTTTTGTGCGCGCCTGAGTCGTCTTTACCACTCTGAGCCAATCGCGACTCGGTCCCTTTGCACTGTTGGAAGTAATAATTTCCACATAGTCGCCCGTTTCGAGCTTTGTTTCGAGCGGAACGATTCGGCTGTTTATTTTAGCTCCGACGCACCTGTTGCCTATTTCACTGTGAACGCTGTATGCAAAATCTATCGGCGTCGAGCCTTCCGGCAACACCACGACGTCGCCCTTGGGAGTAAAAATAAACACCTGACCTTCGTAAAGATCCACTTTAAGCGATTCGTAAAGCTCCTGCGGATCGGTAGCTTCTCCCTGTGCGTCCATTACTCCGCGCAACCATGTGAGCTGTTCGTCGGAATTTTCCACGCTCGCTTTACCCGAACGTTCTTTATACTTCCAATGCGCCGCTATACCGTATTCGGCTATCCTGTGCATTTCGTAAGTACGGATCTGTATCTCGAAAGGAGTACCGAAATTAGTCATGACGGTAGTGTGCAACGACTGATAATTGTTGGGTTTGGGAACGGCGATATAATCTTTAAATCGACCGGGTATAGGTTTCCAACGGGAATGAATCAGACCGAGTACTTCGTAGCACGCTTCAACGCTGTTAACGATTATTCGGACAGCCGTCAAATCGTAAATTTGTTCGAACGTCTTATGCTTTTCGGTCATTTTTTTATAAATGCTGTAAAAGTGCTTGGGACGCCCGCTTACTTCGCCTTCTATACCGTGCTCCTGCATCAAGGTACGCAGATCCGTGCAAAGCCTGTCGACTATTTCCTGTCTTTCCGCGCGTTTGAGCGAAACTTCGTGGACGAGCTTATCGTATGCCTCGGGATGAAGCACTTTAAGACAGATATCCTCCATCTCGCATTTCATATAACTCAGACCGAGTCTCGAAGCAAGCCGAGAGTATATTTCCAGCGTTTCGTTGGCAAGCGCCTCTTTCCGTTCTTTCGAAAGCACGTCCACCGTACGCATGTTGTGCAACCTGTCCGCAAGCTTTATGATCAGCACGCGGATATCCTTCGCCATGGCAAAAAACATTTTACGGAAATTCTCCGCCTGCTCTTGCTCTTTGGACTTAAAGGATATTTTTTTAAGCTTGGTAACGCCCACCACAAGATCTGCGATACTATTGCCGAAACGTTTACGTATGTCTTCTTCCGTCACATCGGTATCTTCGATAAGATCGTGAAGCAATGCGGCGCATACCGAGCTGCAATCCATTCCGAGATCGAGAAGTATATTCGCAACGGCTATCGGATGCGTAACATAAGGCTCGCCCGAAACTCTGTATTGTCCGTCGTGCTTTTGAGTGGCGTATTCGAGTGCGGCAGATACAAGTTCCTGCTGCTCTTTCGTATAGATTAATTGACAGCGTGCGAGTAATCTTTGCATTTTCATACACCTCCCGATATTTTTCCGTACAAAAGCGAATCAGACAACGGACGACGTACGCCTTCGTTAATAACGAGTTTACCGTTTTTTAAATCCACGAAGCCAAGCTCTCGGAATACCGAAAGACAAACGGCAAACTGACGCGCGTTAAGACCGCTTTTCAAAGTGCTGAGACGTTTGAAATATAAAACAATGTTTGCGTTTGCCGCGGATGCATTATTGACTATCGCGGAATAGTACATAGCGAAAACGTTTCTGTCCGCACTGATACCAGCAAATATACGTTCGTCCGAAGTTTCGGGCACGAAAATGTCCGCCGAAGTGACCGTATTAAGCCGCGCTATCACGTTTTCGGACGGCGGAGCGTCTACAAAAACTATCTTCGAATAATTCTTAAAATCCGTCGCTAAAATATCGGGAGAAACAATTATCCCCGAATAGTTGTTGATTTCAGAAAAATACATATAATCGCAGGTCACAAACCTACCTTTCAATTCCAGAACTTTTTCCATCGATACGCCGTCTGCGCATATAAACGCCGTACCGTAAACGGACGAAGGCAGTAATTTATCAAGCTCCGAGGGTTTAAAAGTTTTGTATACGGCTTTACCGTGACCGTCAAGCATGGCATAAGCCAAAAAATTAGCAAGCGCGTATTCGTCGTTGAATTTAGGCTTTTGCGTGCCTACCGCTCTGACATAACCCGATACTCCTCCGCCAAGACCTTCGCTAAGCTCCACTACGATGTCTTTTTTCCCGTCGCCGACTAAAAACTGATTTTTATTATAAAAATTAAATGCGTAAGTCTGCAACCGAGCAATCTGTACCGACGTATGAACGGGGTTTCTGCAAGGTGCTATACGGACATTATCCGTGCTTATTTTAAGAAGCGGTTTGCTGTTACCGTTGCCTGTAGGCTCTATCATACTCAATGCGTCCGCAAGCGCATTATTGCATTCGTCTGCTTCCACTTCGAGATCATACTCCGCAAAAGGCAAAAAATACTCTTCGGGTAGCGTTTCAAGATACTCGTTCATACGCGCTTTGAACGCAGGAATGTTTTCTTCGCAAAGCGAAAAACCCGCGGCGCCCGTATGACCGCCAAACTCGACAAGTAAATCCGAGCAGTACGAAAGCGCTTCGTAAATATTAATGTTTTTTATTCCGCGCGCAGTACCTTTGTAAACCCCTTCTTCATTCCTGTCTACGATTATAAATGTGGGACGATTGTATTCCGCACTTAATCTTGCCGCGGCAATCCCCGTTACGCCCTTTGCCCATTCGGGATTGCATAAAATAATCGCGCGATTATTTGTGAGGTCTTCGAACGCCAAATCCGCCACGGCTTCTTCGTATATTGTATCGCAAAGCTGTTTGCGCCGCTCATTGTCCGCGTCAATTTCCCCGATCAGCTCGGTTATCTTTTTTTCGTCCGGAGACGTCAGTATTTCGAATGCGCGATAAGCGTCCCCCATTCTTCCCGCCGCGTTGATACGCGGCGCTATCTTGTATGCAATATCCGTACTTGTTACCGCGCCGCCCATTCCTTGCGAACGAAGCAGTAATTTCAAGCCGAAATTAAACTTACCCGACGATATCGCTTCGAGACCGAGCTGCACTATCAGTCTGTTTTCGTTGAGTAAAGGCACAAGATCGGCTATAGTGGCGATCGCCGCAATGTCAATAAACTGTTTATAAGTATCGTCGCCCGTTAAAGCATGCACGAATTTAAGCGCCACTCCCGCGCCGCAGAGATATTTATCCGGATATTCGTCGCCCTGTTGTTTGGGATTTACAACCACGCAATCGGGTAATTCGGAACCGGGTTCATGATGATCGGTTACTATGATATCGACCCCGAGATCGCGGCAATGCTCCACTTCCGCTATGCCCGAAATACCGCAATCGCAAGTAACTATGAGATCGGGATTATGATTTTCTATAAGGTTTTCGATAGAATTCACGTTAAGACCGTAACCGTCCGTAACGCGGCTGGGAATATGGACTATGACGTCAGATCCCAAAGATTTAAAACACAACGACAAAATCGCCGACGCGCATACTCCGTCGGCGTCATAATCGCCGTATACGACAATCGTTTCTCCGTCGTCTATCGCTTGTTTTACCCTTTCGACGGCTTGACGCATTCCCTTCATCAAAAAAGGATCGTACAATCCCGAAATATCCGGTTCGAGAAAAGCCCGCACGGCGTCCGCGCCTTTAATACCGCGAGAAAAAAGCAACTCCACCAATCTGGGATGAAGTCTGAGTTCTTCGGAAATACGTTTTACATAATCGCTTTCCGGAACCGAATCGGATTTTCTCTTCAATACGGTGTTCATATCTTCTGACCTTGTGTTCTATCTATTATTGCAGTAAGTCGAATATACAAAGCAAGCAGACGACCGAAACGGTCTCACTACTCGATTATACACTTCGATTGCCTGCGCTAATACGGCTTAATATTTATCTTGAAAAACGGAATTTATAAATAAATCATAAGCCTTCGAACGAAGGCTTATGATTTATTTGTTAATTGTTACGCGTTATTATCTTTATCCGTCTCGTTGTTTTCCTCGGCAACCGAGTCGCTTTCGTCTGACGATTCGTCTTCCTTCGAAGTAACGCCTTCCGACGTCTCGTTCATTCCGTCAGACTGTTCCGTCGGCGATAAAGCCTCGTTTTCCTCCGAGGAAGTTTCCTGAACGCTCTGCGGCTTATCCGCAAAGAAACTTTCCAACGCTTCGTCCCGCGATGCCGTCTCGCTATTGCCCACCGTTTTAACGACGTTAACGGCAGATTTTTTTGCAAGATGCCCTTTCCACATTGCCCAAAGCGAAGGAGCAATAAGAACGGACGAGAACATACCTGCTATAAGTCCGGCTATAAGCGGCAAACAGAAAGTAAGCAAATCTCCGACGCCGAAAATAACGCTCATCAACGCGATCATGGCGACGGTAACGAAAGTCGTTAAAGTCGTATTGATCGAGCGAACCATGGTGTCGCGTACCGATATATTGGCTATTTTATCGTAACCCATATCGGGATTCAGCTTTATATTATCCCTTATTTTGTCGAATATAATTATGGTGTTGTTTATCGAATAACCGAGTATTGTTATCAGCGCCGCGACAAACGTACTTGCAATTTCTATGTGGAATATACACATGAAAAGCGTCATAATAATCACATCGTGCACCAAGCATATCAGCGCGACGACGCCCGAAAGCAATTCAAAACGCACGGCGATATATATAAGCATCAGAGCCAACGACATTACTACGCCGCATATTGCGGTCACAATAAGGTCGGTACTAACCGTTGCCGTTGTTCTGTCGCCGGGAGTAACGCTGCCGGAATAAGGTTCGTCCGCAAACAACGTTTTTCTTATTGCTTCGCAAAGCAAATCGATGATGCTTTCTTCGCTGTCTTCTTCTCCCGTGCCCACCATTTCGACGTCGCTGTAATCGGGAGCGACAAACTGTACTCTGAGCGATTTGTTCGCGCCTTCGCCCTGAGCGGAAATATCTTTGACCGACAGACCGGATATTTCGCGATCCGAGCTCATCAGGTCATAGTAATTTTCCGGATGTTCGATAATATCGGTAATTTTTTCCTCATAAACCGAACGCTTGGCTTCGTCATCGAGATCGGTGCCGATCTCAACCGTAAGCGCATAACCGCCCGTAAAGTCCATACCGATATTGAAAACTTCACCTTTGAGCACTATTCCGTATATGGCGCCTGCCACAATAGCTATAATAAGCACGATAAGCGGGATAGTAAACCATTTCTTCTTATTTTCTACCACACGCATATCGGCGGAATGGAAATCAAACGTTTTCATCGCTTGTCACCTCCGTCGATAGGTCCGAAAATGTCGTCAAAATCATCTTCGGCTTTCTCTTTGCTTTCTTTACGGTCGTTCGACTCATCCGGCAATTGCTCTGCGGCATTAACCAATGCGTCGAAAGGCACGGAATCGTTTTTCACATCAGCTACCGCTTTCGCGCGTTTAGCTTTTTTGGGCTTCGGAACATACTGTATTTCTTCGGATTCGTCGAAGCCGGGACGACGATGGAGATGATAAAGTTCGGGATTTTTATCGCCCCATATCGCTATCGTCCATTTAAGAAGGAATCTTGTGAGTATCAAAGACGAGAACAGCGAAAGTATCAAACCGATAAGCAACGTCATTCCGAAACCGGAAACGGTTCCCGTACCGAATATAAGCAACATTACCGCAGCGATTATAGTGGTGACGTTTCCGTCGACTATTGCGGAAACGGCTTTCCTGAATCCCGCATGATATGCCGCAAGTATGGATTTACCGCTTCTGTATTCGTCCTTAATACGCTCGTAAATGATGACGTTACCGTCTATCATCATACCGAGCGAAAGAATAATACCCGCTATGCCGGGAAGTGAAAGCTGTACAAGCGGGAAAACCGCAAGGAAGAACAGCATCAATATCATGTATATCAACATGGATATACATGCCACCATTCCCATCATTCGGTAAAATACCGACATAAACACCATTATCATTACCAACGCTATAATGCCGCCCACGAGCCCCGCTATAAGCGCGTTCGTACCCAAAGTAGGATCCACGATAGACGTTTCGATAAGCGTTAAAGGAACCGAGAAAGTACCGCTCATTATGCGGTCGGCAAGATTCTGCGCGTCTTCATACGTAAAATCACCCGATATGGTTGCTTCGCCGTTCGTTATAGCCTCGTTTATAGTCGCTACGGATATCGGATTGCCCGTTATTTCGTCGTTTTGAGTCTCGTATATCATTATATACCAACCGACGTTATCGGACGTAACCTCTCTGAAAATGCTCGCGCCTTCCGAATTAAGAGAAAGCGACACGGCATATTCGTTATTAGCGATGACTGCGGCAGCGTTATTCACAACGTCGCCCTTGAATATAAGTCTGTCGGAAGCGTCAAGCGTACTGTCTTCGGAAAGATAGAAAACAAGTTCCGCAGGATCGCCTATGATCTCGAAAATCTCGCTCGGATCGTCAACGTCGGGCACTTCGACACGGATACGGGACGAACCTTCCCTGACTACCGTCGCCTCGGTATAACCCTTCGACGTAAGCATATCCGTAAGCTGAGAAACGGTACCGTTCATTCGCGTGTCTTCGGGATTGCCTACCGACGATTCGTAGACCGCATATACGCCGCCTTTCAGATCGAGACCGAGATTTATGGCGAATGCAAATCCGTTATATTTCCATCTGTTGCCCCCGGGACTGTTAAAATTAAACGAAACAAAAGAAGCGACAAGCCCTATTGCCGTTAGTATGAGCACCAGTATGAATTTGACCAATGATGATGTTCTTTTCATTATAAGTAAACTTTGCCTTTATTTCGCGCACTTACGTACCATAAAATTATATACAAAACGGACGGTCAAGTCAAACAAATATATATAATATGCGGCGAATTTTTTTATTAAATTTATTCTTTTCTACCGTCATTTTCGATAGCTGCCACGGCAAGCGCGCACTCTACCCTTTTTTTCATAAGCTCGCATCCGAGCTTATAAGGCTTTTTTATGTCGCCGCACAACATAATCGAATTTGCCGCACAGCCGCCGCTGCAATAATATTTTGCCCAGCAACCGTTGCATTCTTCTTTTTTCGTAAGGTTGGTACAAGCGAACATGACGGGTAAAGCGTCGTCGAAAGTCTTATCGTTAACATTGCCGATAACGTATTTTTCAAGCCCGTCGAAGCGATGGCAGGGATATATGTTGCCGTTAGGCGCAACGGCGAGATATTCGTCCCCCGCGTTACAACCGACAAGCCTTTTAGCGGCGCAAGGACCGTTGTATATATCGATGTTAAAGTGAAAAAATCCGAATTCTTTTCCGGCAGCGCGGCGTTTTACATATTCTTCCGCAAGCGTTTCGTACTGGGCGCAAAGCGTTTCCGTCATGCTTTCCGTAAGCGCAAGCGGATCGCCGTCTGGCAATACGACAGGTTCGAGCGATATTTGTCCGAAACCGTAATCGTTCAAAGCGAGCGCGTCTTTTGCAAAATCGGGATTTAGCGCAGTGAACGTACCGCGGACGTAATAGCTTTTATTCCCTCGCTTGCCTACCAGTTTAAGCGCGTTTTCAAGCACCCTGTCGAAAGAACCTTTTCCGGAAGCGTCCTTTCGGACTGCGTCGTGTACCGTTTTACGTCCGTCTATACTGAGAACGACGTTATACATTTCGTCGTTGAAATAATCTATCAATTCGTCTGTCAATGCAAGCGCATTTGTCGTTACGGTAAAACGAAATTCTTTGCCTGCCGCTTTCTCTATACTGCGTGCGTAATCCACCGTAGCTTTTACGGCTTTCATATTGAGAGTGGGTTCGCCGCCGAAAAAGTCCACTTCGAGTCTTTTGCGCTTTCCGCTTTTTTCAATAAGAAAGTCTATAGCGTTCCGAGCGGTGCTCTCGCTCATAAAGTCAAGTGCGCCGTGATACTGCCCGTCGTCCGCAAAACAGTATTTGCAACGCAGGTTGCAACCGTGCGCAATGTTGAGACAAAGCGCTTTGACTATACCTTTGTATTCAGGCTCGGGATGCACGGGTTCCGCCGTAAAAAGCACGCCGTCGGAAACAAGCGTATCTATTTCGCTTTCCGACTCTGCGATCTCTTCTTTCGTATAACGAGAAAAATCTCCCGTTGCTTCAGCAAGAGGAGATATCCTTTTCTCTATCAATTTTGCGGTAAGTTCATCGGTTTCGAAAAAAGAGCCGCTTTCGACGTCGAGAACGAACCATCGCCCTAAACATTTATAAACGTGTACCATTCGTTTATTTTTCCGTTACGGTTTTTTCTGTTCTGTGCGTTTTTTTCTGTTCGCAGGACTGATTTCCAACGGTGCAACTCGTTTTGCATGCAGACTGGCATCCGGTCTGACATTCTCCGCAACCCGTTCCCTTTTCTTTGCAAATGGTGTTTGTAGCTATTACTTTAATATGTTTCATATAAAAACCTCCGACGGAAAATCTTCTTTATAAAGTTCTCCGAACAATTTTTTATATTATACATTATTAAGCTACAAAATGCAAGTGAAATTTATTTATTTTCAGTTTCTTCTTATAAGCATAGCCATAACGCCGCCTAAAAAACCCGTCACTACGCCGTTTACCGTATTGTTGAGCAACGTAAGATCGAAATCGAAGCTTCCGCCTATAAGCGAAAAGACGACGAACGAGATAACGGCATAAACAAAGCCGACGGCTATGCCGCGCAACCAACCGTTACCGGGTAAACGCAACGATATAAGACATCCGAGAAGTACGCATAAAGATCGTATTATCTGATTTATAATCGGCACGGCACCCGAAGAAAGATTGAAAAATTTAATAATAAACGCCGCTAAAAGAACGCAAAGCAATGACGCAACGGTAGCTATTATCACCGCCTTTACAATTTCGATAACATAACGCGAAACGCCGCCGTTACGCGCTTTTACAGTATCGCTCATAAAAAAACCTCCGCATAATCGTTATTCTAAATTATGCGGAAGTGTTTTTTATTATAACGCAAGCGACGACTTTAGTTTGTCGTATACCCGACTGATTTGTATTATTTTTGGTTTTTTTTCTGATCTGCCTGTTCGGTTTCGACGGTATCGTCGGATTTCTGTTTAACGGGAGCGGACGACAATCCGTCCACGTCGGGTTTGCTTATCGCGGGTTTGACGTCAGCCGTCGGCTCGGGCGTTTTTGTAAACACTCGATAAAGCGCCTGCATATCCACAGTCAAAGTCGTTGCTCTGTCGGGTTCGCCCGTTTCGATAACGAACTCGGTACCGCCGTTTGCCGACGGTCTGATAAGCACGATTTTTCCTATAATTCCGCCCACGGTTTCGATGAGATCGCCGGGTTTAAGCGCGCTTTTTTGTTTCTCGCTTTCTTTCTGCTGTTTGCGCTTGTTTATATTTGAAAATATAAATACGGCTATGACGGCAACGACAAGAACGCCCAAAACAATAAACAGAAAAATATTGCTTTCTCCGGATTTTCCTTCTTCGCCTGTTGCGTCGGACTCAAGCAGCAAATTTATGAAATTTAACATAAATATATACTCCGTAAATAAATTTGTATATATTATATATCAAAATCAAAGTAAATTGCAAGCATTTTTCGGCAGACTATTGCGAAATATCACACGTCGCGTCGAAAATGTTGTTAAGTTTTCGATAGTCCGCGTCAAAGTCGAAACCTCTCAGTATCGTCTCGCAAGGCGCAAAATCAATAAGTCCGCAAATAAGATCGTCGAACGCGTCGAAATATTTTTCCACCGTACGGGCGTCTTCGCGTTTTTCTACCAATCTGTAACGACCGTCAAGACGGCTCACTTCGGCGCGGCTGCCGCTTTTTTTGCTCGACTCGATAAGAAATTTGAGTAAATCGTTAAAAGTATCTTCGTTCAAAAGAAATGCGCCGTGCTGCCCTGCAAGATCGCACATTTCTTTCCATCGAGAATAAAACTCCCGCATACGGAAAAAACGAAACCCGTCTATATCGAAAAACTTTCGGACGCGTAAGCTGTTCTTCATCATTTTTTCTTCGGCTTCCCTGTCGAAACCCGTAAGCGCATGGACAAGCAGCTTTTTCGACAGAGAGCTGATTTTGAGTTTTTCCACGCCTTTGGTCAAGAATCCTATCTTTTCCCTTTCGAGAAAAAGGTCGGTAAGCACTCGTTTTACCGTTGCCGCAGTACGCTTTTCCGCTTTACCGTCCGCGCCTATGCAAAGATACGCAAACCTTTTCTCCGCACTCAATGCGGTAACGGTTTCCGAATCCGTAACGGATCTTATCCTACGTTCTGTTTCTTTAAGCCAATCGACGTGTTTTACGCCGACGCTGATAACCGTTTCATACATACTTCTCTAATATTGTATGCATAAGACGGAAATTTACACACCGTTTTATAAGCGAAAAATAGCAAAATTTCTTCCCGTCGCATAAAAATATATACAAATACCCGCTTAAAATCACTTGCATTTTACTCTGAGTTTTGGTATATTATATTAGCGATTGGAAAGTGACCCGTAAGGTACCATAGCCAAGCGGTAAGGCGTGGGCCTGCAAAGCCCTGATTCCCCGGTTCAAATCCGGGTGGTACCTCCAATATGCCCGAATGGCGGAATGGCAGACGCGACGGACTTAAAATCCGTTTGTGGAAACACAGTGTCGGTTCAAGTCCGACTTCGGGCACCACTGATAAAATCGCAACGTCCGAAAATTTCTTTTCGGACGTTTTTCTTTGAGTAAAATTCGCTACCTTGCGCAAAAGGCGGAAACGAAAAAAAGTTTATCGTAAAACGTTTGCAACAAGGTTCGAATTATTTTAAATAATGATTGATAAGTTCGCGGTTTTTTAAAATCGCGGTTTTTAATCGCCGCGCTCGAAGCCTGCCGTAACTACCGTCATGTCGAGCAATACGTTCCCTTTTTCCGAAAAAACATATCTTACTTCCGCCGCGGCGGTTTCGTAAATAGTTCTGCTCATTGAACCGCTTTCGGGAGCCGCCAACGCATGCGCGTGTTCTTTAAGCGGAATTATTTCCAGCTTTTTACCGAAACGTTCGATGACGACGCGTTCTGCGTCGTTTCTTTTTATTTTCACTCCGTTATACGTCGCCAGCCTGTACTCCCTGCCGCCTATATAAACAAAAGCGATACAACCCGTAAATCTCAAACCGAGATACGGAATACGCGCGATAGAAAGCATTACGGAGTTAAAACCGTCCGAAGCCTGAGTCCACAAATATGACGACGGAAAAGACGAACCGAAATCCTTTTCGATGTAACCGCTTGCGTTATCGAAGTTAAAAAGCCTGCCGTCTACGGTTATACTGCCGCTTACGTCGTGACGCATTGACAACACGCCGTGTTTACATTGCATAAAAGGAAACCCAGCGAAAAATCCCATAATATCTTTTTTGGGCGGAGTAATGCCGTTGAATTTTATATTTCCGATCAGAGTATGCCCGTCACGCTCTAAAGAAAAAGCTATGCCGTCATACGAAAAGCGGCAACCAGGCAAAGCCACGTCGAAGACGTCTTCTTTTGCGTCAAACTCGTCGGCGTCGAAAACAAATTTGAGCGGCTTGTCCGTCCCGGTCACTTGCAACATCGCATAAAGTTTTCCGTTGCTGTCAACATGGTAAGACGGAATAAACGCAAGCACCTCGTTTTTGTTAAAAAGTTTAAGATACCAACCCTCGAAATAACTTTTTTTACGTCTGTACCCGCTGAAATACAGCAAGGTTCTGTTTCCGTATACAACTCTGCCTATAACGAAAAATATAAACGTAAGAGCGAGAAAAGCTATCAGAAAATAATTGGGAGTTTCCGAAAACCGAAGAACGAACAGCGTTATGTCCGCCGCAACGGCATAAAGCATGCTTGCGAGCCCGAAATTAGTCAAACCTCCGCTTCGATAGAAACCGGCAAGCTTGAAACAAAAAACAAAAACCAGCAACAGCGCCGTAACTATTTCAAGCGGAACGAAAACTTTCCAGGCGGAAATTTCCGTACTGTACACAACGGGTATCGCCATGGAAAGACAGACTATATAGGCGTAAGAAACGACAAGCCTTCCTTTCGTAACGTCGGGACGAAAGAGTCTCGCCGCCGTTACCGTCCTTATCAACATGGACAACAAAAGCGCTCCGTATGAAACGAACTGTAGCCACAACAAAGTGTAATTGGTATGCGTCATGCCTCCAAGCAGCACCGCTCCTGCCGTTATCGCCATACTGCCGTAATCCGTTTTCTGTTTGTGTTCTTCGGAACGGGTAAAAAGCAATACGAATACGTACCTGTTTAAAGTAACGGCGGTAATCAGACATCCGAGTAACCCGATCGCCGTCAGAATATGAGTATACCATTGAACAAAATCGTTCGAATCGTAAAAAATAAATTCCGGATCGACAAGACCCTTTACGAGCGCTATCGTTCTTTCCGCAAAAAGTATTACGACGTATAGCGCGTAAAACAAAAACACGAAATATTCCGCAATATTCAACTTAGCGTTATTCTTTTTCATTGTTATTTACTTTTTCACCTTCCGAGTTACCGTCGGACGTCCCCGCGTCCGAATCTGTGGACATCACATAGGGATTTACATGGACCATGCAATGTTTTACGTCAGTAAAATTATGTTCTATAAGGTCGTGTACGTTCTCCGCAATAGTGTGGGCTTTTTTCAATGCGGCGTTTTCATCCACGGAAATTTCTATTTCCACATACACTTTATTGCCGAAAATACGCGTCTTTATAACGTCAAGCGACATCACACCGTCCTGCGCTAAGATGAGTTCGCGCATTTTGTCTTCCGTGCTGCGGTCGCACGCTCTGTCCACCATCTTGCCTATAGAGCTTCTGAATATATCTATCGCCACTTTAAGCACGAAAAGGCAAATAATTATCGACGCTATGGAATCGAGTATTTTTGCCCCGAGCATCGAACCGAGTATGCCCGCAAACGCGCCCACGGAAGAAAAAGCGTCGGATCTGTGATGCCAGGCGTCAGCCATAAGCGCGTCCGACTTTATAAGTTTCGCCGCGGAACGAGTATACCAGTACATCCCTTCTTTCACCGCTATGGAAATTATAGCGGCTATTAATGCCGGCCATCCGGGGAATGTCTGCACATACTCGCGGTTCACTATATTCATAATTCCAGCGTAACCCATCGCAACACCGGTACCGCCGAGCACTATGGCGAGTATTATCGCCGCAACGCATTCCATACGCTCATGTCCGTAAGGATGATCTTTGTCCGAAGCCTTCGCGCTGATTTTTATCCCGATAATTACAATTATCGTACTGAAAACGTCCGATGCGGAATGTATTGCGTCGGATATCATGGCGCTTGACGAATCGAGTATACCGACGATGAGTTTCCCGCCCGAAAGCACGGCGTTAACGATAATAGTGACTATCGATACGGTTATCGCTATTTTCGCAACGTCGTGACTTTTCGTTTCTTTGGATTCGGTCATAATTTCACACTTTGATTTCGGTCTCTTCCGATGATATTTCGTTTGCGCTCAGTATCGGCAATATATGCTGCGAAACGAATTCTTCCGTCTGTTTATCGGCACGCCCGATGAAATTGGACGGATCCATTATCGAATCGATATCGTTTTTAACCGCAGCGAAAGCTTTATCCGCTTTTATTCTTGAAATAAGGTCGTTCTCGCCGCCTTCCTGCTTTACCACCTTACCTGCGTCCATTGAATGACGCCTTATAAGCTCGTGCAGCTCCTGACGGTTGCCGCCCGCCTTCACGCACTCCATAAGTATTGTTTCGGTAGCCATAAAAGGAAGCTCCGCCGCTATATGTTTGGAGATAACTTTATCGTAAACTACCATTCCGCCGGTAATGTTAACGTAAAGATTGAGTATTCCGTCTACGGCAAGGAATGCCTGCGGTATCGTTATTCTTTTGTTTGCACTGTCGTCGAGCGTTCTCTCGAACCATTGAGTGGACGCGGTTATCGCTTCGTTTTCCGGCAATGTAATCACATATCTCGCAAGCGCGCATATTCGTTCGCTGCGCATGGGATTGCGTTTGTAAGCCATTGCGGAAGAACCTATCTGATTCTTTTCGAAAGGCTCTTCCATTTCTTTCATATTCTGTAAAATCCGAAGATCGTTTGCGAATTTATATGCGCTCTGAGCGATCATGGACAATACGCAAAGCACGTTATAATCAAGTTTCCTGGTATAAGTCTGCCCGGATACCGCAAAAGCGGAATCGAATCCCATTTTTTCGACCACATACTTTTCGAGCGCCTTAACTTTTTCTCCGTCACCTTCGAAAAGCGTTAAAAAGCTCGCTTGCGTACCCGTAGTGCCTTTAACGCCGCGCAGTTTGAGTCCGCTGATGACCGCGCAAAGATTTTCATAATCCATAAGCAGATCCTGAAGCCACAAACAAGCGCGTTTCCCGACGGTGGTAAGCTGCGCCGGTTGAAGATGAGTAAAGCCGAGCGTAGGCATGCTCTTATATTTCAATGCAAAATCGGACAGTTTTTTCATCACTTGAAGCAGCTTCTTTTTTACAAGCATAAGCGCTTCGCGCATAAGTATAATCTCGGCGTTGTCGGTAACGTAACAGCTGGTAGCGCCGAGATGAATGATTGGCATTGCTTTGGGAGCAAGCGCGCCGAACGCGTAAACGTGCGCCATAACGTCGTGACGTACTTCCTTTTCTTTTGCGGCGGCAACGTCGTAGTTGATATCCGAGACATGCTCTTTCATTTCGGCGATCTGCTCGTCCGATATATTGATACCGAGCGCTTTCTCCCCTTCGGCAAGCGCTATCCACAGTTTACGCCAAGTGGTGAATCTGTTGTCGTCCGAAAAAACACCGGACATTTCCGCAGACGCATATCTTGTTATAAGAGGGTTTTCGTATACGTTTTTCATTATCGCTCCTTAACGCATGAAATTTCTAGCGTTTTCGTAAAAAATATTTTTTATTTCTTTCCCGTTTAGACCGCGCCGCGCAAGCGCGTCAGCCACTTTATCAAAATCTTTGTAATTTTCCAGCCCCGTCGGCGTATATGCCGTGCCGTAATAATCCGTTCCTACGGCAGCTCTATTCGCGCCCGCAACCGAACATAAATGCATTATATGATCCGCATATTTGTTCACGTCGCAGTTTTCGCCGTAAGATAACCCGTGTTCCAGAAAATTCGGTACTGCCGCAACACCTATTAACCCGTTTCTCGCCGCGATTTCTCTCGCCATTTCATCGGTAAGATTGCGCGGATGCGAACACAGCGCACGCGCGGCAGTATGAGTTACGAGCACTCGCGCGCCTCGTTTATCCGCTTCTTCCAAAGCGGAATAAAACGCTTTGTCGGACAGATGCGAAAGATCCAACGGAATCCCAGCCTTTGCAAGCATGGCGACTGCGGTTTTTCCCTTTTCCGTAAGCGGACTTTCGTATCCACAACCGCCGCCAAGCGGATTTTCTCCGTTCCACGTAAGCGAAACATAAGTCGGTCTCATCTCGGCAAACAATTGTTCGTATTCTTCCGTTTCGCACTTTACGCTTCCGAGATCTTCTACGGCGACGGACGCGGAAAATCCGCATTCGGGAATGTGCATATCGCACAATTGCCGTAAAGACGGCTTCAAAACGGAAGTCCAAACTGCAAAAACGACATGTAACGGAGCGTCGTCATATTTTTTCAAAGCCTCGACGGCAGGTATTCCCGCCGTCAAAAGATCGTTATGAAGATCGTATACCATAAAATATCTTATGATATCGCTTTCAGGTCGGTGTTTATAAAGCCGTAAATTTTAGTCAGATCCGCAAACTTAGCCGCTTTTTCTATCTCTTCGGTCTTGAAATTGAAAAGATACAAAAGATCTTCCGCCGCCTGTTTTCCGAGTCTTAAAAGCTTGATTCTTTCCCCCGATCTCGGCGCAACGTACGAAACGGACTGCGTCAACGCAATTACGCTTGAACAAACTATACCGTAAAGAAAGTTGCGACAGAAAAAATATTGCTTGTTTTTCAGTATTCGTATATCCGAAAATTCTCTTTTCGCCGACTGTATAACTTCCGTATAATGATATCTGGCAAGATCGTATATATCCGAATACATGTCTTCGAGCTCGGCGTTAAGTCCCGCTTTATCCGTTTTTTCAAGCTCCGCGCATATCAAATTAAGCTTACGGCATATATCACGCAAGGTTATTATATCGGCGGAGTCGAATACTAATTGACCGTCCGCGCCCTTATATACGCGCGGCATCACAAGTTCACGCGCAAAAAAGACTGCGTCTTTTAAAAGTTCTCCGCCTGCCGAAGACCCCGATCTTACCCCGAGCGAACCGAATATCGTGTTATAAGTATAATCGAATGCCGATCGGCAGTGATACAGCATATCCGTAAGTCGCGCTCCGCTTTCACACAGACGAGAGGAATGATCGACGCATTCGGACCCGTATTTCTCTACCTCATTCTCCGCAAGTTTGTTGTATTGCGAATTTTCCTTATATATGTGTTCGGGATAAGACGGCTTGTATTCCGCGTCCAGCGAACGTACGAAATGATAGTAAACGCCGAAGTACGCCCGCGCTTCCTCGCATTTTGTCGCGTCAGGTATGTTGATTCGCCCTTCGGTAAACTTGTAGGCGACTACGCTCTGCAATCCTTTCATGACGGTATTACATAACACGATAAGATGCGAAGCGATCTCTTTATCGTCGAGCATAGCCGTTTTTCTATCCAGCAAAGTCAGTCTGCGGCAATCGCGCGCCATTGAAAGAAATTCTTTTCTTCCGTTCGACACTTCGTCGGCTTTTGAAAAAAGATTGTCTATCGTTTCGTATAACGCATTTATAAGCGACTCGACTTCGGCAAATGCGTGGAGCAGAAATCCGCGTTTTATCTGATCGGGCTGATCGGTATTGCTCATTTTTGCAAGAGGCGCTTCGATGAGCTCGACTATAAATTCCGCGCCGCAAAGCTTGCCCGTCTGCCTGAGATGGCGTATCCCCGAAAGCCGATAAAAATACTCTGCGAAAAAATTGTTTTTGTCTATTTCACGCACTTTTCCGAAGCACTTTTCCGCCGACTGAAATTCGCCGCGAGAAAAATATTCGTGCGCTCTGCCGTACTCGGTTTTTGCCCTGTCGACGTCTATAAGATTTCCGCTCGCCATTAGCTCCGAAAAAGTAACGGACCTACCGCAAAACGGGCAGACATATATATCTTCCCTGTTACTTTCGAGATATAGACTTTTTCCGCACGCGGGGCATATAGCGTGAAAAGCCGACATAAACCTTTCCTTTTAACGAGATTTAAAATATTATACTACATAGATAAGCCGTTGTAAAGAAAAAACGCAAGCTCTTGTTTTTTCTTGTGCGGTCTGTATTTTTAACCGATCGGGCGGAAGTCGTTACATAACGCCAAAAATATTAAGACCGTTACGGAATGTACCGTAACGGTCCGATAAAAAACATATTACTTCTTGACTTCGAGATCTTTGAGCAAGTCCGCAAAAGGATTGTTGCCTGCGTCCTCGCTCCATTCCGCTTCGGCGTCTTTTTCGACGTCTTTCTTTCTGGGAGCGCGGGATTTGGTATCTTTCTTTTCGGGCTTGGCTTTTTCCTCCGCCGGAAGCTCGGGCATACATGCTTTTGCACTGAGAGTGAACTTCTTGTGCTCGGAGTCTATTGCAAGGACTTTTACTTCGACTTCGTCGCCCACTTTGTAAATGTCTTCGATATTCTTGACATAAGTGTTGGAAGCTTCGGACACATGGACAAGTCCTTCCACACCGGGTTCGATCTCGACAAACGCGCCGAACGACATTATAGACGTGATCTTACCGGTGAACACCGAACCTACGGGATGCGCTTCGACGGCTAAATCAAACGGATGCTTTTGAAGCTGTTTGTAACCGAGAGAAACTTTGCCCTTTTCTCTGTCTGCTTTAAGCACGACGAAATCGTATTTCTTACCGACGTGAAGGATATCTTCGATAGACTTGAATTTGGTCCAGGAAACGTCACTTATATGGACAAGGCAATCAAAACCGTCAACGCTGACAAACGCGCCGAAACCGGAAATACTCTTTACTTTACCGTTTACGATAACGCCGGGTACGACGTTCGTCCAGAATACATCTTCTTTTTCTTTACGTTCTCTTTCGAGAATTATTTTCTGGCTCGCTACGATTCTGCGTTTTTCGTCGTTAATCTCAAGCTGCGTAAGTCTGAGCGTCTTACCGATGAACGGTTTAAGGTCGCGAATATATTTTTCTTTAATCTGAGAAGCAGGCACAAAAACCGTATAAGTACCGAGATGACCGAGCAAACCGCCTTTCGTATCGCGCTCTACCGTAAGCTCGAACACTTCGCCGTTACGAATAGTTTCAACGATCTTGTTGCCTTCTTTGATCTTGTCCACTTTTTTCTTTGAGAAAAGGTAAACGCCGCCGTCCGCTTTAGCGTTAAGCAGAATTACGTCGAGCACTTCCCCTTCGGGATAATCGACGGGATTATACGAGTCGTCCAACGTCGCTTCTTCGGCAGGAATAAAGCCGTCAAGTTTTCCGTCGAAATTTACGGTAATACCTTTTTCGTCGGCACCGGTCACCGTAACTTTCATTTGCTTGCCTTCTCTCAGTTTGCCGTTTGTTCCAACGGCGTCGACCGCTTGCAGAAATTCTTCATTCTGTGCATCGGTAAAGTTGTTTCCCATGTATTGAATTACCTCCGTTATCAACTCCTCGGGAGTCGACGCGCCGGCGACGATTCCTATTTTATCGTCGGCATTAAATTTTATTCTTTCAACGTCCTTTACGTCGCTCACGAGATATGCCGTACAACGTTTTTCGCATATATCTTTCAGCTTAAGCGTATTGGAACTTTTGACGTCGCCTATGACAAGCACTTTATCGCAGATCCGCGACAAAGATTCCGCTTCACTCTGACGTTCTTGTGTAGTATAACAAATTGTGTCAAATATTTCAACTGTTTTTAATCTATCTTTTGCAAATTTATCGATTATATTTGAATATTTTTGCGCGGAAGCCGTAGTCTGAGCCACTACGCACACTTTTTCATACCCCTTGAGTCGCTCGATATCGTAATTTTCATCGATTATGTCCGCGGTGTACCCGCACAAAGAGTTGATTCCTATTACTTCGGGATGATCTTTTTTTCCGAATATCACGATTTTGTAGCCTTCGGCATATTTTTGAGCTACGATATTTCTTGTCTTCTGAACGAACGGACAAGTAGCGTCAACGATATGAAGCCCTTTCGCTTTCGCCTTTTCTATACTTTCGGCAGGCGCACCGTGAGAACGGATTACCACCGTTCCGCAATCTATTTCGGAAACATCGGATATCGCGCGTATACCCTCCGAAGCAAGACGATCGACGATAACGGAATTATGTATAAGCTCGCCCAAAGTATAGACAGGCGCGGCGTATTCGCCGCGCGCAAGCGCTATCGATCTTTTTACCCCGTAACAAAAACCGAGATTTTCCGCTTTGTATATGACCAAATCAATTCTCCCGATCTTCCGGCGGAACTTTCTTCCGCGTACTCTTTTCCCGTTTTTTCAAAAGCTTTTCTTCCGCTTTTCTGCGTTTCGCGTCTGCTTTTTCCGCTTTACGGCGAGCTTTCATGCGTTTTTTTTCGGCACGTATCTCTTTTCCGTAACGCTTTTCGCGCATGACGGTATTGAGATAACCGCGCGCCTCTTCCATGCCTTCGCTTATGGCGGATGCGCACAAATCGAGCTTATCTTTCGTCAACGGACCGCTTACCAAAGAGGATACGTCTATCGGTTTTCCTATATAAAGATAACTTCTGCGGAAAAATTTAGTTTTACGGTATATGTAAACGGGCAAAACGGGAACTTTGCCGCGCACTGCAAACATAGCCGCGCCGTTCTTCATTTCAAGCATGGTATCTTCTTCGTCCGCAAGATTACGGGTGCCTTCGGGAAATATTCCTATGACTTCGCCGTTTTTCAGTATGTTTACGCTCTTTCTGATTGTCGAAAGATCTATGTCGGTACGATTTACGGCTACGACTCCGAGCCGCGGCAATAACCAACGCATTATAGCCGAATTATATAATTCTTCTTTAGCTATGAAATGCCAATAGCCGGGTATTGCGGAAAACGCCATAGGTGCGTCCAGCAAACTCCTGTGATTGAACGCGAGAATATAACCGCCTTTTTCGGGAATATTCTCACGACCGAGCGCGCGTGCCGGAAGCAATAATTTCAAAAGCGGAAAAAGCATGGCTTTAAGGAATCCGAACCATGCTTTATAATTGCATTTTTTATCGATGGCTTTTCGATATTTTTCTTTTTTAAGTACGCTGCTCATTTACTCCGAAATACATGAAAGCATTTTTTGAACTACTTCTTCCGCGCCGATATCGTCGGAATCGATCTCGATCGCGTCATCGGCTTTTTTCAAAGGCGATACCGCGCGATGGATATCCCTATAATCGCGAGCTTCGATATCCGATCTTACCTTTTCGTAATCGGCAGGCAATCCCTTGCTTCTCAATTCATTATACCTGCGAAAGGCGCGTTTGTCAACGGAAGCGGTAAGAAAAAATTTATACTTTGCTTCCGGAAGCACGCACGTGCCTATATCTCTTCCGTCAAGAACGGAAGAATATTCGGAAGCGATTCTGCGTTGAAGTCCGAGCAATGCAGCTCTGACCGACGGCAACGCGGAAAACCGACTTCCCCAACCCGAAACTTCGTCTACTCGTATTTTTTCCGTTACGTCTTCTCCGTCCAAAAAAACTTTCTGTTTACCGCCGTCATACGATACGCCGATGTCGGTATGTTTAAGCTTTTCCGAGACGAAAGCGTCGTTTTCTTCCCAATTTTCGCGCATGGCTTTAAGTCCCACCGCGCGGTAAAGCGCGCCCGTATCCAGATAAGCTATGCCGAGCCGAGCCGCAAGACTGCGTGCCACGGTACTTTTGCCTGCACCCGAAGGTCCGTCTATCGCAATATTATACACTTTCATCCGCAAGATCCTTTCTGAGCATTTTAGCTCCGCGTAAATATACGTGACGTGCGCTCACGTCGTCGGAATCGGACGCTACCGTCAACATCATTCTTATGCAAAGCGGTAAAGCGCCTTTAATATCGGGTTCTGCGCACGAAAACAAAGGCACGTCTATCGCGCCGGATTCCCTGACCGCTTTGGCAGGATATGACGCCGTGACGTCTTTGGTCGTCGAAATCGTAAGACTGATCGCCTGTTCGAAACGGTTGGTTTCCAATATTCTTTTTATAAGCTCGACGGAACGTTCCGCTATATCTTTTTCGGTATCGCCGTCTACCGTCGTAGCTCCTCTTATCGCATAAATTTTCATTCTTTGTTTCTCCCTGCCGCAATACCTGCCGCCCTTCCGGTAGCGAAAGCGCATCCGAGATTGAATCCTCCGGTCAAAGCGTCGACGTCAAGCACTTCTCCCGCAAAATACAGTCCTTCGACAAGCTTGCTTTCCATCGTGGAAGGATTTATTTCTTTCAAAGATACTCCGCCGCTTGTAATTATCGCCGTGTTTATATCGGCTAAACTTCTGACGATAAACTTTAAATGCTTTACGCAGTATCCCAACGCAAACCGCATTTCGCGCGTAACCGAATTGCCCTTTACGTGCGGCGAAACGCCGCTCTGCGACAATACCCGAGGTATCACCGCTTTCGGTAAAAGCGAAGTCAGAATGTTGGCGAGATCTTTGTTCCTCATTTCGCCGAAATCGCTCGACAAACGCTCGTCGAGAGTTTCCGGAGAAAGCGCCGGTTTGAAATCTATCGACAACGCCGCGCCGCTCAAAGGCAAACGATTGACGTAACTGCTTAAAGTAAGAATGACGGGGCCGCTAACTCCGCTTTCGGTAAAAAGCATTTCTCCGAATTCTGTAAATTCTTTACCACCGGCTTTTACGGTAGCACGGACGTTCTTCAATGAAAGACCTTGCAAAGATCTGACGTCGTCTTCCAGCTCGATGGCGCAAAGTCCCGGACGAGGCTCCGATACCGTATGACCGAACGAGCGCGCAATACCGTATCCGTCGCCCGTGCTGCCCGTTGAGCTATAACTAACGCCGCCGGTCGCAACGATTACGTTATCAAATTTATACTCGCCGCAATCCGTCGCAACGATAAAAATACCGTTTTCTTTTTTTACCGAAATTACGCGCGTATTCAGTTTTATTTCCGTACCCGAGCTTTCCGCCGCCCGTACGAGCGTTTTTATAACGTCGCTCGATTTATCCGAAACGGGAAAAACGCGGTTGCCGCGCTCCGTTTTCATTCGCAGTCCGTATTTACCGAGAAACGCCATTAGCTCTTGCGGCGGAAAAGCGGTGAGCGCGCTTATCATAAATTTTTGTCCGTTAACGATATTGGGATAAAACTCGTAAAGCGCGCAGTTGTTCGTAAGATTACACCTGCCTTTACCCGTAATATACAGTTTCTTCCCCGTTTTTTCGTTACGCTCGAAAAGCGTGACTTCGGCGTTTTCGCAAAATGCCGCTGCCATCATGCCGGCAGCACCGCCGCCTATTATAGCCGTTTTCACCGCAATGCCGTTCCTTTTTTAAGTTTTTCGAGGCAATCGTAATCGTTTCTGTCCAGCCGAACGGGAGAAACGGTCACCATTCCTTTTCTTATCTGTATAATATCCGTATTTTCGTCCGCACCGTCCGTCTTGGGAAAACCGCTTATTTGCAGCACGCCTTCTTCCACTTCTGAAAAACTGTCGGAATACATATTCATTCCTACCGGCACAATCGCAACGCCCCTGTGCCGCACGGGCGGATAATTGATATTGAGAACCGTATAAGCGGGCATATCGAAAGCGACGATTTTTTCAAGATTATCGCTTATAAAACAAGCGGCAAGCTCATAGCCCTCTTTAAAATACCTGTCGGCATTGCTTACGGCTATGGATCGCAACCCCATATACGCTCCTTCGAGAGCGGCGCTCACCGTGCCGCTGTAAATAACGTCGCTGCCGATATTGGAGCCCTCGTTAATACCCGAAATAACCAAATCGGGCAGCCTGTCCTTCATAAAGTACAGAGCTGCCAGTTTGACGCAATCCGCAGGCGTTCCGTCTGCGGCAATGCGGAGTTTGCAATTTTCCGACGAAAGACGGGTATACGTTATAGGAGAATGAACGGATATACCGTGTCCTGCCGCCGACTTCTGAGTCTTGGGCGCTATAACGTATACCTGATGTTTTTCGCTGAGTTTATCCGCAATCGAGCGTATTCCGACCGCTTCGATGCCGTCGTCGTTGGTTATGAGAATTCTCATACGGGATGAACTTGATTCTTTTCGTCGAATACGGACATATCCACGCCGTGTTTACGCGCATAACGCGCCTTGAAGAAAGGCATGGAAACCTGCGGGAACAAAGCGTACGTAAGCACGTCTTCTTCCTGCTCGTAATACATTCCGAGTTCGTCGCGCAGTTTGTCGAGCTCGGGCGGCAGATCGTGAGGACTGTATTTTATAGGTTTCTCGTCGCCGAGTATCTTCTTAACGATTTCGTCGGATATAGGTACGGGCAGTTTACCGTACTCGCCGCGCACGACGCCTTTGGTCTCTTTCGTGACCATTTTATATCTTTCTCCGCAAATAACGTTAAGCACAGCCTGCGTTCCGACAATCTGGCTGGAAGGCGTAACGAGCGGCGGATAACCGAGATCCGCTCTGACGCGCGGTACTTCCTGTAAAACCTCTTCGAGTTTTTCGCTCTTTCCCTGCTCTTTAAGCTGGTTGATAAGGTTGGAAAGCATACCGCCGGGAACCTGATATATAAGCGCGTTAACGTCGACTTTAAGCACTTTTTCGCTGAGGAAGCCGTCGTTTTTAAGACGCTCCGCGACTCCGCGGAAATATACGGTAAGCTCGTTGAGCTTTTTAAGATCGATACCCGTATCGTAATCCGTGCCTTTCAAAGTCGCGACGAGCGGCTCCGTAGCAGGCTGACTGGTACCGTTTCCGAGAGGAGAAAGCGCCGTGTCGACGATATCGCATCCGGCTTCAATCGCTTTAAGATTGGTCATGTCTCCGATACCCGCCGTATTGTGAGTATGCAAATGAACGGGCATGTCGACTTCGTCTTTTATTTTCTTGACAAGATCGTAAGCGTCGTAAGGAAGAAGCAGGTTTGCCATATCCTTTATGCAGATTATGTCCGCGCCCATCGCTTTGAGCTCTTTTGCGAGTTTAACGAAATATTCGGGAGAATATACGGGACCGGTCGTATAAGACAATGCGGCTTCTACGGTACCGCCCGCTTCTTTGGTCGCGGTTATTGCCGTTTCCAGATTGTGTATGTCGTTAAGCGCGTCGAAGATACGGAGCACGTCGATGCCGTTCTTCACGGTAAGCTCGCAGAACTTTTTGACAACGTCGTCGCTGTAATGACGATAACCGAGCAGATTCTGTCCGCGAAGGAGCATTTGAAGCTTGGTGTTTGGAACGGCTTTTCTGAGCGCGCGCAATCTCTCCCACGGGTCTTCGCCCAGGAAACGTATGCATGAGTCAAACGTTGCGCCGCCCCACGCTTCGAGCGCATAGTAGCCTATTTTATCGAGTTTATCCGCGATAGGAAGCATTTCGTCCAATCTCATACGCGTTGCCGCCTGAGACTGATGCGCGTCGCGAAGTATGGTTTCCATTATTTTTACAGGTCTTTTTGCCATAATGATTTCTCCTTGATTTTATCGGCTTAACCGAACAAAGCTATAAGTATACCTGCGGCAACCGCCGAACCTATGACGCCCGCCACATTGGGTCCCATCGCGTGCATAAGCAGATAGTTGTCGGGAACTTCTTTCTGCCCCATTCTCTGCGACACGCGCGCCGCCATGGGAACGGCGGAAACACCCGCGCTGCCGATGAGCGGATTGATCTTTTCTTTGAGGAAAAGATTCATGAACTTGGCGATAAGCACTCCGCCGACGGTACCGAACATGAACGCGGCAAGACCGAGTCCGATGATACCGAGAGTGAGCGGTTGAAGGAAAGTATCCGATACCGCTTTAAATCCGACGCATGTGCCGAGCAGTATGGTAATGACGTTGCAAAGCCCGTTGCTCGCCGTATCGGCAAGACGTCCCGTAACGCCGCTTTCTTTAAGCAGATTACCGAGCATAAGCATTCCGAGCAAAGGTAATGCGTCCGGCAAAATAAGTCCGCAAAGTACTACGACCACTATAGGGAAAATTATTTTTTCCTTTTTCGATACGACACGAAGCTGTTTCATCCTTATCTGACGTTCTTTCTTCGTGGTAAGCAATTTCATAATGGGCGGCTGTATCGCAGGAATGAGCGCCATGTACGAATACGCGGCGATCGAAATAGCTCCGAGATTAGCGGCTTCGCCGAGCGTGGTCGTAACGTATATCGCCGTAGGTCCGTCCGCACCGCCTATTATGGCAACGGACGCCGCAAGCGACGCGTTCTCGCCCATAGCGCCGAATATGAAGTACCCTCCGAAAAGCGCCACGAATATACCGAGCTGAGCGCCCGCGCCCATTATAAGGCTCTTGGGATTCGCGATAAGCGGTCCGAAGTCCGTCATCGCACCTATTCCGAGGAAAATAAGCGGCGGGAAAATCACCCATTCAACGCCCTTGGACAAATAATAGAACAATCCGCCGGTGCGAACCACTTCCGTTACGTACCCGCCCGTATCCGGATCGAGCGTGTATTTTACGGCAGGTTCCATATACAGGATCTCGTGCGCGCCGGGAATGTTTGCAAGCATCATTCCGAACGCGATGGGTACCAGAAGCAACGGTTCGAAACCCCTTGCGATGGCGAGATAGAAAAGTACGAACGATATAAGGAGCATTAAGTAGTCCTGCCAGTTTGACTGCGCAAAACCCGTACTGTTCCAAAGATTTATCATACTCTCGCCGAGATTCGCACCGAGATCGCCCGATGAGACTATGGATTCAAGCATTAAACTATCCTC
>CALWBH010000032.1 GCA_944376015.1 uncultured Clostridia bacterium
GTCAATAATCTTTGTTATGAACGATAAGCTTAATGATAAATCGATATGGGAAATGCGCATTCCTGCCGATCTCAGGCGGTACGGCGCGCTTGACGGCGATTTGCGTACGGACGTACTTGTGATAGGCGGCGGAATGGCGGGATATCTTACGGCATTCAGGCTGGCTGAAACGGGCAGAAGAGTGACTCTTGTCGAAGGATATCGATTGTTCACCGGTACGACGGCAAAGTCTACCGCAAAGATAACCTATCATCAGGGCGAAATATATACCTCTCTTGTGAAAAATTACGGTAACGAAAGGGCGGCTATGTATTATGCCGCGCAATGCGACGGTATGCGCGGGTATTACGAGCTAGTAAAGCGATATTGTATAGATTGCGATTGGCAGATGCTTGACGGCTATGTATATTCGCGAAGGTCTGAAAAGACGGAAAAGCTGTTGGATTCCATGCTAAAAGCCGGCATACCGTGTCGTTCCGAAAAATTAGCTTATGACGGAGCAGAGGTTTACGCGGTAAAAGCCGAGAATCAGTTTTCATTCGATCCTTTGAAATTTCTCCGCGCACTGCCCGTGAATTTCGAGATATACGAAAATACGCGAGTGATCGCAATGGACGCGGAAAACCGTATAGCCGTAACAGCTCACGGAAACATAAAGGCGGATACGATAATAGTGGCTACGCGTTATCCGATAATCGATTCTCACGGTTCGTACTTTTTCAGACTGCGCCCTTCCATGTCTTATACGATTGCGGTAAAGGACGCGTCGGCGGACGCGACTTATCTCGATATACGCGAAAACGGACTTTCCATAAGACCTTACGGCGGCGGAGGGACGATAGGCGGTTGCGACAGGCGTACGGGTACAAAAGGAAAGGACGCTTTTGCCGAGCTGGAAAAACGCGCCGCGGAGTTTTTCCCCGGGAAGGAGATATGCGCGCGCTGGTCGGGACAGGACGGCGTAACGTTCGACGGTATTCCGTATATAGGCGCATATTCGCCCGAACTGCGCGGAGTGTACGTTATAGCGGGGTTCGGAAAATGGGGAATGGCAAACTCGATGGTGGCGTCAAAGCTCGTAACCGATCTTATCGAAGGGCGAAGGGAAGAGTACGCGGACATATTTTCTCCGTCGAGAAAAATGAAAGGCGCGGCAGGCGGCTACATCCGCCACGCGTTCAGGAGCGCCGCGTATATCGTGCTCGGAAATCTGCACTATCCGCTCGTGACGTCGCGCAAGATACAGGCGGGTGAAGGAAAGGTAGTCAATTTGAACGGTAAAAAACGCGCGGTTTACAAGGAATCCGACGGGAGATTGTTCGCGATAGAAGCCATGTGTCCGCACCTGCACGCGGAGTTAAAATGGAATCCGCTCACTTCGACGTGGGATTGTCCCTGTCATGGGTCGCGTTTCGACAGGTACGGGAACGTACTTTGCGCGCCTGCCGTAAGATCGTGCAAGGGGCACAAAGGGAATAAAAAGTAATTTAAACGCGCAAATCACTTGACTTTTTTCTCCGATGAGTATAAAACACAAGACAGGGGATAAAGGAAGGAGTCAGGTGGTTAAAGATCTATCCGAAGGAAAACCTTTCAAAGTCTTGTTGCTTTTCGCATTGCCTTTGCTCGGAAGCGTAGTATTCCAGCAGATGTACAATATGGCGGATACCGTCATTGCAGGTAAAGCGATAGACGACAACGCGCTCGCCGCTGTCGGCGCGTCTTATCCGATAACGATGATATTCATGGCTGTGGCGCTCGGCTGTAATCTCGGGTGTTCGGTCATCGTATCTCGTTTTTTCGGGCAGAAGCATTATCGTGAAGTCAAAGAAAGCATTTCTACGATACTGATATCGGTTGCGGTACTCGGTATCGTTATGACAGGCGCGGGCATAGCTCTCGGAAACGTGCTTATGCGCGCCGTAAATACCCCCGAAGTAGTCTTCGATACCGCGCTCGCGTATCTGTATATTTATATAGGCGGATTTTTATTCGTACTGCTTTACAATGTGTGTACGGGTATTTTTTCTGCGCTCGGAGATTCGCGCACGCCTTTGTATTTTCTTATAGCTTTGAGTTTGGGCAATATCGGTCTTGACTTGCTTTTCGTACTTGCGTTCGGTATGGGCGTACCGGGTCTCGCGTGGGCGACGTTCATAGCGCAGGGCATAGCCGCGGTACTTTGTATCATAACGCTTATATTCAGACTTCGCAAGCTTAAAGGCGGCGTGAACGAAGAGAAAAAAAGTCATAAATTCTTTTCAAAAGTACTGCTAGTTCAAATGCTTGCGGTTGCAATACCCAGCGTGCTTCAACAGAGTTTTATTTCCGTGGGAAATATGTTTATACAGGCGTTAGTCAACGGTCACGGCGAAACCGTGCTTGCGGGCTACACCGCAGCGGTCAAGCTCAATACTTTCGTTCTTACCACGATAACGACGGTATCGGGAGCATTGTCGAGTTTTACCGCACAGAACCTTGGCGCGCGTAAACCCGAGCGCATAAAAAAAGGACTACTCGCGTCGATAACTATGGCGGTATGCCTGCTTGTTCCGTTTACGCTGTTTTATCTCATCTTTCCACGTACCGCTCTGATGCTGTTCATGGATGACGTTTCGGGCGAGGCAATGGCGACGGGTACTCAGTTCCTGCGCATAGTAACGCCTTTTTACGCCGTAGTCTCTTTGAAGCTGATTTGCGACGCCGTGCTTCGCGGAGCGGAAAGCATGAAACTGTTTATGGTAACTACCTTCGCCGATCTGCTCATACGCGTCGTTATATGCTTTATTGCCGATCCTTTTATAGGAACCACGGGGCTGTGGATAAGCTGGCCTATCGGTTGGAGCGCTTCCGCCGTTATAAGCGTGGTGTTTTACTTTACGGGAATCTGGGACAAAACGCGCAAAGACCGTTTCGGAAGGCGCAAGGATAAAAGCGCAAAGGCGCAATGACAACGCTAAAATAAATTTTCGAAAGATATCTTCCTTAACAAAGGAAGGTATTTTTTGTTTTTATCCGATCGTTTCTTATAAATACGGTTAGAAAACCGAGTATTGCTAAAAATAAAAGAATGGAGTGCGCTTGCGATAAAACTCATTACGATTATATGACCGTCCGCGCCGACGGTATCGACGAATGCGGACATTACGCGTCTTTTGGCTGGACTTACGTGGCGGACGAAAGCGAAAAAGGCGGGAGGTATTCTTTCCGCAGGATAAGTTGCCCGAGCGTACAGGCAAAATTGGACGCGATGCAGAGCGAATGCGAATCGCTGCTGGATAAAATACGCAAGATAGGCAACAGGGCGAGAGCGATAGGGGCATTGACGGCTTCCGTTGCGATAATCATAGGTATGATAGCGTTCGTAAACGGAATGAATATGTGCATCGGCGATACGGTGCCGTTTAACGCATTGGCTTCCGCCGCGGCAGGAGTATTGGCTTTATCCGCGGCGTATAAGATATATTCGCGTGCGACGTCTGACGCTTTATTGCGACGTAGCGCGGAGAAAAACGCGCACAGAGTGCGCATTGCGCAGATTTGCGGGGAGGCGAGAAAAATAATTGGCAAATCCTGTTGAATTTTACCGCAGAATGTCCACTTACGAAAAAGCGAAGCTCACCGGTACGGTTGGAATGACGTTTAATTTCGTAAACGCGATATTTAAAACCGCGGTAGGTTTGCTGACGTTCGTCGCGGCTTTGTGCGTAAGCGGACTGTATTCGTTTTTCACCGGCTTATCCAAACGCGTGTATTTTCGCGGTATGCGCAAAAGCGGCATAAACGAGAGAAAAGAGAGCGGATACTATTTCTTTATGGGTACTATTCTTACCGCCGCGTCCGCCTTCTATATAGTTTATATGCTGAGATATGCGTTCGGCGGATCGCCCGAAAAAGTCGGATTGGCGGCATTCGCTTTTGTTGCGGGCGTAGCCGTTATGGATTTCGTATTCGCCATAGGCGGACTTTTAAAAGCGAGACGCGAGAGAGATCTGCTTTCCGAAGGATTGAAGCTCGTGAATTTATCCACCTCTTTCGCAGCGCTCGCTACGGCGGTGACGGCTATAAGCGCGCTCGCGGGAATGAACGGAGAGCTCTATTCCGTTTTTAACGGCGCGTTCGGCGCGGCAATGGGGACGGCAAGCGCAACGATAGGAATTTACATGACCGTAAAAGGCGGAATATATTACAAAAGGTTGCGCGGAAAGGAGCGGGTAAAGATAATAGAAAGTTTCAAAGCTTGAAAAAAATCGGCGCAAAGGTCGCAAAAGCCGCTTTTTTCTTGACATTTAGCGGGCGCGTTTGTATAATGTTTTTAAGCTAATACAAGGATGTGTATGCAATGGAACTCATTTTTTCCGAACGTATGAAAAACATGAACGGTACCGCTACGAGGGAGATATTCAAACTCCTTTCCAACCCCGAGATCATCAGTTTCGCGGGCGGTAATCCTGCGATAGAGTGTCTTCCCACCGAGCGCGTAAAGCTCATTGCGAACGATATCTGCGCGTCGCCCGATTTTCCGAGAGTGTTGCAATACGGTCTTACCGCCGGTTTTCCCGAATTCAGACAGGAGCTTTGCAAATACGTGGAAACCGCAGGTATATACGGCGCGGAAATGCAGAACGTACTTGTTATAAGCGGAGGACAACAGGGTATCGATCTTGCGCTCAAAGCGTTTATTAATCCGGGCGACGTGATACTCGTCGAAGATCCGACGTATCTCGCGTTTTTACAGCTTGCCAACTCTTACGAAGGAGTGTGTAAAGGCGTCAAGGCGAACGACGACGGGCTCGATTTAAACGACCTTGAAGAAAAGATAAAGAAATATAATGCCAAAATGCTTTATTGCGTGCCTACTTTTTCCAATCCGACTGGCAAAACGTACAGCGTCGAGAACAGGAAAGCAATAGCGGAGCTTACCGCAAAATACGGGGTTATCGTTATCGAAGACGATCCTTACAGCAAGCTGCGGTTCAAGGGCGAATATGTTCCGGCAATGAAAAGTTTCGACAAGACAGGCAACGTCATTTTTATTTCGTCTTTTTCCAAAATAATATCCCCGGGTAACAGAACAGGCGTGGCGGTAGGCGCGCCCGAGATAATCAGGAAAATGGAAATAGGCAAACAGGGCACGGATCTTCATACGCCTAATTTCTCGCAGATGATTACGTACGAATATCTCAAACGCGGTTATCTGGCGCCCGATCTCGAAAAGAGCGTGAAGATATACGGCGACAAAAAAGCCGCGATGAGCAAGGCTATCGCAAAATACATGCCCGAAGAATTCGAATGCACCGACCCGGACGGCGGATTGTTTATATGGGGCAGATTCCCCGAAAAGATAGACGTCGTGAAGGTTTTCCCCGAAGCGATAGCGCGTAAGGTGGCGTATATACAGGGTTGCGTGTTTTTTGCGGACGGTAGCGGTAACAATTATATCCGTCTTAATTATTCGTACGCGAATACGGATATGATCGAAGAAGGAATAAAGAGACTTGGCGATCTGTTCAAGGAAAAGCTCGCCGAATAACGGAGAAAAAACAATGGTAAACGCGCTTGATATATTGAGAGAAAGAGGATACGTCGGACAGACTGTGTACGAAGAGGACCTTTACAAAGTGCTTTCGGAAAAGTCCGTGCCGTTTTACGTAGGATTCGACCCTACGGCAGACAGCCTTCATATCGGACATTACATACCCATAATGGCTATGGCGCACATGCAGAAATGCGGTCACCGACCTATAGTGCTCGTCGGCGGCGGTACCGGAATGATAGGCGACCCTTCCGGAAGAAGCGATATGCGCAGTATGCTCACGAAAGAACAGGTGGAGCATAACGTGGCGTGCATAAAAAAACAGATGGAAAGATTCCTTTCCTTCGAGGGCGAAAACGGAGCGATCATAGTAAACAATGCGGATTGGTTGCTCGATCTCAACTATGTGGATTTTCTGCGCGACGTAGGCGTATATTTTTCGGTAAATAAAATGCTCACCGCCGAGTGTTTCAAAATAAGGCTGGAAAAAGGGCTTACGTTCCTTGAATTCAACTATATGCTCATGCAGGCGTACGATTTCCTTATGCTTTACGAGAAGTTCGGCTGTCTGCTCGAAATGGGCGGCAACGATCAATGGAGCAATATCCTTGCCGGCGCGGATCTTATCCGCAGAAAAGAGCGGAAAGACGCTTTCGCGATAACCTGTCCTTTATTGCTCAACAGCGAAGGCAAAAAAATGGGCAAGACCGCGAAAGGCGCTTTATGGCTCAGCGCGGACAGGACAACTCCTTACGAGTTTTATCAATACTTCCGAAACGTCGAAGACGTCAAGGTGGAGGAGTGTCTGAGATTGCTCACGTTCGTGCCGCTTGACGAGATAAAAGCGCTTACGGCGCACGCGGACGAAAGAATAAACGTTGCGAAAGAGCGTCTTGCGTATGAAGTTACGAAACTTGTCCACGGCGAAGAAGAAGCGGACAAAGCCCGCGCTCAGGCAAAAGCCGCGTTCGGAGGGGACGATAAAAACATGCCCGCGGTAAACGTTGCGGCAAGCGCGGACACCCCCGTTACCGATATACTCGTAAGCGCGGGAGCGTGCGCGTCCAAGAGCGAAGCGCGCAGGCTTATCGAAGGCGGCGGAGTGAAAATAGACGACAAAAAAGTAAGCGGCGTGACTGATTTGCTCGGAGCATATACGGATCAATGCGAATTCGTACTTCACAAAGGCAAAAAATTCCACGTTCGCGTGGTGCTCGGATAAATGGTAAAGGAGTACGTTACGCTTCTCGACGCGTATGCGGAAACGACGGTGCTGAGGTCGCGGTTTCTGGCGTATCTGTACCATATAGAAAGTGAGGAAGAAGCCGCGGAAAAACTGTCGGCATTGCGTAAAAAGCATTATGACGCCACTCACGTCTGCTATGCGTATTGTTCGGACGTCGAAGGGCATACCGTCAAATTTTCCGATGACGGCGAACCTTCATCGACTGCCGGCGCGCCCATACTTTCGATTATCGACAAGGGCGGATACAGACAGGTGCTAATAGCCGTCGTGCGGTATTTCGGTGGCACTAAGCTCGGCGTAGGCGGACTTGTGCGGGCTTATACGGACGCAGCGGGAGCGGCGGCGGAAAAAGCGGTCAGGCAAAGACGAGTACTCAGCAGGGTTTATTCGGTTGAGACCGATTATAATTTGTACGGCAGAATATGCGCGGCGGCGGGCGAAGCGAAGCTCACCGTGACGGAATACGGAGATACAGTAAAGTTTTTGATTTCGATTCCCGCGGGAAGCGATCTGATAAAAAAATTTACGGATGTTACAAACGGCAAGACAGAATTCATTGAAAGAGGCGAAAAATATGAAATTTATTGAGCGTAAAGAGCTTAAAGACAAGAAGACCGATCTTAAATTCGGGAAAAACTTCACGGACTATATGTTCATGATGGAGTATCATGACGGAGCGTGGGATTACGACTCCGCTTGCATCAAGCCTTACGAACCTTTCGTGCTCGACCCTTCCACGTCGGTTTTCCATTACGGTCAGGCTGTATTCGAAGGGCTTAAAGCGTACCGTAACGAAGCGGGGGAAGTCAGACTTTTCAGACCCATGGAAAACATGAAGAGAATGAACGAGTCATGCTGGCGGCTTTGCATGCCGCAGTTCGACGAAAAGTTCGTTCACGACGCGCTCGTCGAGCTGGTCAGAAAGGAAAAAGATTGGATACCTACGGCTCCGGGAACGTCGCTTTATATCCGTCCGTTCGTGATAGCGGTGGATAAAGCGCTCGGCGTACACTCAGCCAAGAATTATATAATGAGCATTATTCTTTCTCCCGTAGGCGCTTATTATGCTCACGGCTTCGACCCCGTAAGTTTGTATGTGGAAGAAAACTACAAACGCGCATGCAAGGGCGGCACGGGACATCATAAAGTGGCGGGCAACTATGCCGCTTCCATACTTGCCGCAGACGAAGCCGAAAAGCGCGGTTACGATCAGACCCTTTGGCTGGATGCCGCCGAAAACAAGTATATGGAAGAAGTCGGTTCGATGAATATCTTCTTTGTGATCGACGGATTGGTGGTGACCCCTATGCTCGGCGGTTCCATACTTCCCGGTATCACCAGAAGGAGCACGATCGAGCTGCTTAAAAAGCGCGGTTACAAGGTGGAAGAAAGACTTGTTTCCGTGGACGAAGTGGTAAAGGCGGCGGACGACGGCACACTTAACGAGATATTCGGCACAGGTACCGCGGCGGTCGTTTCTCCCGTCGGATCTTTCGGTTACCACGGCAAAAAATATACCGTCGGCGACGGTAAACTCGGTAAGATAACCAAATATGTATACGACGAGCTCACCGGAATTCAGACGGGACGCGTCGAAGACGATTTCGGTTGGGTGGAAAGAATAATTTAAGGAGAATAAATGAAAAACGAAAGCAAATGCGTACGCGCCGGCTATGAACCCGGAAACGGCGAGCCGCGTCAGATACCTATCGTGCAGAGCACTACTTTCCGTTACACTTCGAGCGAAGAAATGGGTAAGCTCTTCGATCTGGAAAAATCGGGATATTTTTATACCCGTTTGCAAAATCCCACCAATGACAATGTGGCGGCTCGCATAGCCGAGCTCGAAGGCGGAGTGGCGGGAATGCTCACGAGTTCGGGGCAGGCGGCAAACTTTTTCGCGGTGTTCAATATCTGCGAAGCGGGCGATCATTTCGTATCCGCTACGTCGATATACGGCGGCACGTTCAATCTGTTCGCCGTTACCATGAAAAAAATGGGCATTGAATGTACGTTCGTCGATCAGGACGCGAGCGAAGAAGAACTGCAAAAGGCGTTCAGACCCAACACCAAGTGTATGTTCGGCGAAACGATATCCAATCCGGGCGTAAAAGTGCTGGATATAGAAAAATTCGCGCGCGTGGCGCATAAGAACAATGTCCCGCTCATAATCGACAATACTTTCCCGACGCCCGTAAACTGCCGTCCTTTCGAATGGGGCGCGGATGTCGTCACTCATTCTACGACAAAATATCTCGACGGACACGGAGTACAGGTCGGCGGTTGCGTGGTGGATAGCGGTAATTTCGATTTTGCGGCATACGGCGATAAATTTCCGGGGCTCAACACTCCCGACGAATCTTATCACGGTATAGTGTATACCGAAAAATTCGGTAAAGCCGCCTATATAACCAAAGCGACGGCTCAGCTTATGCGCGATCTTGGTTCGATACAGTCTCCGCAGAACGCGTTTTATCTGTCGCTCGGTATAGAGACGTTGCCGCTTAGAATGGCTAAACATTGCTCCAACGCGCAGAAAGTCGCCGAATGGCTGTCAGCCAACGACGCCGTCGAGTGGGTGACTTATCCCGGATTGCCTTCGGACAAGTATTACGGACTTGCGCGCAAATACTGCCCGAACGGAACGTGCGGCGTGCTGTGCTTCGGACTTAAAGGCGGAAGAAAAGCGGCTGAAAAGTTTATGGACAATCTTAAATTCGTCAGGATATATACGCACGTTGCCGATTCTCAGTCGTGCATGCTTCATCCTGCGAGCCATACTCATCGACAGCTCACCGACAAGCAGCTTAAAGAAGCGGGGATAGATCCTTCGCTCATACGTTTCTCCGTCGGAATAGAAGCGGCGGAAGATATAATAAACGATTTGGATCGGGCGCTTAAAGCCTGATCAACCTGCGTTAAGCAGTTTATAAAGCGTCCCGACGATATCGGCAGGCGCAAAAGAAGTGACTGCGTCGAGACCTGCGGCTTTACGGCTGCGGGTCTTTTTGTTTTTCAGCAGTCCGAGCAATCCGCTCATTTCGGGTCCGAGAGATTTAGCGAGAATATCTTCCGGATCGCCGCCGGAAAGCGCGGAGAAAAGCTTCGCTTTGTCTTTCATGTCCGATTTGCCGAGCAGTAACGGCAGTATAGAATTTATGTCCATCGTTTACTCCTTGTCACGATATTTTATATGCTTGCATATGTTAAGGTGTATGCGTAAAAAATTAAAAAATTACAAAACGCAGAAGATAAATGAAGAAAAAGCCGCCGAGTTAGTCGAAAAATACGGCAATATGAGCGAAAACGCACTTTTTGAAAAGCTGATGGAAGAAGTAGCCGGCGCCAAATCAAGGGGGAATTTTTCCGCGACGGAGCTTGCCGAAAACGTGGACAAAATGCGTCCTTACCTTACGCACGAACAAGTGGAAAAGCTCAACCATCTGCTCAGACTTATAGGCAGCTGACGTGGACAGTTACATAGTGGCTTTCGACGATCTCGAAGAAGGCTTGAAGCGCTTGACGGGTAAACTCGAATTAACGCACGTTTTCCCGTTTGTTTCGCGCGCCGCCTTTCTCGGAGACAGGGAAGAGCTCGGAGAATACGCCGCAAGTGCCGTAAGGGTTGCGCGAGTGTCCGCAACGATGGATCGGGCGCGGTTGGCTACGGGAATGACCGAGCTGCCCGCGTTTGCCGCCGCGGGAGTAACGGTAGCAGTAATTGATACGGGGCTCGCGCCGCACCTTGATTTTTTGTTGCCTAACCGAGTAACGGCTTTTGCGGATATTATAGGCGGAAAAAGCGGAATTTACGACGATAACGGTCACGGAACGCTTGTCACGGGCGCGCTTGCGGGTAGCGGACTTATGTCGGGAGGCAGGTTTGCCGGCGTGGCGTCCGGCGCGAACATAGTTTCCGTAAAAGCGCTCGGCGCAGACGGCGAAGGGAACAGCGCGGATATTCTTCTTGCCATGCAATGGATATACGATAACGCGGCAAAATACAAAATTAAAGTCGTCTGTATGTCTTTCGGCGCGACACCGACGGGTAAAAACGATCCGCTGGCGGCGGGCGTGGAAGCGTTGCATGCCAAAGGCATAACGGTAGTCGCAAGCGGGGGAAACGGCGGACCCGATTCGGGAACCATAACGTCTCCCGGTATAAGTCCTTATGCGATAACCGTGGGCGGAGTAAAAATAAAGGAGGACGGAAAAGCCGAAGTATGCGCGTTTTCGTCGCGCGGACCTTACGGCGGTTTGCTCAAACCCGATATAGCCGCGCCCGCCGAAAACGTAATGTGCGCGGGCGGAGCGGAAGATTATACCGCGGTGTCGGGAACGAGCATAGCGGCTCCTATCGCGGCAGGCGCTTGCGCGGTATTGCTTTCGTTGCATCCCAATTACACTCCGGACAAAATCAAGGAATTGCTTATGAAAAACGCCTTGTATGTAAACGGAGACAGAAACGCCGCAGGCAGCGGTATGTTAAGTCTGTCTTTTATAGATTTCGGTACCGACGGTTGAATTTATACGGTTACTAAACGGGGATGCCGCCGTTGAAATCTGCCATACAGACGCGATACGCTCTTATAAAAGTTTAATTCGTATGAACTTTTGTGCTTTATAAAATACCGTAATATAACCGATACTTTTCCGCTGTAACGCACGGAGCCGTTGCATTTAGAAATGCAACGGCTCCGTTTTCATGACCGAGTACAGGTGAGTCGTACGTTGCGTTCGGGACTGCGGGCAAAAGACCCGCATATAAAACCCTTTTGAAAAAGAACGTATTTTTCGCGCGGGATTCCTTTTTTTACAGTCAGTGAGAGATTTCCGACACCGCCTGTAAAAAGAAATTTATTTCTTCCACGTTGTTGTCGACGCCGAGCGCGATTCTGACCATACCGTCTTTTATCGTACCGTAATGTTTGTGAATGAGCGGCGCGCAATGCAGACCGCACCGCACGCAGATGTCGTATTCGTCGGAGAGAATGTTGCCAGCTTCCGCGCTCGTCATACCGCGTACGTTGAAAGAGATTATCGGACCGCCGTATTCTTTTTTGGTATATATCTGCAAGGACGGTATTTTGGAAAGCTCTCCGAGAGTGTAAACGAATAATCCCGACAGCTTTCTTTCGTTCTTTTCTCCGAATTCCGCGTAGTATTTAAGCGCGGCGTTGAGTCCCGCTATGGCGGGAGTGGGAAGGGTTCCGCTTTCCAACGCTTCGGGAAGTTCGCTCGGTTGCGGCTTTGCGCTCTCTGTGCCCGTGCCGCCGTATCTGAACGGACGAACGTTGCCCTTGCGTATAAGCAGCAAACCGACGCCCTGCGGCGCGTGTAGCCCCTTGTGCGGCGCTACCGCCATCATCGATATTTTATCTTTATCCATGTCTATACGTCTGTAACCTGCGCTTTGCGCCGCGTCGAGCAAAAAAAGCAGACCGTATTTTTCCGCGAGATAACCTATTTCGCTTACGGGTTGTACCGCCCCTGTGACGTTGCTTATATGGTTGGCTATTATCATATAGGTGTTGGGTCTTACCGCTCCGGCGATCTGTTCTGCGGTGACCGCTCCGCCCGAAAGCGGACGAAGCACGGTATAATCGATAACGCCTTGTTCTTTGAGATGTATGAGCGGGCGGAGCACGCTGTTGTGTTCCAACGCGGTAGTTATCACGTGTCCGCCTTTGACTGCCGTGCCGAAAATAGCGGTATTGAGCGCGTCCGTACAGTTAAGCGTGAAAATAACTTTGTCGGGCGGACAATTGAACGTTCTCGCGACATTTTCGCGGGTATCTTCTATCATCATACCTGCCTTGACGGCGAGCGAATGGGAACTGCGCGTCGGGTTTGCAGACAGATATTTGAGGGCGGTGCCCACGGCGTTAATCACGGGAGTGGGCTTGAAATAAGTGGTCGCGGCGTTATCGAGATAAATCATCGTCATACCTCCGAAATGATGAATATAATGATAATGTTACTGCTTTAATTTATGGGCGGCGGCGCGGAATGAGAACGAAAGAAACACTTTAAGGAGAAAATAATGGAAATACTGATAATTTTCAGAACGAGAACGCAGACCGTCAGGTGTGCCAATATGTTGCGTGCGGCAGGACTGTATTCCGCCGTGATAGACGCGCCTTTGAAGCTATACGGCAGTTGTACGCTTGCCGTCAAGACGGATAAAAACGGGTTTTCGTATTTCGCTCAGCGCGCGCAGACTTTTACCGCATTTTACGGGGCGTTTTCTTTCGGCGAAGGAAAGTATACCAGAATTTTCTGAAACGCTTTACAATGTCGTCTACCTTATGGTATAATCATTTAAAGGTGGAACATGTCTGAGCGAACGAAAGAAATATTGGAAATATTAAAAGTAAAGTATCCCGACGCGCATTGCGAGCTTAATTTCAAGACTGATTTTCAGCTGTTGGTAGCGGTAATTTTGTCCGCGCAATGCACGGATAAAAGGGTCAACATAGTAACGAAACCCATGTTCGAAAAATATCCCGATCCGATAGATTACGCTACCATGCCGCAGGAAAAGCTGGAAACGCTTATTCACTCGTGCGGGTTTTATCATTCGAAGGCGCGAAGCGTCATCTCGGCGAGCACCGATATTATCGAAAAATTCGGCGGCAAGGTGCCCGAAAAAATGGAAGATCTGCTTTCTCTGCGCGGCGTAGGAAGGAAAACGGCAAACGTCGTGCGTAGCGTGGCGTTCGGTAAATCTGCGTTGGCAGTGGATACGCATGTTTTCAGAGTGGCTCACCGCCTGGGATTGTCGGACAAGCCCACTCCCGAAGGCGTTGAAAAGGATATAGTTTCTCAGCTCAGCGAAGACGATCTTTCCGTTGCCCATCATTTGCTTATATTCCACGGGCGATACGTTTGTCACAGTCGAAACCCGGAATGCGGAGAATGTCCGCTTACGGAATACTGCGAGTACATAAAAGGTTAATACGATGTTTATAGATAAAGCTAAAATATATATAAAAGCGGGTAACGGCGGCAACGGCTGTACTTCTTTTTACACCGAAAAGTATGTCAACAACGGCGGACCGGACGGCGGTAACGGAGGACAGGGCGGCAGAGTGGCTTTCCGTGCGGTAAGAAACAAAAGCACGCTTGCGGATTTTAAATACGCAAAGCATTTTCGCGCGGAAAACGGAGAAAACGGTCGTTCGAGATATTCCGCAGGGAAAAAAGGGAAGGATCTTATTATCGACGTTCCCGTGGGTACGGTGATAAAAGACGAAGAAACGGGCAATATAATTGCGGATATGTTCAACGAGGGAATGACCGTTTTTGTTGCCGAAGGCGGAAACGGCGGTAAAGGCAATGCGTTTTTCCGTAATTCGCGCCGTCAGGCGCCGCATTTTTCGCAAGCGGGCGAACAAACCTTGGAACATGCCGTAACGCTCGAACTCAAAACAATAGCGGACGTCGGTCTTGTCGGGTATCCGAACGTAGGTAAATCGACGCTCTTGTCCGTTATTAGCTCGGCGCGCCCGAAAATAGCTTCTTATCATTTCACAACGCTTTCGCCGAATCTCGGAATGGTAAGCGTATACGACGATTCTTTCGTAGTGGCGGACATTCCCGGACTTATAGACGGCGCGGGTAGCGGCGCCGGGCTCGGGCATGAATTTTTACGGCATATAGAACGCACGCGTCTGCTCGTACATGTCGTCGACGGCAGCGGTAGCGAAGGCAGGGATCCGGTTGAAGATTACAAGTCGATAAACAACGAATTGGCGTATTACGACCCCGCGCTTTTGAATAAACCTCAGATAATAGTAGTGAACAAGGCGGATCTCATGACCGATTTTTCGGTAGTGGATAAGCTTGCGGAGCTTTCGGGCAACGCGGTGATACTGATGAGCGCGGCTCATCACAGCGGCGTGGAAGAACTGATAAAGAAAATGTACGAGAAACTGAGCGAGCTTCCGCCGCCCGCGCCTCTCGAATATCAGCCTTTCGTATTCGACAAACCGGACAAGGACAGTTTCGACGTCGTGAAAACAGACGACGGCGAGTACGAAGTGTTCGGAGGGATGATAGACGAGCTTGCGCGTAACGTCATACTCGACAATTACGACAGTATGCAGTATTTCCAAAGACAGATACGCGAACGCGGAATAGATAAAGCCCTGCGCAAAGCGGGAGTAAAAACGGGCGACACCGTCCGAATGCTGGATATAGAATTTGAGTACGTTGAATAAAGCTACGGTAATCCTCGGAGGCACTTTCGACCCCGTAACGATCGCTCATACCGATCTGATAAACGAACTTGCCGCGCGTTTCGGCAAGGTCATTGTCGTGCCGTGCAAAGTTTCACCGTTTAAATCTTCGACGGCGGCAGGCTCTACGGAGCGGCTGAATATGCTCGAACTGGCGCTCAAAGGTATACCCAATGTCGAAATAAGTACGTTCGAGCTGGAAAGAACGGGTACCGATTATACCTATATTACGGTAGGGCATTTTGCGGAAAGGTACGACGATCTGTATTTTTGCATGGGAAGCGAAATGGTGATCGAGCTCGAAAGGTGGAGAAATCTCGACGAGATGACGAAACACTGTCGGCTGTATATAGTGCCGCGCCCGCATTTCGTACTCGACGCCGCGCTGAAAGCGAAGCTGGACGCGCTCGGAAATTACGAGATTGCCGATTTTACGGGCACCGAAGGTTCGTCGAGCGAAGTCAGGATATCCGTTGCGATGGGAAAACCGCGGATGTTTTTGTCGGAAGAAGTAGCCGACTATATCACGGCGCACGGATTTTACCGCGATTATTGTTACGTGAACGGACTGTACGAGCGTTTCAATATGAAACAAAAACGCATAGATCATTCTTTTTCCGCGGCGCTTTGCGGCGTAAGCCTTGCAAAACGCGCTTGCGTAGATACGGGAAAAGCGACGACGGCATTGCTTCTGCACGATATAGGCAAGTATACCACAAAGGAACAGGCGGAAGAAATGGGAATAAAGTTCGACGGCAGGATAGACGGTATGCCTTTACCCATAAGGCATGCGGAAATCGGCGCCGAGATATTGCGCCAATTGCTCGGTGTGACGGATAACGAAATAATCGAAGCCGTAAGGTGGCACACTACGGGAAGACCGGGTATGACGCAAATCGAAAAAGTGGCGTATCTTGCCGATTATATCGAACCTTTGCGCGACTTTCCGACGGTGGACGTAATACGTAAGGCGTGCGAAAAGAGCATAGACGAAGGATTGCTTGCCGCATTGGAAAACTCGGTAAAGCACGTTGCGGAAGACGAGATATATCCGGTGACGTTGCAAGCATACGAATACTACAAGGAGAAGAAATGAAAACAATGACGAAAGAGCAGGCGTATGAGCTTGCTAAAAAGATAGCCGCGGCGGTAGACGAGAAAAAAGGCAGAGACATAATCATCATAGATATCTCGGAAAAAAGCGTGCTTGCCGATTATTTCGTTATAGCCGGCGGAAAGTCCACTACGGCGGTAAAATCGTTGTGCGACAATGTGGACGAAAAGCTTTCCAAGGAAGGCATAGAACCTTTGAGACGGGATGGATTTTCCGAATCAAAATGGATAGCCATGGATTACGGCAGCGTCATACTGCACGTTTTCCACGAAGAAACGCGAGATTATTACCGACTCGAACGTCTGTGGATAGACGGCGCAAATTTTGAAAAATACGGGGAATAAAGATGCAGTGGGAAGCTGACCTTTTACACGCGATACAGGGCGTAAGGAACGGTTTTACGGATAAATTCTGGACTCTCGTTTCTTTTCTCGGCGAAGAAATATTCGTCATTGCGGTGATGATGTTCGTTTTCTGGTGCGTGGATAAGCGGAAAGGTTTTAAATTTATCAATATCTATTTCGTAAGCGTAGCGATAGTCGCAGGGCTGAAAGTTCTTGTTCACCGTGTGCGCCCTTTTAACAAATATGCCGACAACAATTACGTACAGAGCATAGGCGAAAAAAGCAGCGATTACTGTTTCCCGAGCGGGCATACGAACAGTATTTCCACGCTTTCCACGCTTGTCGTAAAAGAGTTTCCGCGTGCGCGCAAATTTACTTTGCCCGTAGCGATAGCGTTGGTGCTTCTCGTTATGTTTTCGAGAATGTATCTCGGTCAGCATTATCTCACCGACGTGCTTACGGGGGCTTGCACGGGAATAGCTATTGTATTGGCGCTCGGTTTTCTTTACGATCTGCTTAAAGACAGGGAAGAATATATAGCGGTGGTCATCGTACCGCTCGCAATCATAGCTTCCGTTTTTATCGGGGTATTCGTTAAGGGAGAAATGCTCGAAACCTCTCTTACGCTTACCGGCATAATGACGAGCGCGTATATAGGTTATTTCATTGAAAAGCGCGTGGTAAAATTTAATGTTAAAGCCGCGCTTTGGCAACAGGCGGTAAAATACGTTCTCGGCGCGTCGGTTGCGGGTCTGCTGTATTTCGCGCTCGGAAAATTGTTTGCCGGCGACGCGACCATGTGGCTTTACGGGTATATCAGATATTTTCTTATAGGCGCATGGCTTATGCTCGGCGCTCCCGCGCTTTTTAAGCTGCTCGGTCTTGAAAACAAGAACGCCGAGCGAAAGGAAAGCGTTTAAGAAAAAATTTCGGTAAACGTATTGCGGTTAATAAAAAGCAATTATCGCGTTTAACGTAAAAAAGCAAAAAACCGTGCGAGAATATTTGACAAATGACGGTATAAGTAATAATATAATAAAGCAAACAGCTTTAGGGGCGGGGTGAAATTCCCCACCGGCGGTAATAGTCCGCGAAGCCGAAAGGCCCGACGGGGTGGAATTCCCCGACCGACGGTACAGTCCGGATAGTATAAAGCGTTTTTCTTTTGCCGTGCATAAGCTTCGCAAAGTCGACCGCTCCTATATATTTAAGGAGGCGGTTTTATTTATGAAAAACAAGTATTTCACCCCGCAGAGAATAACGACGTTCGCAATGCTTGCGGCACTCGGATACGTTATAAGTCTGTTCAGCTTCGCTCTGTTTCCGCATACGCCGGCAAACTTTCTCAAACTCGATTTTTCCAACGTTACCACATTGCTTGCGGGATATATGCTCGGACCTGTAAGCGCGCTTTTGGTCGAGGCTATCAAACAGGCGCTTTGCTGTATAACCTCTCTGACGTTCGGCGTCGGAGAGATAGCCAATTTTCTTATAACGTCCGCGTTCGTGCTCGTGCCTTCCATACTCTATCGGTTTAAAAAAGGCATACCTTCCGTGCTTATCGGAATGTCTATAGGAGTCGTGCTTCAAATAGCGGCGGCGTTACTTTTCAACAGAGTACTTACATATCCGATTTATTGTTTCGTTTTCAAGGAATTTTTGCCGTCCGCGGGAGAGCTTTTTAAGATGACGTTCGGATTGCTTATTGCTTTTAACGCAATAAAAGCGGTGAGCGTATGTATCATTACTTTGCCAATATACAAACGTCTTTCCAAAGCGATGAAATGGTTATTCAGAGATCGGAAATCAGTTGCAAAGTCGAACAATAAAGTGTATAATATACCTATGGAAAAGGTCGTAACGAAAAGCGCGGAAGAAACCGAAAAGCTTGCGGAAAATCTCGCAAGCGGTTTCAAGGGCGGAGAGACCGTATTGCTTGTCGGCGATCTCGGCGCGGGAAAAACGGTATTCGCCAAAGGCGTGGCAAAAGCGCTTGGTGTAAAGGACGACGTAAAAAGTCCGACTTTTACGCTCAGTTGCGAATATAACGGCGATAAACTCAGGCTCGTGCATATAGACGCATATCGTCTTAAAAACGGCGAAGAAGCCGAAGCGTGCGGGCTGAACGAAAAATTCGGAAATTCCGATACGGTAACGCTTATCGAGTGGCCGTATCAGATAGAAAGCGTTTTGCCGAAGAAATATATAAAAGCCGAGATTGTAAGACTCGGCGATAACGAAAGGGAAATAACTTTTAATGTTAAACAGTAAACAAAGAGCAAAACTCAAAGGGCTTGCGTCCGTTTCTCCGGCTATTTTTCAGATAGGTAAAGGAGCTTTGTCGGACAATCTCGTTTCCGCGCTTGACAGTGCGCTCGAAGCGAGAGAGCTTATCAAGATATCCGTGCTTGAAAACTGCGAATACGACGCGGAAAGTCTTATGCGTATCCTGGAACTTAAATTGCGCGCGGAAGCGGTGTGCAAGATAGGTAAGAAAATAGTCCTTTACAGATTCAGTCATAAAGACGGAGTGAAACATATCGAATTATGAAATACCTTGCGATAGACACAGCATCCAAAACGCTTAAAATACTCGTATGCCGCGACGGCGTTTACGAGTATTTTCAATGTGACGATTTTAAAGCCGCTTCGGTTTCTCTTATGCCGGAAGTCGACAGGTTGCTCAAAAAAGCAGGCGTGAGCGTGGGAGATATGGACTTTTACGCTTGCGTGAACGGTCCCGGTTCTTTTACCGGTATACGCATAGGTATGGCTACCGTAAAAGCGTTTGCCTACGTGTATAAAAAACCCGTTGTTACGGTAACAACGCTCGAACTGCTCGCATATAACGCTATCGGGGCGGAAACCGTTGTAGCGGTATGCGACGCGAGTAACGGCATGCGGTATATTGCGGTATACGACGATAAAATGCGGGAGCTTCTTCCGCCCAAATGCCTGGACGAAAGCGAACTTACGGTATTTCTTGCCGATATCGAAGAACCTTATACGCTCGTAAGCGACGGCGTGATCGTTCCGAAAGCCGTCTATCCCGATAATTTCGGGGAAGCGATGAAACGCGCGATAGAAGACAGGGCGGAGCGCGGGCGCGACGGCAATGCCGTAGAACCGCTTTATATACGCAAACCGCAGGCGGAGCGCGATCTGGAAAAGAAAAATGAACAGAAGAGCCAATGAAAAAGACGTAGCGGATATATATCGGCTGATGAGCGAATATATAACGCCGTCATGGACGGAAGAACAGACGCGGACTACTTTGGCGTCGGCATATACCGACGCGTTCGTGACCGAGGAAAACGGAGAAACGGTAGGTTACGCCATTCTTGAAAACGTGCTTGACGAAGGCTGTCTTACGTCGATTGCGGTACGCGACGATAAACGCGGAAAAGGGATAGGCAAAAAGCTGCTTTCATACGCGCTTTCCGAGAGCAAAGCGGCTTCCGTGTATCTCGAAGTAAGCGAAAACAACGTTCCCGCAATATCGCTTTACACGTCTTGCGGATTCAGAAAAACGGGCGAAAGAAAAAAATATTACGGAGATATCGGCGCGGTGATAATGCGCAGGGAGCTTTTAATATAAACATCGACGGTCTTGAAATCGAAACGGATTACAGACAGGGCGACGGCGTCCCCATCGTTTTTCTTCACGGTTGGGGCGGCGACATACGCTCGTTCGGCGGCGCAATGGAATACTTTCAACGCCGCGGAAGAACGTGTCTGACGTTTTCCTTTCCTCCTTTCGGTAATTCCGATATGCCGCCTGCCGACTGGAATTTATCCGATTATTCGGCTTTAACGTTGTCCCTGCTTGACAAATCGGTATCGGATAGGGTAATATTAGTAGGGCACAGTTTCGGCGGCAGAGTCGCGATAGACATTGCGTCCGGCGCCGCTCCCGAAAGGGTGGAGAAACTCGTACTTGTGGATTCGGCGGGAATAAAACCGCGAAGGGGACTTGCGTATCGTTTCAAACGTTTGAGATTCCGTATGGCGGTAAAGCGCGGAAGACCTACCGAAAAATATTATTCTCCCGATTATCTCGCGTTAAGCAAAGAAATGCGCGGTATATTCGGCAGAATAGTAGCGTACGATCAGACGAAAGATATTTCCAAAATAAAATGTCCGTCTCTTGTTTTCTGGGGCAGACATGACAGAGAAACGCCTATGTATATGTGCCGCATGCTCATACGGCGGCTGGGCGGAAAAGCGATAATACTTGACGGAGGGCATTTCGCCTATGCCGAAGATCACGCGAGATTCGTTGCGGCATTGGGCAGGTTTGTTTGAAAGATGGAAACGGCACTCGATATAATTTTCATATTGGTTTCGGCGGCATTGCTTTCGATATGCAGCGTTAAAATGCTGCACATGTACCAGCTTTCGTCATACCGTTTCAAAGGCGTACTCAGCTGGTTGAAAACGTCGCATTACGATTATTTGCTCAGGTATTTCGCTTATGCTTTTTTCGCTTCGGGATTTACCGTGCTATTCAATCTTTGCTTTCCGCAGGAAAACATACATTATTTTTCCTATCTGATATACGTATTTTTCGGGCTTGTGTTTGTTGTAGTGGCTTTTTCCAAAAAAGCAAAAGTGCCCTTAGCGATAACTCCGAGAATGCGTCGGCTCATAATGGTAGACACGATACTTTGTATCGGTCTTTCGGTCGGCGGATGGGGACTTTCGCTTACGCCCATGCAGGAATGCGGTTATGCCGTGCTTCCCGTATTGATACCGATAGCGGCGGCATTGTCTTATTTCATAACATATCCTTTCGAAAGGGCGAACGCGCGTTCGTTTATGCGCGACGCCGCGGAGGAAATAGAGCGGCTTAAAGCCGACGGGCTTAAAGTGGTAGGAATAACGGGCAGTTACGGCAAGACTACGGCAAAAAATATACTGCTTGCCATGCTTTCCACGAAATATCGCGTATGCGCGACTCCCAAAAGTTTCAACACTCCGCTCGGTATATGCCGCACGGTAAACGACGTGCTTGCGGACGACGACCGTATTTTCCTTGCGGAAATGGGCGCGCGTCGGCGCGGCGATATTGCCGAACTCTGTTCTGTAGCCAGACCCGATATAGCGCTTATAACGGGAATGGGTTGCCAGCACTATGAGACTTTCGGTTCTCTTCAAGCGATTGCCGATACAAAATACGAGATAGTCGAAGCGCTCGGACGCGGCGGTTATGCCGTGTTCAACGGCGCGGACGAGGGCGCGAAAAAACTGTCCGAAAGATTTAACGGCGACAAAGCCGTCACGGGCGGAGGCGCAAACGACTATCCTTCGTTTACGGACGTTAAGTGCGGGGAAAACGGTACGACTTTTAAGGTAATGGCGGACGGCTCGGAAATTAAAATAACCACGCCGCTTTTGGGAAGACATATTCCCGCGCTTATAACGGCATGTATTGCAGTGGCGCTCCGACTCGGCGTTCCCGCGTGCGCTTGCGCAAGGGCGTGCGAAAAGCTCGCTCCCGTCGAACATCGGCTTGAAATTATCCGTTCGGGAGATAAAACGATAATCGACGATTCTTACAATTCCAATCCCGTCGGCGCCGAAATAGCGCTCGAAGTATTGTCTTGTTTCGAAGGCAAGAAAATAGCGGTAACGCCCGGCATGGTGGAACTTGGAACGGAAGAAGCGGAATGTAACCGTAATTTCGGCAGACAGATAGCCGGAGTATGCGATATCGCGTTGCTCGTCGGCAGACGCGGCAAAACGATAGCGGAAGGCGCCATAGAAGGCGGAATGAAAAGAGAAAACATAGTGATCGTAAAAGATCTTCAGGAAGCGACCAAAGGTTTGGCAAAGATAAAAGGAAAGGCGGTAATACTTTTTGAAAACGACCTGCCGGACAATTACTGAAAAAGTAGCCGTTGTGACAGGCGGAGCAAAGGGAATAGGCGCGGAGATATCGCGCCTGTTTTCACATAACGGTTATTCTGTGGCGGTATGTTATAATACGAGCAAAGACTCGGCGGACAAGCTTGTCGAAGAATTGAATTCCGTCGGCGGCAAAGCGGCGGCTATTCGCGCCGATCTGTCGTCGCTAAGCGGGGCGCTTGCGCTCAGAAACGAAGTTATAAGTAAATTCGGCAAGATATCCGTACTTATAAACAACGCCGGTAGCAGCGAATACGGGCTTTTAGCGCAGTTTTCCGAAGCCGACATAATGCGTTCGGTGTCGGATAACCTGCTATCCGCGATATATACCGTAAAGGCTTTTTACGACGATTTCGCTTTCGGAAAAAGCGGCGCCATAATTAACGTGTCTTCCGTTTGGGGGATATGCGGAGCCAGCATGGAAAGCGTGTATTCGGCGGCAAAAGCGGGCATAATCGGTTTTACGCGTGCCGTCGCGAAAGAACTTGCGCCTTGCGGAATAAGAGTAAACGCCGTAGCGCCCGGCGCGATAGACACCGATATGCTTTCAAGGTTTACGCAAGAGGAAAAGCGCAATATCGTTTCGGAAATACCGCTCGGAAGATTGGGCGTGCCGTCGGATATCGCGAACGCGGTTGCGTTTTTGGCAGATGAACGTTCGTCATATATAACGGGACAAACCGTCAATATAAGCGGGGGCTATCTTATCTGAATTCCGACGGTATTTAACGTATATATGAATTTTGATAAAAAGAGTTCTTGTCGATAACGGATTTTAACGGTAACGGCATAGGAAAATTTTTTGATTTACGTAAACCGTTCGGCGAAAGAGGGAAGCCGTAGGTCAAATTTCGATTGCTACATCGGTAGAATAATGTTAAGCGAAACAGCGCCCGGGAAGTTTAACTTTCCGGGCGTTGTTTGTTAAAACGTTTGTGTCATACTTTTAAATTTTTGTCCGCGATAAATTTCTGCATAATAAGTTTATTATAATAGTCCGCTTTTCTTGCAGCTTGATCTATAATATTGGGATCTTTAATCCCGGACATAAAAAGCGCTATGGAACCGCCGAAAGTATATACAAATAAGTCTTCAGTTTCATTTACGTTTATATCGGACACAAATTCAGTAAATTCGCTGATAAATTTATTTTTTGCAAAATCATATATTTTACGAAGCAAATCGTTTTGTAAAAAATTTTCTTTGGTAACAGACTGTACGATATGCAGATTGTTTTTTATGATTTCGATTACTTTGCGGAAAAAATTTTCATCGAAAGAGAAAACTTTTATGTCGTTAAGAATTGATTTTACCTGCTCGAAAAGATCGTCTTCGATTTTTTCGATAATATCTTCGATATCGTTGTAATGGTTGTAAAAAGTACCCCTGTTTACTTTGCAGAGTTTGCAAAGCTCCGCAACGGTTATTTTCTTTAACGGCTTTGTTTCGGAAAGGGCGATCAGATTTTGTTTAAATTTCTTTTCCGTTTGTTCAGATCTTGCATCGCGTTTATACAATGACATACTAATCCCCGAAAGATAAATTGATTAAATACAGTTGTGCTATAAAAAACCATCAGATGTTTATATAAAATCATAAAGATTTTTTATATATTGCTATTGTACAAGAAAACATACCGATTGTCAAGCGAAAACACACATAAATCGCTATTATTATTGCAAGAATTACTATTTACGACATAAATCGACATACAGTTAAAAAAAGCTATTTGTTATTTCTTTATAACTGCTTACAGCGGAATTTTCTTAAAAGATTTTATATAACATCATTCCGCAAAATTCGGTATTTATACTGTCGACGTAGTTAAGCCTTAACGGTAAATCTTTCAAAGTAGAGTATTTTATTATAAATAAATATAAAATCGTATCGACGTTTTCGAGGCAAACCCGATATTCGGATTGACAAATAAAAACAGACATAAAATGTATGGGTGTTATTTCGATAGGAGCGGATATATATGGCAAGGCATAAGAGTTATCGTATTACAGTTAAAC
>CALWBH010000033.1 GCA_944376015.1 uncultured Clostridia bacterium
GCACTTGAAAAAAGTGTCGGAAGGAAGATTCGTCGGGGGAAAACTTATTTACTGACATGGGAAAATTCAACTTTATAAAAACGGAAATAGACGGTGTTTACGTTATAGAACCGACGGTTTACGGCGACGCGCGCGGTTATTTCTGCGAAACCTATAACGAGCGCGAGTTTGCGGAAAACGGTTTGGTTTACACTTTTGTCCAGGACAACCAGTCGAGCAGCGTTAAGGGCGTGCTTCGCGGGTTGCATTTTCAGAAAACGCGTCCGCAGGCAAAGCTCGTCAGAGTCATATCCGGCGAAGTGCTCGACGTTGCGGTGGATCTGCGCAAAGGCAGTCCTACATACGGCAAATGGGTGAGCGCGGTGCTCAGCGGCGAAAATAAACGTCAGCTTATGATACCGCGCGGATTCGCACACGGCTTTTACGTTCTCGGCGAGCATGCGGAATTCTGCTATAAGTGCGACGAATTTTATCATCCCGAAGACGAGGGCGGAATCATCTGGAACGACCCGGATATAAACGTGGACTGGCAGCTGGACGGCAAGCCCGTGCTCAGCGAAAAAGATAAAAAACACCCTTCGTTAAGGGAGTGCGGAGCGGAATTCGATTTATGAAAAAAACGGTACTTGTAACTGGCGGCGCGGGATTTATAGGCGGCAACTTTGTCTATTATATGCTCGGCGCTCATCCCGATTACGATATAGTGTGCGTGGACAGCCTTACTTATGCGGGCAATCTTTCCACGCTTAAAAAAGCAAAAGAAAGCGCACGGTTCGCGTTTGAAAAAGCGGATATACGCGACCGCGGCACGATAAACGGCATATTCGAGAAATATCGCCCGAACGTAGTGGTGAATTTCGCAGCGGAAAGCCACGTCGACCGTTCTATAAAAAACCCGGAAGTGTTCCTTACCACAAATATTCTCGGCACGCAGGTGCTTATGGACGCTTGCATTGCTTACGGCGCGGAGCGCTTTCATCAGGTTTCGACGGATGAAGTATACGGAGACCTTCCGCTTGACCGTCCGGATATGTTCTTTACGGAAAAAACGCCGCTCAAGGCGTCCAGCCCGTATTCGGCGTCCAAGGCGAGCGCGGATCTGCTCGTGATGGCATATCATCGCACTTACGGGCTCAACGCGACGATATCGCGCTGTTCGAACAATTACGGACCGTATCAGTTTCCGGAAAAGCTTATTCCGCTTATGTTTATCAATGCCGGCGAGGGAAAGCCGCTGCCGGTGTACGGCAAGGGAGAAAACGTCCGCGACTGGCTGTATGTGGAAGATCACTGCGCGGCTATCGACCTTATACTCGAAAATGGTAAAAACGGGGAAGTATACAATGTCGGCGGGCATAACGAAATGCGCAACATAGACATCGTACGCCTAATTTGCAAGTATACCGGCGCGAGCGAAACGCTTATAAAATTCGTTACCGACCGCAAAGGTCACGATCTGCGGTATGCGATAGACCCGGAAAAGATAAAGCGCGAGCTCGGCTGGACTCCTCGGACGAAATTCGCGGATGGTCTGAAAAAAACGCTCGACTGGTATCGTGAAAACGAAAGCTGGTGGAAAGAGATAGTCAGCGGCGAATATAAAAATTATTACGCGAAGATGTACGGAGATAAGGTGTAAATATATCTTTGTTCGACATAGCGGCGTTTAATTAAAGGTGATTTAATGAAAATACTTGTGACAGGGGCGAAAGGGCAGCTCGGAAGCGATGTGGCGAGCGAGCTTAAAAAGCGCGGACATGACGTCGTTGCCGCGGATATAGCGGAAATGGACATTACGGAAAGCGAAAGCGCGGATAATTTCATACGCGAAGTTCAACCCGACGTAGTCGTTCATTGCGCGGCTTACACCGCGGTAGACGCGGCGGAAAGCGACGCTGACAGGTGCGAAAAAATAAATGTACAGGGCACCGAAAACATTGCGAAAGCTTGCGCGGCGGTCGGAGCGAAAATAATATATTTATCCACAGATTACGTTTACGACGGGAAAGGGGACAAGCCGCATACCGAAGACGAGCTCCCTGCGCCGCTCAGCGTTTACGGCAGGACGAAACTCGGCGGAGAAGCGGCGGTGAAAAAATATACGGACAGGTATTTTATCGTCCGTACGAGCTGGGTGTTCGGTAAAAACGGTAAAAATTTCGTTCGCACGATGCTTGCGCTTTCCGAAACGCGCGACAGTCTCAGCGTTGTCTGCGATCAGGTGGGCAGTCCGACTTATACGCCCGATCTTGCGGGATTGCTCGCGGATATGTGCGAAAGCGAAGCATACGGAATCTACCACGCTACCAACGAAGGATTTTGTTCGTGGTACGAATTCGCGAAAGAAATATTCGCTTTGTCCGGCAAAACGGTCGACGTACAGCCCGTCCTTACGAAAGATTACAAGTGCGCGGCGGTACGTCCGCTCAACAGCAGACTGAGCAAAGACAAGCTTTCGGCGAACGGTTTCGCGCGACTTCCCGAATGGCGGGACGCGCTTGCGAGGTATTTGAATTTAAGATGATCCGGTCGGGGAGAAATTTAAGTGGTAAAAAATGCAGTTATTATAAACGATCATGGTTACATTTGCGGCGGAGCGTCGAAAATAGCATTGCAAACGGCGGTAGGTCTTGCGGAGAGCGGTATCAACGTTTATTTCTTCTGCGCGGTAGGTCCGGTGTCAGACGAGTTGGCACGGAATAACATCAAAACGATATGCTTAGGGCAACAGGACAGTTTGCACTGTAAAAACAAAATACGAGGCTTTCGGCAGGGGATTTACAATAAAAAAGCCGCGAAAGAGCTTGAAAAACTTCTCGGCGGTTTAGATCCGAAAGATACGGTTGTGCACTTGCATACCTGGACGAAAGCCTTGTCGTCGAGCGTATTCGGAGTTGCGGATAAAGCAGGTTATAAAATATTTTTGACCGTACATGATTACTTTTTGGTATGCCCGAACGGCGGTTTATTCAATTATAAAAAGAAAAAGATATGCGAGATAAAACCAATGTCGCCGAGATGCAGAATATGCAACTGCGATTCAAGAAATTACGCATATAAAATTTTCCGTGTTCTGCGTCAGTCAAAGCAGAACAGGATAATAAGAAAATGTAAAAATCTGAATTTTATTTTCATCAGCGAATTTTCAAAAACCCAGTTTTTACGCAGATTCGGCGATTTGCCGGAGAATAAACAATACTTTTTGCCAAACCCTACGGATTTCGCAAACGAACGTAAGCGTGTAAAGTGCGAGAATAATGAAACGTACCTGTTTATAGGCAGTATAACCGAGATTAAAGGCATAAGGACGTTTTGCGAAGCGGTAACGAAAGCGGGCGTTAAAGCGACTGTAATAGGCGAAGGAATGCTGAAAGCCGAAATGCAAGCCGCTTATCCGGACATAGAATTTGTCGGATGGAAAACGAAAACCGAAATGTTGCCTTATATAAAGCAGGTGCGCTGTCTGATTTTTCCGTCGATTTGGTATGAAGCGGCGCCTTTGACTCCTTTGGAAATTATGGCGTACGGAATACCCGTTATATGCTCGGACAAGAACGCGGCAAAAGATTACATCGAAGACGGTATTACAGGTTATATTTATAACGGAACGAATACGGACGAACTTGTTTATGCAATAATGAAAACATTAAATACGGATATTAAAGAAATATCAGAAAAAACTTTTGAAAGTTTCGATAAAAACCGCTATAGCGAAAAAGAATATATTTTGTGTCTTATAAAAATTTATAACGTTGTAAAAGAAAACGGGAAAGAAACGGTTGCGTCATGAAAAAATTTTCTGTTATTATTGTTTCATATAATAATATTCAATTGCTCAGGGATTGTCTTAATTCGTTGAAAAAATTCAACGATATAGGTAATGATTTAGAGATTATCGTTTCCGATAACAGTCCGAATTTCGAGTTATACAACGCTATAAGCAGAGAATATGAAGATATAAAGATAATAAAGAACGAAAACAAAGGCTACGGATACGGAAATAACAGGGGTTATGATATAAGCGAAGGGGAATATCTACTTTTTCTTAATCCTGATACCGTGTTGATTGAACCGATATTCCAATTTGCGATCGAACGCTTTGAAAAAGATAAAAATTTAGCGCTTTTCGGAGTGAAACTCATTAGCCCTGATATGCGAGATAACGAATCGTTTTTTCTGATGGATAGTTATGGTATAAAAGCGTCAGTATCGCACAAATTCCATAAAGCTTTCGGTAATTATAAGGATAATAGAATGTTTATTTCAGGAGCCGATCTTTTCGTAAGACGGCAGAGTTTTGAAGAAGCGGGTAGATTCGATGAGAACATTTTTATGTATAAGGAAGAACCCGATCTTATAAAAAGAATAAAGCTTTATGCCAAAGCTAAAAAAACAGCTTATTTTAAAGATAAAAAACTGATACACCTTGAAGGTGGGACGGAAGATCTCGGAAGCGAAAAGGCGTTAATTATGGCGGAGAGGTTGATGGATACGGATATATATTATTGCAAAAAGTGGAATTATGATCTTAATAAACTACTTAAAGCCCGTATCCGTCTTGCCGGTATGAAAAAATTAATATATACTTTATTGTTTAAAAAAGAAAAAGCGGAGACGGCGGATAAGCTTATACGTTTATATAAAAGTAATTTGAAAACGCGATCAAACGATTAAATTACAGGTAGGTATAATTGATGTATTTCAAATGTAACGGCGAGCGCGGCTTGTTCTATAAGTAAGATATTTATGAAAAATAGCGAAAAAAACAAAAGAATATCCGTTATATGTGCTTGCAATAACGATGATGTGTACAACAGAATGCTGTTAAGTTCGTTACAAAAGCAGACGTACGACAATTACGAGGTTTTAAAACTTGACGCGAAGAGAATGGGATTAGATAGCGCAGCGGCGGCCTTGAATTACGGGGCGTCTATAAGCAATGGAGAAATATTAGTATTCGTGCATCAAGATGTGGAATTTTTAGATGAAAAAGCACTTTCAGAACTTGCGGAATATTGCGAGAAATATGATTTTGGTATAGCGGGAGTTGCGGGAGCCACGGTCGGCGGAGAGATTTATTCTTCTGTGACGAACGGATTCGATAGAGTGCAAGCAGGTAAACGTATTACGGGTATGACAGCGGTAGACACTCTCGACGAATGTTTGCTTATAGTGAAAAAGTCACAATTTGTAGGTTTTATTGATTACGGCTCATGGCATTTTTACGGTGTAGAATATTCTTTGAGATGCAAAAACGCGAATAAAAAAGTTATGTTGTTTCCGATTTCGGTTTATCATCTTTCCCCCGGTTGGTCGTTGGACAAAACGTATTGGATAACGCTTAAAAAGGGTGCTAAAGCGCATCGCGAGTGCAAAGTGATTCCTACTACAATGGGGCAATATAAAAACAACGCTTTACTGGAATTAAATATTTTTTACAGAAGAATTAAAAGAAAATTGAAAAAAGTTTTTAAAAAAACTTAATATCGAAAAATGAGCATGAAAATTTATGTAGTCGCGCACAAACGCATAAAAATAAAATTACAAGAAGATTACGAATTATTTCAGGTAAATGCCGTAAATCGTCCGATATTTTGTGAAAACAACGATGCGACTGGGGATAATATATCAAGTAAAAATCCAAATTACTGTGAACTGACGGCGGTATACTGGATATGGAAAAACGATAACGAAAGCGATATAGTGGGACTTGCACACTACCGCCGTTTTCTTACGAAAAAAATTTTTTCAAATTCCCCAGTTACAGCGATAAAAAGAAGGGCGGTGGAAAAATATTTAAGGAAATACGATATTCTTCTCCCGCGTCCTATAAAATTTGACATGCCTGTTCGGGAGCAGATAAAGGAATCCGTTTACGAAAATGATTTGGTTTGCCTTAACGATATAATCGCAAATGATTATCCCGAATATCTTGATGACTATGAAAGTGTCCTAAACGGAAAACAAACTTATTATTGCAATATTATGATTTGTAAGAAGCCGTTATGGAACAAATATTGCGAATGGCTGTTTGCGGTTTTGAATAAATTGGAAACACGTATTGACATGACGGGGTACGACGATACGCACCGCAGACTTTACGGTTATTTATCGGAGAGGTTACTTACGGTGTTTGTAAACCGTCACAAATTAAAAGTAAAAACGTTGCGGATGAGTTTCAGTGAGATTTCGTTTTTCGGGCGATTAAAGAACAGACTTAGAAAATTATTTTACAAAGTTAGGAGCTTTTAATATAAAAGTGAAAAGCGCGTAAAGTTATCGTTATCGTAATGGGTAATTTAAAAACATCTCAGAAGGAAATAAAAGCGCAAAGTGCTAAAAAAAATTACGTTTATAACGTAATTTATCAGGTATTATTGATAATAGTACCTTTTATAGTAACGCCTTATGTTTCTCGTGTGCTTGCTCCCGAAGGGATAGGGCAATTTAGTTTTTCACAGTCGCTTATTACGTATTTTACTTTATTCGCTGCGCTTGGTTTCGGTTATTATGCTCAGCGTGAGATAGCGAAAAAACGCGACGACGCATATAAACGCAGTTGTCTGTTTTGGGAAATTTTCCTTTGCCGGCTCATTCCGACTGCAATTTGTCTTGCAGTAAATTTCGTACTTGCGCTTACCTATGTTTACGGCAATTACTCTACGTTAATGATGATAATGAGCTGTAATATCGCGGCGGTCGCGGTTGACGTGTCATATTATTTCCAAGGCATGGAAGATTTTAAAAAAATCGTTTTCCGTAATGTTTTGGTAAAAATAATTACAGTTGCGCTTATATTCGTTTTCGTAAATTCCTCTGACGACGTGTGGCTTTACGCCCTCATTAATTTCGGAATGTCGGTAGTGGGAAATTTGACGCTTTGGATAGGGTTACCGAGTTATTTGGTAAAAGTGAAATTAACTGATCTTCATCCGATGCGGCATATTCCTGGAACTTTACGATTGTTTATTCCGACAATGGTTGTATCCATATATGCCGTGTTGGATAAAACTTTAATAGGTTTAATAACGCAAAGCAACGCGCAGAACGGGTATTATGAGCAGGCGGATAAAATTGTAAAGATTGCTCTAACGGTAATAACTTGTCTCGGTTCGGTTATGATACCGCGCAATACGAGCGAATGGCAGAAAGGGAACAAAGATAAAGTAAAGTCTAATATATATTTTGCCTCCAAATTCGTATGGTTTCTCGGTACCGCTTTTGCGTTCGGGCTGGCGGCGGCGACGTTTAATTTCAACGGATGGTTTTTCGGCGCGGGTTACGAACCGGTAAATGCAATAATATGTATTTTGTCTAGTTTGTCTTTGGTAATAGGTTTAAGTAATGTTATCGGTGTACAGTTTATTATACCTACTGGTAAGGACAAGCTTTTTATGTTGTCTGTTGTTACTGGAGCTTTGGTGAATTTAACACTAAATATTCCGCTTATATATTTTTATGGCGCTTTTGGTGCTGCAATTGCTACGATAGTAGCGGAATGTTCGGTAACTGCGTTGCAGTTAATTTGCGTGCGAAAAGAACTTGACATAAAAAAAATACTTTTCGGCGGAATAAAAAATATTGTTGCGGGCGGCGCTATGTTTGCCGCTATATTGCCGATATCGTTAAAATTGTCGAGTAATGTAGGATATACGTTTCTAATAATTATTATAGGTGCGGCAATATATTTTATGGTTTTATTTATTTTGCGAGATAAATTTTTTATTGAAAATACTAAACGAGCTTTTAATAAAATTTTTTGGAATAAGCGAAAAAAAGAAATCATTCAAAATATTCCATATTCCATAGCTAAAAAAAGTGAAATAGATATTAAATCTATAAAATATTGTCGAAATGAGAGTAAACACAGCCGTTATGTTTATATAGGCAGTAGATACACTCCAAAAAAATATGTGGGAAAATTTGCGGTTAAAAAATACGTGGGAAAATTCGAGAAAAATATTAAAATAACATACCGTTAAATTAATTTGTAAAAATCAATTTATAAGCCGTAGGCGGGAAGAAAGGTATTATGTCTCTCAAACAAAAATTAAAAAAAATAAAATTCATAAATAATTTACATAATGCTATAAAAACTCGACGTTTGGAAAAAAAATGTAAAACCAAACATATTTTTGAAAATAGAAGCAAAGGTTTAAGTAAAGCGTGTATAGTTTTAGCAGGGTATAAACAATTTTTGTGGGGCTCTGTTTTTGCGAGACTTAAAAAATTTATAGACGAAGATATAGATGTATGTTTAGTTTCATCGGGATTATATAGTGCGAAATTATCCGAAATATGTGAAAAAAATTCGTGGTCATATATTTCATTAAAGAAAAACAATGTTTGTTTGGCGCTTAATGTTGCAATATCTGAATTTCCTAAAGCAATTTATATTTATAAACTTGACGAAGATATTTTCATCACTGAAAATTATTTTAATATTTTAAAGAAAACATATGAAAAAGCGGATTCAGAGCTATATAATGTAGGTTTTGTCGCTCCATTAATCCCTATAAACGGATACGGAAATGTGAAAATATTAGAGAAAACAGGGAAGCTTGATTATTATAGAAATAATTTTGAACAACCAAAATATGCTTCCGGTAGGGATCGTATGATTGAAAACAATGAAAATGTGGCTAAATTTATGTGGGGGGAAGGCAATCACATCCCTTCTATAGATTTAATGAATAAAATATTCAATTCGGAAGAGATTAAATATTCTCCTATTCCGATAAGGTTCAGTATAGGTGCGATTTTATTTAAACGCTCTTTATGGGAGGAAATGCAATATTTTCGTATAGTTAAAGGAATCGGAATGGGTGCGGACGAAGAACAGATTTGTATTTATTGTATGATAAATTCAAAGGCGATGCTTGTTTGTGAAAATGTTTGTGTCGGTCACTTATCTTTTGGCAAACAAAATGAAGCGATGGAAAAGTATTATTTAGAAAATAAAAATATTTTTGATATTGTATAAACAGCAAAATTAAAAACGCAACATTTTTGAATAATTTATAAAAATATCTTGGGTAATAAAAGTAAACATGTTTGATATTATTTACAGCGAAAAATTTAAAGAATTTAAAGATAAATTGGTTCTTTTTAGTTTTGCTATGCTTTGTTGTATGACTTTGTTATTTGAGACCGCCTTAATCGTAACCGACGATGCAGCGAAGGAATTTATAAATTTTTGTATGTATGCGGTAAATTATTTAATTCTTGCAAATCTTATAATGGACAAAATAATTTATAAAAACGAGTACAGTAAACTCGCTCTTTTCTTGATTTTTTTATCAGTTGCAGTATGGATTTGCGCAGTAGACAATAATTTGGCTTTGTTTGCTACATTTGTAATTGTTATGTCAAAATATAAATTTGACGATATATGTAAAAAAGTTTATTGGCCGTTATTCGTAACTTATTTTTTAATTGTAATACTGTTTGCGCTTAAAATAATACCCGATTTTTCTTATGCACGCGGAGACGGTAGACCGAGATACTCGCTGGGATTATATTACCCTACCATTGCTTCTACTGCATATATGTTTTTGCTTTTTATAAGGATATATATAAAAAAATTCAGCATAAATTATTTTGAGCTTATATTTCATTCCATAATTTCTTTTTTAGTGTATTTTTTGACCGATTCCAGAACAGGGTTTCTTTTGTGTTTGGTTGCGATAGTGATATGTGTTATATATAAACTGTTTTTAAAAAGGTTTGATTTAAAATTTTTGAAAAATTCGCGGGTTTTGCGATACGTTTTAATTTTACTGCCGATTTTGTTTTGCGCTATATATCTGTTATTTACGCTATTATATTTTTTTGATTTTGGTATTGCGGATTATGTAGATCGACTGCTTAGCGGACGACTTTATTATACCGTTAAAGGATTTTTCGTTTTTCCGATCACCATATTCGGCAGTGCGATCAAGATGAACGGGTGGGGTGGATACGGTTACACCGTTGCGCCATCTGATAATTACGATTATAATTTTATTGACAACGGTTTCATGAACATTTTTTTTAAATTCGGTATGTGTTCTTTTGTAACGATACTTACAATCTATACTCTTATTATGCGAAAAGCCGTTGGAGATAAAAACTATACATTCATTGTAATTTTCATAATTGTGCTGATAAATTGCAGCATAGAGCCGAATTTAATTTATTACGCAAGAAATATTTTCGTTTTCTATTCGTCTGATTTGTGGTACGACTCGGATATTCGAGGGCTTTCCGATAAATACGCTTATCGAATAAGCGAACGACCATTTTCTCAAGCGATGAAAATAAATTCGTGTAGAGCAACGTGATGAAATTTATTACTTTAATTTTTTAGCCGTTTACAACTATTTTATATCGGTTATCGAATAAACAATATGCTCTCCGCCCGTCGGGTGCGTCTGTGAAGGGATATGGATGCAATATCTGACAGGGGGACCGAAAATGCCGCGAAACTTGCGGAAATCCTGGAAAAACAATAATAGGGCTTGGCATGTGGCAAATACTTTTTTCGTACTTTGCACGCCGCTGATAATGCTTGCGTACCTGATACGAGTACTGACGCCCGAAGGCGTGGGGCAGTACAGTTATGCAAGCTCGATGATCACATATTTTACCGTGTTCGCCGCGCTCGGGTTCGGCTATTACGCACGCCGAGAGCTGGTAAAGGAGCGCGACAACGCATACGGACGCAGCTGTCTGTTCTGGGACATATTCTTATGCCGTCTCGTTCCCACGCTCATGGCTCTGGGCATAAACGTGATCTTATCGCTCACGGGCGCATACGGAGAAAAATCTTTTCTCATGCTCGTCATGAGCAGCAACGTCGTAGCGGTTGCGATCGACGTCGGTTTTATTTTCAGGGACAGCGACGATTACGGCAGGATCGTTCTGCGCAATGTTGCGGTAAAGCTTGTCACCATGCTGTTGACGTTTTTGCTCGTTCGCTCGGAAAGCGATGTGTGGAAGTACGAGCTTATCCATTACGGCGCCGTAATAGCGGGCAATATCGTCATGTGGGCGGGCGTGCCCGGTCTTATAGTAAAGGTCAGGATTTCCGATCTGCGCCCCATGCGGCACTTACCCGAAACGCTCAGACTGTTCGTTCCGACGATAGTGCTCAACGTTTATACCATGCTGGATAAAACGCTTATCGGCGCTATTACTCACAGCGACGTTGAGAACGGTTATTACGAAATGGCGGACGTCGTTATACGAACGGTGTTGACTTCGGTCATTGCCGGAATAGCGTTGAAAAGAGCGGCGATAGAAAGGGAGATACGCAACGGGCATACCGAGCAACTGAAAGAGGAGATATACTCTTGCGCTTCCTTCGTATGGCTGACGGGCGGCGCGGCGGCAGGCTTGCTTCCCGCGGTAGCGTGCAATCTCGGTCAGACGTATTTCGGCGGAGATTACACGGAAGTGTGGCGGATACTGTCCGTACTCGCTTTTCTGCCGCTCATAATCGGAATGAGCAGCGTTATAGGCGCCAATTATCTCATACCTACGGGGCAGGACAAGAAGTTTACCGCGTCCGTTCTGACGGGAGCCGTACTCAATATATCCCTTAACATTCCTTTTATAATATTTTTCGGCGCTTTCGGCGCGGCGATCGCAACGATAATAGCCGAATGCACCGTAATCGCGTTGCAATTGTTTTTCGTCAGAAAACAGCTCTCAGTCGCCGAAATTTTCATACGCGGTATTAAAAACGTATTGGCGGGCGGAGCTGCGTTTGCGGCGGCTTTTACGCTTTCGCGCGTACTGCCCGTATCCGTCGGGTACGGAGCGCTTGCGTTGCTTGCGGGTTGCGCGGCATATTTGTTTTCTCTCGCGGCGCTCGGGAGCAAATATTTTCTCGGTGGAGCGAAGCGTTTGTTTTCAGCCGTTTTCGGCAGAAAAAACAGAAAACGCAAATGCGAACGGACTGCCGAAGATATCCGCGTGGACGAGGAGGGAGCGGTGTATACCGAGCACGACGAAACACATATCGGGGATGAGCTTGCGGGAGACAACGCTCATTACTCGGACGACGCGACCGCAGAACATTCTTGCGAATATGAACAGTCCTGAACCGCGTGCGCTAAAACCGAACGGCGTTCCTCGTGGCGCCCGTTTCGGTAAAAAACGGTAGGTATAAAACGAACGGACGGCGATCGCCGTCCGTTTTTAAGCGTGAGATTTTTAAGTTTTAAAGCGGTATTTTTGCGCTTTATATCTTGCAAGCGACTTTCCAGGCGTTCCATACGACCGTGCGAAGATTGCCGACAGCCGCCGCGTCGCCTATGACGTGGACATGCTTGCTCTTTTTGCAGAGCGGAGCGGGGACGTACCCTACGGAAAGGACGACGCTGTCCGCTTTAAGCTCGGTTTCTTTTCCGTCTTTGCCGACGACGATCACGCCGTCGTCCGTTATGCGACTGACTTTGGTTTCGAGATATACGGGCACTTTTTTGTAATTGAAGAAATCCCGAAGATAGGACGAGTTGGCGAGGCAGACGCCGCGCACCGCGATCAGATCGTTTTTCATTTCCACTATAACCGGTTTTTTGCCCTTGTTATAGAGATCGTACGCTATTTCGCAACCGGTAAGTCCACCGCCTATCACGACGACGTTTTCGCCGACGGGCGCGCCTTCGAGGTAGTCGATAGCTTCGACGGCGCGTTCGGCTCCGGGAATATTGATCTTCCGCGCGACCGCTCCCGTCGCTACGATGACTTCGTCCGCGCCGAGAGAAGAAACGTCTTTGACTTCGGTGTTGTATTTTACTTCGACGGGCAGTTTCGCTATCTGAAGTTTATACCACTTTATGAGCTCTTTGTCCTTTTCTTTGAAGGACGGCGCCGCCGCGGCGACGAATACTCCGCCGAGCCTGTCCGTTTTTTCGTAAATCGTGACCTTGTGTCCGCGCAAAGCGGCTATTCTCGCCGCTTCCATACCGCCCACGCCGCCGCCTATCACGGCAACGGTTTTGGGTTTGCGGGCAGGGGAAAGGTCGTACTTGTCGCTCTGCATCGTCTTCGGATTGAGCGCGCAACGCGCCATGTGAACGGTGTCCGACATAGCTTCGTCGTTAGCCACGCCTTTATAGTGCGCCATGTCGAAGCAGGCGTTGTGACAGCAAATGCAGGGTTGTATTTCGTCGAGTTTGTTTTCCATGAGCTTGGTTACCCACGCTCCGTCGGTAAGGAATTGCCGCGCGACGCCCATTCCGTCGATCATTCCGTCTTTGACGGCGTTGGCGCCCGTGACGGGATCCATACGTCCGGCGCAAACTACGGGAATGTCCACGAATTTTTTGATATGCGCAACGTCTTCGAGATTGCAGTTGACGGGCATGTATGCGGGTGGATGCGCCCAATACCAAGCGTCGTAAGTGCCGTTATCCGCATTAAGCATATCGTATCCCGCGTCCTGGAGATATTTGGCGGCTTTTTCGCTTTCTTCCATGTCTCTTCCGACTTCCGTGTATTCTTCGCCGGGGATGGCGCCTACTCCGAAATCTTTGGTTTTGCTTACTACGGAATAACGCAGAGAAACGGGGTAGTCCTGTCCGCACGCTTCTTTGATCGCTTTAACTACTTCGACGGGGAAACGGTATCTGTTTTCAAAACTTCCGCCGTATTCGTCCGTTCTGTTGTTGGTGTATTTGGTGGTGAACTGGTCGAGCAGATACCCTTCGTGCACCGCGTGCACTTCCACGCCGTCCACGTCCGCTTCCTTGCAGAGACGTGCGGTCTCGGCGAAAGCGTAAATCATTTTCTTTATTTCCTTGACGGTGAGCGCGCGGCACTTGACGTCTTCTTTCCACCTGAGCGGCAGTACGCTCGGGGACGCGGTCAGATACCGTACGTTGACGATCGGTTTCGCGAGCGCGTTAAGCAGTTTGTTTTTTTGCAGCATTAGCATGGGCGTGGGTATTGCGAACGCCCGTCCGAATCCGGCGGTGAGCTGTACGAAAAGTTTGGCTCCCGTCTTGTGTATTTCCGCCATAAACTCTTTGAGCTTGCGGAACATTTTCTTGTTTTTATACAGCCAGCGACCGAGTATAAGGTCTTTCAATGGCGCAATGCCGGGAATAATCAGTCCGACGTTGTTCTTAGCTCTTTCGAGAAAGAAATTGGCGGCTTCTTTGTCGAAGTGGTTGGGTTCCATCCAACCGAAAAGGGAAGTGCCGCCCATAGGGCAAAGGACTATCCTGTTTTTTATTTCCACATTCCCTATCTTCCACGGGGTGAAAAGCGGTTCGTAAATTTCGTTCATCATATAAGCTCCTTCGCGCGGTAATCCCGCTTTTCTATTATAATATAAACCGCCCCGCTTGTCAATAGCCGTTTTTCGCCGCCGCTTGCGCAAAAGCACGTTTTTTCGGTTATCGCGCGCCGATGTTCGGATTTGTCGTTCCGAGTCATGTTCCGATAAGCCCGGCGAACGCCAAAAAAGAACGCGCGCCCCGAACAGGGACGCGCGGTAAACGTTTTGCCTTATCAGTCTTCTTCGCCGTTTTTGTTCTTGGACGGCGGAAAACCCATGACGGAAAGGTAAGTGCGATAGAACGTGGAATAATCCGAATAGCCGTACATTTCCGCGACTTTGGTGGGTTTTATTCCCTTCATTATGCTCTGATGCGCCGCCATTATTTTTTTGGAACGTATATATTTCATGATCGACACTTTCATGTAAGTGCGGAATTCCTTGCAAATATACGATTGGGAAAAATAGAATTTTTTGCAAAGATCTTCTATGGAAATGGGGGAGTTGAGATGCTCGTTTATATATTGCAGTATCGGAGTTATCTTATTGTCGGTGACGAAAGGCTTTGCTTCGGGTACGGTGTGGAAGAGCGTAAGCACTATCTCCGCAACCATGTTCGAGAAAAGCAGGTAAAGCTCTTCGTCCGACGCGTTGAATTCGTCGTAAAACTCGTCCAGTCGATTAAAAAGCGCGGAAGCCTTTTGCGCTTCGAGATAGAAAGCGCTTCTTCCCGTGAATTTTTCTTTTACGAAGTCGGGCAAAAGCAGCGCGGGAAATTTAAGGACGTAACGTTCGTACGTCGAGTCGTCTTTGAAATTCACATAGTGATGCTCGCCCGGCTGAATGATGAGCGCGTCGCCGGGGTTGAGATCGTGACACTCTTCTTCTACCGTGTAAACGGCGCTGCCCGAAATGAAATAAAACAGCTCGTAAAAATCGTGAAAATGTTTCTGATAATCGGGCGCTCCCTCCGGATGTTCGTCCAGTTTATGGGCAAAATCAAGATCTTTATACACAAAATTAAACATCAATCTCCTACCTTTTGTTTTATAAAAAACCTGTTCCCGTTTTTTGTCTTACGCGCAAAATCCCGTTTCGGAAATTTTGTTTCGCGCGTGAAAAATTCGTTTTTCCCTTGTTTTAGCACCGCGCGTAAAAGCCCGTTTTCGGTATTTTGGCGCCTGTTTTTTATAAGTATATCATATAAATGTAAAAAATGCAATATTTATCGATAAAAATTACAATTGCTTGTGAATATTTTGTATGTTAAAATAGATATGAACAGCTGAAAGCTCAATCAAATGTCAAAGGAGAAAAATGATATGTCACAGACGACTGCTGCCGCGGCGAGCGGCGGAAATCAGGCTCTCAACAGAGCCAAGCAGTGGCAGATAGCGTTATTCCCGTTTAATAATGCGGCTACCAACGTATACTTTGCTTTTTACACCTATTTTACATATTACGCTATCATGTATCTTACGGGCAGTACCGGTACGGCGCTTGCGGGCGCCATAGCTTCTGCGGGGCTTGTGCTTGTAGTCAGTACGTTTACGAGTATATTCGTTCCGCTCATGAGAGTATTCGACGGCATAACCGACCCCATACTCGGCGGAATAATGGACAGAACGCGATCCAAACGGTTCGGTAAATTCCGTCCTTTCATGGTAATCGGAAACGTGCTGCTCGCACTTTCTTTGCTGATAATGATGGTGTTCTTCCGCGGATTGCCCGACAGCGTATCGGCATTGCGCTGGGTTGTATATATAGTCGCGTACGTAATTTACGTCATAGGATACACCTGTCAGTGCGCGGTCACCAAAGCGGGGCAGACCTGTCTTACCAACGACCCCAAACAGCGCAGTCAGTTCGTCATCTGGAATATGATAGGACAGCTCGGCTCCATCGTGCTTGTCAACGTGATGGCGGGCGGCGTGCTCACCAACGAAGCGATTTGCCCCAAAGGTACGATAACCTATGTGGAAGACGGCGTAGAGCACGTTTTGCGCGGCGCGGCTTACGGTCCGCAGTTCTATAACATCATGGTGCCGTTTGTAATTATACTTTCGGCGATTTATACCGTAATGGCAATAGCGGCGATAAGCTCCAAAGACAAACCGCAGTTCTGGGGAGTGTCGAGCGAACCGCCCAAGCTCAAAGACTATGTCGGCATAATCAAGCACAACAAGGAAATACGCTGGCTGGTGCTTTCGAGCGGGCTTAATAAGCTTGCTTCCACCGTCGCTACTTCGGGTACCGTCGCGTTCCTCGTGTTCGGCTGCCTGATGGGCGACTATAACGGACTGTTCATTCCGTTTTACGTGCTTTGCTTTATCTTCATGGGCTTGTTCTTCCTTTGGGGAGCAAAGACGGCGGGCGCAAAAGGGCAGAAACGCGGCGTATCGCAGTTTACGCTGCTCGCGATACTATTCTATATCGGCGTATTGATACTGCTTTGTATTTACGATAACGAGAATGCGGCTACGCATCTGTCGTTATTCTCCATGACCGACGGTTTCCACCTTACGATCAACGTATATACGGTGTTCTTTATAATCTTCTACGGTTGCGGTTACGGCGCGTTCAACTGTTGCGATCAGATGACGATCCCCATGGTTGCGGACTGTACGGACTACGAGACTTACCGTTCGGGCAAATACGTTCCCGGTATCATGGGTACGATATTCTCGCTCATCGACAAAGTCATATCCTCGTTGCAAACGCTTTTGCTTCAGATATTCATCGTATTCCTTGTGCCCAATCTCAATGCGCTTCCTGCGGAAGGTATGGATTATATGCCGGGAATGAAACTGTCGGCGATCATCTGTTTCTGTCTGCTTCCCATGGCGGCGTGGGCAGTGACCGTGTTCTGTATGACGCGTTATCGCCTGTCGGGTAAAAAGCTCGAAGAGATACAGGCGGTCAATGCCGTAAGAAAAGCGGCCGTTACGGGCGGAATGAGCATGGACGAAGCGATGAAAACGTGGGTTACCATCGACCAGGTGCCCGCTGAATTCATCCCCGTGAAAAAACCGCGTATCAACAAAAAGACGGGCGAAGTCATCGTCGAAAAAGAGAATTTCTTCGACAAGATATATAAAAAGATATTCACGAGAAGGGAAAACGTCATCAACGAGCCGTCGATCAACGCGGTACCCATTCCCGAACGGTATTTAGCCCGCGAAGCGGTCGAAGAAACGAATGCCGTTCAGACGAGCGCGGTCGAAGAAACCGACGCGGTCGAAGAAAAAAATACGGACGAAGAGAGCAAAGATTGAGTTTGCACGATTGCCTTTTCGAGGGCAGAGTATTATAATATCCTTAAAGGGTATTCAGGGAGGATCATATTATGAAAATGACGTTTCGTTGGTACGGAGAGAAAGACAGTATCCCCCTTTCTTACATACGCGAAATCCCGGGTATGACGGGCGTCGTTACCGCGGTATACGATGTGCCGCCGGGGGAAGTGTGGGGAAGAGAAACGCTTGAATCGATGAAAAAAGCATGCGGCGCGGCGGGGCTGGAAATGGAAGTCATCGAATCGATTCCCGTGCACGAAGACATAAAATCAGGCGGAGCGAACCGCGACCTTTATATCGAGAATTATTGCAAAAACCTTGAGCTTTGCGCGGAATTCGGCGTAAAATGCGTTTGCTATAACTTCATGCCCGTGTTCGACTGGCTCAGAACGGAGCTCAGGCATAAGAACGCCGACGGATCGGATTCGCTGAGTTATTCGCACGACGATTTCGCCAAGATAGATCCCGCCAACCTTCATCTTCCCGGTTGGGACGAAAGTTACACTCCCGAAGAGATGCAGTCGCTTATAGCGCGCTACAAAAACGTTTCGCGCGAGCAGCTTTTCGAAAATTTCGTGTACTTTCTTAAGAAGGTAATACCCGTGTGCGAGCGCGTAGGGATAGTTATGGCAGTACACCCCGACGATCCGCCCTGGAACGTGTTCGGTCTGCCGCGTATCGTTTCTTCGGAAGAAGATCTCGACAGGCTGTTCGCGGCGGTGCCTTCGGTCGCCAACGGGCTTACCCTTTGCACGGGCAGCTTCGGAGCGGGCAGAAGTAACGACGTCGTGCACATGGCGGCTAAGTACGCCGCTCAAGGCAGGGTGCATTTCGCGCATCTTCGTAATATAAAGTATACCGACGACAAGGATTCTTTCTGCGAATCCGGACATCTGTCGTGTAACGGCGATCTTGATATGGCGGATATAGTCTGCGCGCTCGTAGACAACGGCTTTAACGGCTACGTCCGTCCCGATCACGGCAGAAATATATGGGACGAAGGCGGCAAGCCCGGTTACGGACTGTACGACCGCGCGCTCGGCGCCGCGTATATAAACGGGCTTTTCGAAATGTCCGCAAAGCGTTGCAGATAAACGGCTTTTAAACTTATGTCGTATAAAAACAGATTCGATCTTTCCGGCGAAGTGGCGGCGGTGACGGGCGGCAGCGGAGTGCTGATGAGCGGAATGGCGGAAACGCTTGCCGATTGCGGCGCGCGTGTGGCGATAATAAGCAGAAACGCCGATTCCTGCGAACGCGTAGCGAGCCGCATAAGGTCAAAGGGCGGCAATGCGATCGCCGCGCCCGCGGATTGTACGGATAAAGCTTCCGTGGAAAACTGCGCTCGCCTTATAGCGAAGGAATACGGTAAAGTAACTTTACTCATAAACGGCGCGGGCGGTAACAGTCCGCTTGCGACGACCGAGCGTGAATTCGCCGCAGACGCCGCGTCGGGAAAAAGCTTTTTCGACATCTCTGCGGAAGGCGCCGATTTCGTATTCGACCTTAATATGCGCACCGCGTTTATATGCGCGCAGGTTTTCTGCAAAGACATGGCGGCGGCAGGCTACGGCAACGTTATCAATATTTCGTCTATGGGCGCGTTTCTTCCGCTTACCAAGACTCCTGTCTATTGCGCGGCAAAGGCGGGGATATCCAATTTCACGCGCTGGCTCGCGGTGCATTTCGCGCCTGTCGGCGTCCGCGTGAACGCGATAGCACCCGGATTTTTCGCGGCGGAGCAGAATAAAGCGTTGCTGTACGGCGAAGACGGACAGCCCACTCCGAGAACGGCAAAAATACTCGCGCATACTCCCGTCGGAAGATTCGGAGAGCCCGAGGATTTGTACGGGACGTTGTTGTGGCTGGCGGATAAAGAATTAAGCGGCTTCGTGACCGGAGTTACGATAGCCGTGGACGGCGGGTTTTCCGCTTACGGCGGGGTATAACTCGCATCGGGATAAAGGAAATTATAAAGAAGGAGAGAGAAATATCATGGAATTACCGTTCAAAGTCGATCTCAGTAAAGAAGTAGTAGCGATTACAGGCGGCGGCGGAGTGCTTATGCGCTCGTTCGCGGAAGCGCTTGCCGCTTGCGGAGCGTCGGTCGGCGTTATCGACATAGACGAAAAGGCGTGCGAAGCGGTCGCGGGAGAGATATGCAAGGCAGGCGGTAAGGCGGTAGCCGCACCTGCGAACTGTCTTGTGCGCGACAGTATAGAAAAAGCCAAAGACGTTATCGAAAAAGCGTTCGGTCCGGTGACGATGCTCGTCAACGGCGCGGGCGGAAACAACGCGAGATGCACTACGGATAACGAAACGATGGCGGAGGCGAAGGCGGGAATGAAAGACTTTTTCGCGCTCGACGCGGACGGGTTTAAATTCGTGTTCGACCTTAATATTCTGACGGCGATACTTTGCACGCAGACTTTTGCGGCGGATATGGTTGCAAAAAAGAAGGGCAATATCATCAATATATCGTCCATGAACGCATATCGTCCGCTCACGAAGATACCGGCGTATTCGTCGGCGAAAGCGGGCGTATCCAATCTTACGCAGTGGCTTGCGGTTCATTTCGCTTCCTCAGGTATCCGCGTAAACGCAATGGCACCCGGATTCTTCTCCACAAAGCAGAACGAAAAATTGCTTTGGAATGCGGACGGAACGCCTACCGCGCGTACGGGCAAGATACTCGCTCATACGCCGATGGGCAGATTCGGGCTTCCCGAAGACCTGCTCGGAACTCTGCTGTGGCTTGCCGACGATAAAGCGAGCGGTTTCGTAACGGGTATTGTCGTGCCCGTTGACGGCGGCTTTTCGGCATACAGCGGAGTGTAAAAAGTATGGAAAAATTTTTCGGCGACGATTTTCTTCTCGATACCCCCTCGGCACGGGCGCTTTATGCCGAAGTGCGCGACCTGCCCGTGATCGATTACCATTGTCATCTCGATCAGAGAATGATAGAGCGCGACGATAAATTCGACGATATAGGCGAGCTGTGGCTGGCGGGCGATCATTACAAGTGGCGCGCAATGCGGCTTTGCGGCGTGGACGAACGACTGATAACGGGTGACGCGAGCTGGAAAGAAAAATTCATGGCGTACGCGTCGATAATGGATAAGCTTATCGGCAATCCGCTTTATTTCTGGTCGCATCTCGAACTCAGGCAGATATTCGGCATCGACGAGCCGCTTAGTGCGGATAACGCGGAAAGCGTATACGAAAGAGCGAACGCGAAGCTGCGCGAAACGAGCGTACGCGGATTGCTTAAAAAATTCCGCGTGGAGTACATTGCGACGGCGGACGATCCCGCCGGAGATCTCAGTCATCACGGCACGTTCGACGGGATAACCGTAGCGCCTACGTTCAGACCCGACCGCTGTCTGGCGCTCGACGAAAAGTTTTTCGCCGATCTCGAAAAGGCAAGCGGTATAAAAACAGATACGCTGGAAGGATGCCTGAAAGCGCTGGAAAACAGACTCGATCATTTCCAGGCGAACAACTGCCGCATTTCCGATCACGGGTTCAGAAGCTTCCCGACGGCGTATGCGGACGAGCGCGAAGCCGCAGAGCTTTATGCGCGCCGCTCCGAACTCTGCGCGGAAGAAAAAGACAAACTTTTCGGATTTTTCCTTTGCTACTTTACGGAGCAGTATGCAAAACGCGGTATGCTCATGCAGATCCATATTTCGGTGACGCGCAATATAAATTCGCGTATATTCGCGGAGCAGGGCGTGGACAGAGGCTGCGACGTGTTCGTCAACGAGGAATGCGCGGACAGAGTTATAGCTTACTTTGACAGAACGGAAGGCTACCGACCCGAAACGGTGCTGTACTCGCTCAATCCCAACGCGGTGCCTATGCTTGCGACGATAACCGGCGCGTACAGACGCGTAAAAATGGGCGCGGCATGGTGGTTCAACGATACCGTGGAAGGAATAATGAGCAATTTTTCGCAGATCTCCGAATATGCGGTGCTCGGTACCAATTACGGTATGCTTACCGATTCGCGTTCGTTCTCATCGTATTCGAGATTCGATCTTTTCCGCAGACTGCTCTGCTCGTTTGTGGGCGATCTTGCGGGTAAAGGCGCGTGCGACTTCGCGGGCGCACTCAAAACCGTGAAGAACATCTGCTATTACAACATAAAAAATCAGCTCGGGATTTAACGGGCTATCGGAGCGAATAATCATGGATATTTACGAACAGATCGCGGGATACAAAATAGTACCCGTGGTAGTAATCAAAAAGATCGAGGACGCCGAGCCGCTTATCGACTCGCTCGTCCGCGGCGGACTTCCCGTGGCGGAGATCACTTTCCGCACGGACTGCGCCGAAGAAAGCATAAAGCTTGCGGTAAAGAAATACCCTGATATGCTCGTGGGCGCGGGAACCGTAATAAACGGTCAGCAGTGCGAGCGCGCGATAAACGCGGGATCCAAGTTCATCGTATCGCCCGGACTCAGCGAAGAAGTCGCGGCGGTGTGCAAAAAGCGCGGCGTGCCTTATCTGCCCGGAGTGGTCACGCCTACCGAAATAATGAAAGCGCTTTCGCTCGGTATAAACGTGCTTAAATTTTTCCCGGCAGGAGATTTCGGCGGACTCAAAACGATGAAAGCGCTCTGCGCGGCTTTCCCGCAGATAAAATTCATGCCTACGGGCGGAGTCAACGAAAACAATATACTCGAATATCTCGCATACGATAAGATAATCGCGTGCGGAGGGACCTGGATGATAAAGGGTACGCCGGATGAGGTGTACGAAAAAACGGCTAATGCCGTAGCACTTGTAGGAGGCAGAAAATGAAAGCAGTAACTTTCGGTGAGATTATGCTCCGCCTTGCGCCCGAAGGCTATTACAGATTCGTGCAGGCAGACAAACTCGGCGCGACTTACGGCGGCGGCGAAGCAAACGTGGCGGTATCGCTTGCGAACTACGGCATAGACGCCGACTTCGTAACCAAACTTCCCGCACACGAAATAGGTCAGAGCGCGGTTAACGCTCTGCGCCGCTACGGCGTAGGAACGGACGGGATCGCTCGCGGCGGCGACCGTATCGGGATATATTATCTCGAAAAGGGCGCTTCGCAACGTCCCAGCAAGGTCATTTACGACCGTGCGGGCAGCTCGATAGCGACCGCAAGCAGGGAAGATTTCGATTGGGAAAAGCTGCTTGACGGCGTCGATTGGTTCCATTTTACCGGCATTACTCCCGCTCTCGGCGACAATGTCGCAGAAATAACGAAAGACGCGCTCGAAGTGTGCAAAAAGAAGGGCATAACCGTTTCCTGCGACCTTAACTACCGCAAGAAGTTATGGACGAAAGACAAGGCGCGTCAGGTGATGACCGGGCTCATGCCTTACGTCGACGTGTGTATCTCCAACGAAGAAGACGCTTCGGACGTGTTCGGCATTACTGCGGGCGACACCGACGTCACCAAAGGTCAGCTCGATAAAGAGAGCTACAAATCCGTGGCTAAACAGCTTGCCGATAAGTTCGGATTCAAGTACGTCGCCATTACGCTCCGTTCGTCCATTTCCGCGAACGACAACAAGTGGGCGGGTATGCTGTACGACGGCAAACAGTACTGCCTGTCGCGCGAATACCTTATGCACATCGTCGACCGCGTGGGCGGCGGCGACAGCTTCGGCGGCGGACTCATATATGCGCTCATGAACAAATATTCCACCGCAGACGCCATCGAGTTCGCGGTTGCGGCTTCCTGCCTTAAACATTCGATAGAAGGCGACTTCAACATGGTCAGCGCGGACGAAGTGAAAGCGCTTGCGAAAGGCAACGCTTCCGGCAGAGTTCAAAGATAACGTTATAACCGAGTTGGAAAAATCCCATTGTCGATAATTTACAAAACGCAGTCCGAAAAATATATCGGCTGCGTTTTTTATCGGTTTATTCGAAGTTATAAATGTTTGCGGTACGTTATTGTTAAATGCTTGTTTACGGCGAATTACGACAGCGATGCGTCGATACGGTAAAAATCAATAAAGTTAAAATTAAAAAAAACCGTTAAGTTGTGACTAAATTTCAAACGAATAAAAAACAAACATCAAAGCGAAAAAGTCGTATTCGGATAAAAAATTATCTTAAAAACTTATCCGACGAGTCGATAGAAAAAAAGCTCAGGAAACGCGGGTAAAAACGTCGACACAACAAATAAAGCATAATTTATTTTAGTATAAAGTTGTAATTTATTATATTGTCGTAAGTTTCTTTTTTGAAGAAGGGTAAAGGATGGGGATTTTTATTCTTTAACGTCGACACAACAAATAAAGCATAATTTATTTTAGTATAAAGTTGTAATTTTTTATATAGTCGTAAGTTTCTTTTTTGAAGAAGGGTAAAGGATGGGGATTTTTATTCTTTAACGTCGACATAACAAATAAAGCATAATTTATTTTAGTATAAAGTTGTAATTTTTTATATAGTCGTAAGTTTCTTTTTTGAAGGGGGTTAAGGGGGAAACTTTTATTCTTTGTCAAAAGAAAAAAGTTTCCCCCTTATACGCTTAAAAACAAAAAAACGACCTTCGGCAGCGCAAGGGAAGCTGTTTATCCGAAGGTCTTTCTATGAAGGGATATGATGTCTGATCGGTGCCGCTTTCTCGGTTGAGCGAGTTGGCGGCTTTTGTTTGAGTTTTGGCGGTTCGCGTAAGATTATAAGGATGGGCTTACGGCTTATCGGTAATCGTCGTAAGCAAGGAGGATCTTGCGCGAACCGCTAAAAAAAGGAGAAGTGAGAATTGTCAGATATTAATCATGCGGCGGGATTGCCGTTTTGAGCGGCAGGTCGGCATAACGCTTCGTCGTTTGTATAGCTTCGAGCGAGACAAAGCGGGGAAGTCGATAATACGCCGCGATTCGCTGTTTTAAGCGATCGTTACTTGCTTTTCTTTTCCCAGCTGTAATTGTTGGACTTTGTGTGCAAGCGATAATTGTCGTCGGGTACGTCCACTTTGCAAAGCGTGCAGCTGTCTTTGAGCTCGCCGCAGGTAGCGACAAGTTCGTTGACTTTATCGAGTCTGACTTTAAATACGAAATCTTTGCCGTCCGTTTTCTTGCATTTGATGTCTTTGCCGTTATTGGTAAGTTTAACTTCGCCCGCATTGCAGAACACTCTTACCGTAGTGACTTTTTCCGCGCGGTTGGCATAACGTTTGCCGCTGATGTGTATGAACGGCTCTTTTGACCAGTGCGCTTTATAGAGATAGAACGAGTCTTTCTTTATTTTGCGGTCGAAGGTGACGAGTCCCTTGTGATTCTTTCCGGGATCGCCGCCGTGGTTACGCCCGTCGGAAGCGAAATCAAACATATTCCAAACGTGCGTTCCCCATATCCAGGGGCGTTTTTCTATTATTTTCAGTATGCGTTCGTGATATAAAACGTGATATTCTTCGGTGCTGTCGCCCCTGTGCGGACGCGCGCTGTGCAGGGTGGGCATACATTCCGCGCCGTACTCCGACAGTCCCACGGGCGTTTTGCCGTAGAAGAAGTGGAACCAGTCGAGCACTACTCCCGTCATGAACGTAAAAGGCGCGTACCAGCCGTAATACAGATTAAACGACGCCATATCCGTAACGTGCGATATCTTGTTCCAGATACTGCACATAACGAAGTTCGCGATCACGGTAGGGCGCTTCGGATCGAGCTGTTTGCAGAGCGCGTTAAGCTTTTTATGGAAAGCGTATCTGTCTCCGTTGCCTTTTTTCATCGTGATCTCGTTGGAAATACCCCAGGTAACGATGCACGGGTGATTGTAGTTCTGTATTATAAGCTCGCGCATTTGTTCGAGCGCGTTGTCGTTGGCTTCTTCCATGTGCCGCGATATGTACGGTATCTCCGCCCATACCACAAACCCGTATTTGTCGCATAGCTCGTAAAAATACTGATCGTGCTGATAATGCGCAAGCCTGATCGTCGTCGCGCCCACTTCCTTTATGAGCGCCGCGTCTTCTTCGTGCTCTTTCTCGGTAAGCGCGTTGCCCAGTCCGAGCCTGTCCTGATGACGGCATACGCCGCGGAGCGGGTAAGGCTTGCCGTTGAGTATGAATCCTTTTTTGGGATCGACTTTAAAGGTGCGGAATCCGACGTTGCACGATACTTTGTCCGTCGTTTTGCCGTCCACAACGAGTTCGGCTTCGAGAGTATAAAGATAAGGATCGTCTACGCCCTGCCAAAGATGTACGTTTTCGACGGTAAGCGGGCTTGCTCCGCTTGCTACCGTGCGCCCGTCCGCGTCTTTAAGCGCGTATGTCGCTTCTCCTTCACCGCTTATATAAGACGTAATCGTAAGTATTCCTTTGCCGTCTATGACGTCCGCGTCCGCCTTTATTCCGTTTCCGCCGTAGTAGTCGAGATCGAAACGGTTTTTATTTACTGTCAAAAGAGATACGTCGCGGTATATGCCGCCGTAAAAAGTGAAGTCGGCGGTTTGCGGGTATACTTCTTCGGTCGCTTCGTTGCTTACGATCACTTCGAGCGTGTTTTCGTCGTCGAGCAGCTCGGTTACGTCCGCGCGGAACGTCGAATAACCGCCGTTGTGTCGAACGGCTTCCTTACCGTTGACATTGACGACCGACTGAGAATTGACCCCGCGAAATTCGACGTATACGCGCTCGTCCTCGCCGCAGTCGGGGCGGGGAAAAGTTTTTGTATAAGTGCAGGTAGTGCGGCAGTAATCGTTGCCGCCGTCCTGTCCGTCAATATTGTTCCAGGTGTGCGGAACGTCGACTTTGACGCTTTGCCCGTCTTTGGTAAATGTCCAGCCTTTATTAAGGTCGATAACCTTTCTCATCATTGCCCTTCCTTGCATTTTTCATAATTATATCATAAGATTTCGGGTATTTCAATTGCAAATACGCCTTAAAAACATTGCATTTCGTGTATTTTCGCAAAATATAGGTTATTTTCGGGCATTTAATATAAAGGAACGGAATTGCAATATCATAAAATAATAATTGCAATTGATTTTCAATCACGGTTGGCGTATTATATTCGAAGAAAGCGCGGTAATACGTTTTCCGACTTTACAGGTCGGGTTGATCATGGTCGTACCCCCGTTCGGATGTCCGAACGGGGGTACGTTTGCTTGTTTGATTTAATATTTTTCGCTTATTCGATTTTGCGTTAGTTTAAGATTCGTGCGCGTCCGCTTTTATTTAACGCTATACGATAAAGAAAAGAACGTAGCGCGAAATTTCCGCCGTTTGGAAGCGTTTGCGTAGAAAGCGCGGCGAAGGACGGCGCCGCGGCGCGTCGGTTATCTATCGGTTCCGATCGCACGGATAACGGCAAAAAGACGAACACGGACGGCACGGGCACTCGCACGCGCTATTATAAGCGCGGTCGCAAACTCTGCGGTATACGCAAAAGTCGGGGCATTGCGGCGCGGGCGGCGCTATTTCGGTTTCCACGGCATTGCTTATATAGTCTTCTCTTCCGTCGGGCAGGTGGCGGAAAACGACCGCTATATTGACCGCTTTCATCATCCCGTCACCACGACTTTGAATACAACGGTCGTCGATTGCCCGACGCCGAGCGCGGGAAGGGGGAATCCGACGGCGGGATTGTAAGCGGGTTTGGCGTCCGAAGACAGGATTTTCGACGAAAAGCCTATACGTTGTCGCCGTTGCGCGGGGGAAGTGCGTAAGGATATGTTTAAAGGTAACCTGCTTTTTATTCATGACGATTTTCGCAGTGCCGGTACAAAGCTTCCGATGAAAATTGCACATGTGTACAATTCCGAATATTTCTCCGAAGATACCGACGAAACGTATAAATTCGGCGTAGGTTGGCGGTTGAACATAATGCAGACTTTAAAAGAAGTTTCCGCGCCCGTCGCGACCGAAGGCGAGCCCCGCGCAAAGTCGTTTGTGTATACCGACGCGGCAGGGCGTAAGCGCGTTATCGGCACAAGGTATTACAAATCGGTGACGACGGGAACGGGCGATCGCGCGAAAACTCGCAAGGTTTACCGTTCGGTTTATGACGAAAAGGACGCGGATATGCGTTCGGAGATAGGCGACGGCATTTACACGCTCAGTACGGAAAACGGTTACAACGTTTTGACCGACGACAGGGGAACCGTGCTTAAATTTTCTGCGGTTACGGGCAGACTTGCTGTCGTCGAAAAACCCGCGTGTCGCGTCGGTACGCTTAGAATGACTATAAAATACACGCCCAATCTTATTGCGGTTAGCGACGCCGACGGAAGAAAAGTATGTTTGCATTTCCGTTGCGGTTACTTGACGAAAATCAGGTTTAACAACAGGGTGGTGCGCGCGTACGAGTACGAACGTTTTTTGGGTCGGGACCGTCTCGTCGAAATACCGTTCGGCGCGCTCGGCGACGGAGATACCGTTGCTTTCGATTATGACGCGGGTTGCGGCTGTCTTTCGAGCGTGACCAACCCCGCGGGTTACACGATAAATTACAAGTATCCGAACAAAAACATCCGCGTTTATTACAAAAAGCAATAAGCGAGTGATAACCGTATTTATGCAAGGGGTTGCCGTATGATTAAATGCGACAGCCCCTTGGTTTGTTTTGAATGTTTTCCGTACCGAAATTATTGTTTTCACTGTAACCGCACAACGCTTTGCAATTACGTTGAATATTTTATGTTAAAGTAATCCAGCATTTTTTTATATCTGTCTTGCCCGAACCGACAGGTTTCGATTAAATAATTCCTTTCATTTTTCCATTTCTGAAGTCCGCGGTAATAAAACCACTTGTTTTCGTCGTCGATATAAAAGGGGATATGATTATTTTGCAAACATTGCTTGAAAGCTATGAGCCTGCCCACTCTGCCGTTTCCGTCCTGGAACGGGTGAATCGTTTCAAACAAATAATGAAATTCGACTATATCCTCGAAGGCGACTTTTTTAAGCGAATTATACCGTGATATGAGTTTTTTGATTTCGCTCGCTACGTTTGCGGGGGAGGTCGTTTCTATTCCGCCTATGGTGTTGGGAAGCGTTTTATATTTGCCGGCTCCGTAAAGTTTGGCGTGCTGCGTTCCTTCTTTCAATATCTTTTGAAGCGACAAAATAAAATCTTCCGAAAGTTTTTCGGTGGCGTGATCTATAACGTAATCTATGCACCTGAAATGATTGTTGGTTTCTATAATATCGTCGATAAGAATGTCCGAAGGCAGTTCCCCGAGCGTTTTCGTTTCAAAAATATACCGCGTCTGATCTTCGGTAAGCTTACTTCCTTCGATGTGGTTGGAATTATATGTGAGCTTTATCTGCGTTTCGTGGTACAGTCCGCCGCTGACCTTGGTTTGCTTTTCTCTCCGTAAAGTTTCAAGCACCGCGTTGGTTTCGGCTAATTCGTCCGTCCTTACGCCGAGAAAATCGCAGATTTTCAGAATGACCCTTTCTGCTATATCTTCTCCTTTGCCTATTTTTGCAACAGTTCTTGACGAAATACCGAGGTCACCGCATAAGTCAGACTTGTTGATTCCTTTCCTTTTAAGCAGTTCGCTTAATTTAGCGCTGTCGACGATCATTTTTGCTCCCTTTAAAATCTTTACTTATTTTTATATATTTTACCACAAAAGTAAAGATTTTGCAATAAAATTTATGAAAAGTAAAGAAATTATTTTATAAAACTTATAAACTCGCCGTAAGCAAAAGAAAGGGGTACACGTTTGCTTACTGTATCGGGTTCCTCCTGCCAAACAGTTATGGATAATATTTTAAGTTTTTTGCTTTTGTCGCGCCGTATAATGTTTTAAGCGATAATTCCCGGACCGTTGACTTACGCGAGTAATGATGCTAATCTATGCCACGAAAAAGTAATGTTCGGAGGATAATAAGCAAAAACCGTATGACAAAATGTAAAAAAGCAGTATTAAGGAAAACCACGAGAGAGCGAAAAGCGGAGAATTTCGCAAGCGGTTCAGCGCGAAACTCCGCTTCGCTCTCGTTTTCCGTTTAGTATTTTAGTTTGTGTTACGGTGTGTACCTGTCTAGCAAGGCGGAGCCGAGCCCACTTGTCTATGACAAGCACACGCCGCAGTGCCAAATTTTAAATTGACGATAAAATTCTTTGGCATTTGCAAAGATTTTTTTTGCTTTCTAAGCTGACATATGATATAATTAAAGCGATCAATAATGATAGGAGTATAAGAATGGCTATCAGCTACAAAAAATTGTGGAAGCTTCTCATTGACAAGGATATGAAAAAAGAAGATTTGCGTATCAAAGCGGGAATTTCTACAAATACAATGGCTAAGCTCGGCAAAAACGAAAATGTAAATACGGATATGCTCGTAAAAATCTGCTCCGCGCTCGATTGCGATATCGCAGATATTATGGAAATTACGGAGGAAAAGTAATGCCGAACGAACTTCAATTTGTTTTATACAGCATTGATCAAGAGGATATAAAGATCAAAGTTGCTATCAAGGATGAAACCATTTGGGTTACGCAACGCGGTATGGCAGAATTGTTTGGCTGTACTTCTGACAATATTTCTCTTCATTTGAAAAATATATATGCGGATGGAGAATTGTCAGA
>CALWBH010000034.1 GCA_944376015.1 uncultured Clostridia bacterium
ATCTGCGTGAATTCGGGCTGACGATCTGCGCGAAGATCTTCGTCGCGGAAGCATTTCGCTATCTGATAATACTTGTCCATTCCGCTTATCATCAGTATCTGCTTATAAAGCTGGGGCGACTGCGGCAACGCGTAAAACTCCCCTTTATGCACGCGGCTGGGAACGAGATAATCTCTCGCGCCTTCGGGCGTGGAACGGCAAAGGAACGGGGTTTCGATCTCTATAAAACCGTTGCTGTCCATATAGTTGCGCGCCGCGTGGCATACCTTACTGCGGAGCATTAATATTTCCTGCAATCTCGGCGTGCGGAGTTCGAGATATCTGTATTTAAGACGGGTAGCGTCGTTGACGCCTGCCGCTTCGGAAATACCGAAAGGCAGATTTTCCGCTTCCGAAAGTATTTTCAGCTCACTCGCGAGTATCTCGATGTTACCCGTTTTAAGACGGGGGTTTACGCGGTCATCGTCTCTCGTTCTGACCGTGCCGCGAACGGCTATCACATATTCCGTTCTTATGGTTTCGGCTTTTGCAAAGCCTTCTTCTCCTATCGAAGAAAGGTCGAAAACCACCTGCATTATTCCGCTTCTGTCCCTGAGATCGATGAAAATCAGTCCGCCGTGATTGCGCCAGCTGTCCGTCCATCCGGTTACCGTGACTTCCTGTCCCACGCTTTTTGCGGTAATGTCGGTGCAATAAGCCGTACGTTTCATTCCGCTCATAAGTTCTGCCATTATTTTATCTCCTTTAAGCGTGCGGGCAATGCTTTAAGTCCGCACTCTTCTTCCGTTCCGTCGGAAAGTTTTTTTATCTTTACTTTTTCTTGCGCTATCTCGTCACCGCCTATGACCACCGCATATTTGGCGCGTATCTTGTCCGCGTACTTAAACTGCGCTTTAAGACTTCTTCCGGTCATTTCGGTATCGGCGCTTATCCCCGCGCGGCGGAGAGACGCCGTTATCTTTATACATTCCGCCGCATATTCCTGCGACTGACTCATTACGAATACGTCGGGCACACTCTCGGCAAAATCCACGCCTTGTTTTTCCATGAGCATTATTATACGTTCAAGCCCTACCGCAAATCCCACGCAACCCGTCGGCTTGCCGCCGAGCGAGGACACCAGATTATCGTATCTTCCCCCGCCGCAAACAGTACCTTGAGCGCCAAGCTCTTCGGTCACGAATTCGAACACGGTACGCGTATAATAATCGAGACCGCGCACTATCCCCGTATCGATCTCGAAAGGTATGCCTATGCCTTCGAGCAATCCGCACAGCGCTTCGTGATGCGCTCTGCAATCGTCGCAGAGATAATCGAGTATCGCGGGCGCGTTTTTCGTAAGCTCCCTGCAAGCGGGTACTTTGCAATCGAGCAATCTGAGCGCGTTTTTAGCGTATCTTTCACGACAGGTCGGGCACATTTCGTCCAATTTATCCGCATAGTAAGCTCTGAGCGCGTCAACGTATCTTTTACGACATTCGGAGCATCCGATGGAATTAAGCTTCAACCTGACGTTTTTCAAACCGAGTCCGGTAAGCGCGTCATAAGCAAGGGATATACAGTCCAAATCGAGATACGGGCTTGTCGCTCCGTATATCTCGACTCCGAACTGATGGAATTCCCTAAGCCGTCCTGCTTGCGGACGTTCGTATCTGAAAGCGGGCGTTATATAATAAGTTTTAAGCGGCAAGGACATCGAATCGAGCGAATTTTCGATATAACTCCTTGCGACGGGCGCCGTGGCTTCGGGTTTGAGAGTTATCGATCTTCCGCCCTTATCTTCGAAAGTGTACATCTCTTTCGAGACCACATCCGTTTCGTCGCCTATCGAACGCACAAACAATTCGGTGTGTTCGAATACCGGCGTGCGTATCTCGCGAGCGTTGTAAAGGCGTGCAAGCTCGCGCAGTTTATTTTCGGTATACTGCCATTTTCCGCTCTCCGAAGGGAGAACGTCTTTGGTGCCTTTGGGGATATTTATCATTATCTCACTCTCCCCGATCAGATTATATACTTTTTAAGATTAAGTATCTTGGCTTCTTTGCTCAGATGTTCGAGCACGTAATTTTTATCTATTCGCACTTCGACCATAGGATGATCGCCGCTCGCGTTGAAAGAGATGTCGTCGAGCAGACTCTCCATTACCGTATGCAATCTGCGCGCGCCTATGTCTTCCATCGTTTCGTTTTCCGCTACCGTAATGCGCGCTATCTCTTCTATTGCGTCCTGCGTGAAAGAAAGATCGACGTTATCCACTTTGAGCAGTTCGGCGTACTGTTTGGTTATCGCGTTTTCGGGTACGGTAAGTATCTTGACGAAATCGTCGTAAGTCAGACTACCGAGTCCTACTCTTATCGGGAAACGTCCTTGAAGTTCAGGTATAAGGTCTTCCACTTTTGCGAGCATAAAAGCTCCGGACGCTATGAAAAGTATGAAATCGGTTTTTATACTGCCGTACTTAGTCTGAACGGTAGAACCTTCGACAATGGGCAGAATGTCGCGCTGAACGCCTTCGCGGCTGACGTCCGCTCCCGAAGTCGTTCCGGCACGGGAAGTTATTTTATCTATTTCGTCGATAAAGATTATGCCTTCCTGCTCGGCGCGGCGCACCGCTTCGGCGTTTATGGCGTCGACGTCGAGACGTTTTTCGCTTTCTTCGAGAGTGAAGAAATTAAGCGCTTCTTTAACGGTTATCTTACGCGTTTTCTTGCGCTTGGGCATAAGTCCGCCTAACATCTCGTTCAGGTTTATCTCCATACCCATTCCGCCCGGTATCTCCATCGGCTTCGGGGATTCGGTAAGTTCGACTTCTATTATTTTATCGTCTTCCTTACCTTCGCGCAAGGATTTAAGCAACGTTTCGCGCATTACCGCGACGCTACCGTCCGAATTTTTACGCTTCTTTTCGTCAAGCAGAACGCTGAGCACACGTCTTTCGGCTTCCTCTCTCGCTACCGATTCCACTTCCGCCATTTTTTCTTCTTTGACGAGATGAACCGAAGTTTCCACGAGATCGCGCACCATGGACTCCACGTCCCTGCCGACATAACCTACTTCGGTAAACTTCGTGGCTTCCACTTTGATAAAAGGCGCTTTTACCAATTTTGCGAGACGACGGGCGATCTCGGTCTTACCCACGCCCGTGGGTCCTTTCATTATGATGTTTTTGGGAGTAATCTCCTGACGGAGCTCTTCGGGCAGACGGCTTCTGCGGTACCTGTTACGGAGCGCGATCGCCACGGCGCGTTTTGCCTCCGACTGACCTATAATATATCTGTCGAGTTCCGCTACTATCTGTTTCGGTGACATGCTCATAATCTCATACCTCCTCGACTGTTATATGGTCGTTGGTGAAAATACATATCTCACCGGCTATCTTTAAGCTTTCCACCGCTATTTCGCGCGCGGTCATTTCGGTATTGCGCATAAGCGCGTGCGCGGCGCTGAGCGCGTAATTTCCGCCGCTGCCGATAGCGCATATACCGTATTCGGGCTCAATGACGTTTCCTGTACCGTCAACGAGAAACATCTCGTCTGCGTTTGCCACTATCATCATAGCTTCGAGCTTACGCATTATCTTATCGCTACGCCAAAGCTGAGCAAGCTCCACGGCGCTACGCATAAGATTACCTGCGTATTTCTGCAACATCTCTTCGAATTTTTCGCAAAGCGTAAAAGCATCCGCAACCGATCCGGCAAAGCCGACGACAACTTTATCGTCGTAAAGCCTGCGCACCTTCACTGCGTTGCTTTTCATGACGGTAGTCTGACCTGCCGTCACCTGACCGTCGCCCGCAATCGCGGTCTTACCGTCTTTTTTCACGGCTATTATCGTAGTTCCTCTTATTTCCATGATATATTCTCCGAATATTTTTTTATCGCTTCGATCGCGCGCTCGTACAGCGCTTCTTTTCTCTGCCGCTTATCTTTTATATGCGGCGTTATCGGCGGAAGCAATCCGTAATTCGCGTTCATCGGTTGAAAATCGTCGTTTGGCGTCGAAATATACGCAGCCAGCGCGCCGATCATCGTAGTTTCCGGCAAAGGAATAAGCGTTTTGCCCTGCAACGTTCTTATCATACCGAGCGCGGCAATCTTCCCCGTAGCTATGCTTTCCACATATCCTTCCACTCCGCCGAGCTGTCCCGCTACAAACAGATCGCTTCGGACGAGAGAACGGAAATGTCCGTCGAGCGAAGACGGCGCGTTCACGAAAGAATTTCTGTGCATTACTCCGTATCGCATATACTCCGCGTTTTTGAGCGCGGGTATCAGTCCGAACACGCGTTTCTGCTCGCTCATTTTCAAGTTAGTTTGGAAACCGACAAGATTGTACATATCTCCCGCCGCGTTTTCTTTCCTTAATTGCAAAACGGCGTAAGCGCGCTTTCCCGTTCTCGGATCGGCAAGCCCCACCGGCTTCATCGGTCCGAACCTGAGCGCGTCTTTTCCGCGTTTTGCCATAACTTCTACGGGCATACACCCTTCGAATATTTCGCCTTTTTCGAACTCGTGCAAATCCGCCCGATCCGCGCGGACGAGTTCATCGTAGAACGCGTCGTATTCTTCTTTGGTAAGCGGACAATTAAGATAATCGCTCTCTTCCCCTTTACCGTAACGCGCGGCGAAATACGCGTTTTCCTTGTCTATGCTTTCGGCGCTCACTATCGGAGCCTCGGCGTCGTAGAAATGCAACGAACCGAAAAGCTGTTTTATCTCTCCGTCCAGCGGAGAGAGCGTGAGCGGACCCGTAGCCAGTACGGTAGGTCCTTCGGGCAATTTCTCCGTACGCTCGCAAACCGTTTCTATATTTTTGTTCGAACGCAGTTTTTCCGTAACGCTTTTTGCGAACAAGACCCGATCGACGGCAAGCGCGCTACCCGCAGGCACGGCGCACTTTTCCGCTTCGGCGATAACGTGGCTGCCGAGCACGCGCAGTTCTTCTTTGAGCAGACCGTGAGCAGTAAGCCTGTCGTTGCTTTTTTGCGAATTACTGCATACGAGTTCGCAAAAATTGTCGGAAGAATGCGCCGGACTTTTGAAACGCGGTTTACCGTCTATAAGTCGCACTTTAACGCCTGCTTCCGCAAGCGTAAGCGCGGCTTCGCTTCCGGCAAGTCCCGCGCCTACGACGGTACAATCAAACATCTGCTTTTCCCGCGTCCCCCGAGTTTACCTTTTCCGAATAATTGCAATCCTTGTCCGAGCATCTGAGATATATGCCGTCCTTCTTGGTTTTTTCAAGCAGCATGCTTCCGCATTCGGGACATTTTTTATCCGTAGGTTTATCCGTCACCGAGAACTTACACTCGGGATAACCCGTACAACCGTAAAACACGCTCTTATGATAGTTAATTCGTCTAAGCGGCTTTCCGCATATCGGACAGGGCGGCAAAGGCGTTTCTTCTCCGAATTCTTTGGTGTTCTTGCACTTGGGATAATTCGGGCAAGCAAGGAATTTTCCGCGCGGACTTTCTTTTATTATCATTTTGGCTCCGCACTTTTCGCAGATGACGTCTGTCTCGACCACCGGCGTTTCCACTTTGACCTTAATGTTACCGTTTTCATCGAGCTGTTTGGTATTCTTGCATTTCGGATACGCGGAACAAGCAAGGAATTTTCCGTATCTGCCTTCTCTGATCACCATCGGCGCGCCGCATTTTTCACACTTGTATTCCGTTTCCTGTGCAGGTGCTTTCATCTTATATCCGTCCCCCATCGCATTTTTTATTTCTTCTTCGAAACCGTCGTAAAACTCGCTTATAAGCTGTTGCCATACCTTTCCGCCTTCTTCGATGGTATCGAGCTTGGATTCCATTTCCGCGGTAAACTTAACGTTCATTATATCCGGGAAATACTTTATAAGCATATCGCACACGTTACAGCCGAGTTCGGTAGGTTTGATGGATTTTCCTTCTCTCTCCGTATATGCGCGTTTTTCGATAAGCGATACCGTCGGCTGATATGTCGCGGGTCTTCCGATACCCTTTTCTTCCATCGCCTTGATAAGGCTGGCTTCCGTATATCTTGCAGGCGGCTTTGTGAATTTCTGTTCAAAAGAATATTCGATGAATCCGAGCTTTTCTCCTTCGTTAATATCGGGGAGCTTTTTCATCTCGTCTTCGTCTTTTTCTTTTTCGACGTAAACTCTCGTATAACCGGCGAACAACGGAGTTTTTCCGCTCACTTTGAACCCGTAATCGCCGCAGGTTATTTCTGCCGTAAGCGAATTGTATTTCGCTTCGCTCATCTGGCTGGCGAGAAACCGTTCGTAAATCAGTTTATAAAGTCTGTAATAATTCTTGTTTATAAGGTCTTTCAGACTGTCGGGAGTACGTGCCAACGAAATCGGACGGATCGCTTCATGAGCGTCCTGTACGTTGCCTTTCGACGCGTATACGTTGGGTTTTTCGGGCACATATTCGTTGCCGAAATTTCCGATTATATAATCTTTTGCCATAGCCATGGCTTCCGGAGAAACTCTCGTGGAATCCGTTCTGATATATGTGATAAGCGCGACTTTGCCTTCGCCTTTTATGTCAACGCCTTCATACAACGCCTGCGCCGCCATGGAAACCTGATTGAGCGACATACCGAGTTTGTTTATCGCGTCCTGCTGCATGGTACTGGTCTTGAAAGGCGCGGGCGCGTGAGCGGTTGTCACCGTCTTTTTTACTCCGGTAACGATGTATTCTTTGCCGTCTATGTCGCGTATTACGGCGTCGACTTCCTCTTTGCTGCCTATCTTGTATTTTTCGCCTTTCTTGGTGGCGAGAGCGGCTTTTATCTTCGCTCCGCCGCGACCCGAAAGGATCGAGAAAAACGGCCAATACTCTTCCGGAACGAAATTAAGTATCTCGCGTTCGCGTTCCACGACGAGCCTGAGCGTTACGCTCTGCACTCTGCCCGCAGAAAGTTTGCTTTGTATCTTTCTGCAAAGTACCGGAGAAAGCTTATAGCCCACGAGTCTGTCGAGCACGCGTCTTGCCTGCTGGGCGTCTACGAGATTTTTATCTATTACTCGCGGAGACTGCAATGCTTTGTCAATCGCCTTTTGAGATATCTCGTTGAACGTTATCCTCGCTTTCTCCGTTTCCGGAATGCCGAGTATGGTGGCGAGATGCCAGGAAATGGCTTCGCCTTCGCGGTCGGGGTCGGTAGCGAGAAGCACTTCTTCCGCGCTTTCCGCCGTTTTTTTCAATTCAGCCACTATCTTCTTTTTATCGGGCATTATGGTATAGGTGGGCTTGAAATCGTTTTCCACGTCTACCGCGAGAGTTTTCGTCGGAAGATCTCTCACGTGTCCCATCGTTGCGAAAACTTTATACCCGCTACCGAGATATTTCTGTATTGCGGGTTTTTTACCCACACCTTCTATAACGACAAGTTTCAAATTACCGTTACCTCACTGACAATGAATAATAATTGTACATCTTTCTTTCGACGATACCGTCCAGCTCCATTTCGCCGAGTAGTTCGGACGCTTCGGAAGGGCTCATGTTAAGCGCGTTTGCAATATCGTCAAAATACATACTTCCGTTTTCCAGCATGTCCGCAACTTTTTTACGGTCGCCGGTCAAACGTTTTTTCTCGCTCTCTGCAATATCGGGGTCGTATCCCATGTCTTCTTCCACGTCGTATGGCGAAATCGCTGCCGTAGCGCCCTGTCTGATAAGCCCGTTGGTTCCCGCCGATCTTGTGGAAAACACGCTCCCCGGAACCGCAAACACGGGTTTGCCCTGTTCCGCCGCGCATCTTGCGGTAATAAGCGCTCCGCTCTTTTCACCGGCTTCCACGACAAGCACGCCGTCCGAGATACCGCTCATAAGTCTGTTGCGCTCGGCGTAAACGTACTTATTCGCATTTGCCAAAGGCGGGTATGCGCCGACGAGCAGATATCTTCCTTCCGCTTTACGCAGAAAATCCGGCAAATCGTATTTACCGTGTCCGCAAGCGAGCACGACTATCGCTCTGCCGCCGGCTTCCACGCAGGATCTCACCGCATAAGTATCGACGCCCGTAGCGTGACCGCTCACTATGACAAATCTTTTGCAAAGCGTTTCGGTCCACCCGACAGCCACGTTTTTGCCGTAATCGGTACAAGCTCTGCTTCCGACAACGGCGAGCTTCTCTTCGGAAAGCAAGCTTTCGTTGCCTTTCGCATACAATACGAGCGGCGGTCTGTCTTCGCATTCCGTAAGCGCGGCGGGATAACCGTCATATCCCCTTACAAGCAGTTTTATACCCTTCTTTTTCAGTCCGTAAAGCTCTTCGTTCAAAAGAGACTCGTCGGACGACGCTTTCATTCTTTTGTAACACGAGCCTGCAAACTCCCGCAGTTTTTCCGAACCGATCGAATCGACTATTTCGGAAGGGCTGCCGAATATGTCAAGCAAAGCGTACTGTTTAGCCAAGCTCAATCCCGACGCCGCCAGCCAATAAAACGCTTTGCGTTCGTCTGTCATAAGCGATAACTCCTGTCAAGACTTCTGTATTGAACGGCTTCCGCAACGTGCTTTTTCTTTATGCAATCCGAACCTTCCAGATCCGCGATTGTCCGTGCGACCTTTAATATGCGCGTATATGCGCGCGCGGACAGTCCGAGCCGCATAAACGCGGAACGCAACAAACGCTCGCTTTCTTCGTCCGTTTGGCAATATTTCCGCATATCCGCAGAAGACATCTGCGCGTTGCAAAATATTCCCGTTCCGTCAAATCGCGCCGTCTGCAACGCACGCGCCGCGTCAACGCGCGCTTTGACCGTCGCGGAGTCTTCGCTGTCCGCGGACTCGGACAGTTCGTCGTATGTAACGTTGCCCACTTCTATGTGTATGTCTATACGGTCAAGCAACGGTCCGCTCAGTTTAGACAGATATTTGGTTATCTGAGCGGGCGTACACGTGCATTCCGCCGTTTGCGAACCGTAGTTACCGCAGGGACACGGGTTCATGCTCGCAACGAGCATAAATCGCGCAGGATAGTCAACCGAACGCGAGGCGCGGCTGACCGTGATTTTCCCGTCCTCTACCGGCTGACGGAGTATTTCCAACGTTTGTCTGGAATATTCCGGAAGCTCGTCGAGAAAAAGCACGCCGTTATGCGCGAGAGATATCTCGCCCGGTTTTGCGTTTGCGCCGCCGCCCGTTAGCGCAATGCGCGATGCGGTGTGATGCGGAGATCGGAAAGGGCGCGAAACTATCAGTCCGTCTTCCGCGCCGAGCGTTCCCGCCACGCTGTGTATCTTGGTAGCCTCCAGCATTTCTTCCGCGGTCATATCGGGCAATATGGAAGGCAGACACTTGGCAAGCATGGTTTTTCCGCCGCCCGGAGGTCCTATCATAAGTATGTTATGTCCGCCTGCCGCCGCTATTTCGAGAGCGCGGCGCGCCGCATACTGTCCTTTTACGTATTTGAGATCTTCGCCACGAGATGACGCAGATAAAGCCGAATACACGTCTTTGACGGCAATCGGCTTTTCTTCGCTGTTATTTGTAAGAAAGGATACCGTCTGAGCCAGGTTTTCGAACGCGTAAACTTGTATTCCGTCCACATAAGACGCTTCGTTTGCGTTCGCGGCAGGTACGACTACCCGCGCGTAACCTTTTTCTTTTGCGGATATGATCATGGGAAGTATTCCGTTTACTTTACCCAGATCGCCGTTGAGCGAAAGCTCGCCGACAAACACCGTTCCGACGATCTTGTCGGAAACAAGCTGTTCCGTCGCCTGCAATATTCCGAGCGCTATGGGAAGATCGAATTGCGAACCTTCCTTACGCGCGGAAGCAGGAGCAAGATTTACCGTTATCCTTTTGGGCGAAAGCCGGAAACCGCTGTTTTTAAGCGCGCTTCTCACCCTTTCTTTCGATTCTTTTGTAGCGGTATCGGGCAGACCTACTATTTCAGTACCGGGCAGACCGTTGTTAATATCGATCTCCACCGATACTTCAAAACCGTCTATACCTTGTAATCCGTAACTGCTGATTTTAGCTAACATCTTATCCTCAACCGCCGTAAAGGCGTTACCGATAACGCCGAATTAACCCCTTATCCAAACTTTCATGCAATCGCCGAAAGTAGCCGCGCTGTCCGTAATAAAAGGTTTTCTGTGCTTGGCAAGCACAAGATCTACGATCACCACGGTGAAATAGATATGCACAAGTATCGTAAGCACGGAAAGCAGAATGGAGAATACGTTCATAGCGCCGATCTCCGTAAGCATGAAAGGTTCGGTAATGAGATCACCGGATATCTGTCCGCCGCCGAGCATTACCAACAAGGCGTTAAGCAGAACGAACACGGACAGCACCAAGAATACTTTGAGCAAACGCTTGTCCCCCGTTATTATGAAGGACAACAACATCAAAGTCATACCCGGAAGAAGCGACCATTCGCTTGCGCCCATCATATAAACCGCTACCGTTACCGAAACGTAAGAAGCGAGCAACACGAGATTGCCGCGGTTGCGTTTCATCAAATAGAAAACGCAGGATATGACCGCCGAGATCACCACGAATATTATCGCGAACACTATCGACTTGAAATTGTTTCCGAGTACGCTGAAATTCAGGGTAAGCATCGAATAAACGCTGAGCGCGTTTTCTCCGAAATAATGCAAACCGTCTGAACCCGGCTGGAACGGTTTTACGAAAAGCTGATTGTAAACCGCGCCGAAAGTCATCGTCCCGTCGGGATAATACGCGGGTAAAGCCACAAGATATATGAGCGCCAAACCGAGCACCGCGCAAAGCGGAGCGTAGAATACGTTATAGTATGCGGGATCTTTCATTACGGAATCGAAAGAAGGCTTGACCTTTATGATATTAACGACCGATTTGACCGTAAGATAAACCACATAAAATCCTACGACGGGCACTACGAATACCGCGTCCGAAGATATCAGGCAGGATACCGCGGACGTCACGCACATACCGAATACGTTCTTGGTTATCATATAGTAGAACGTAAGGAAAAGCGCGGGTACGAGCAAAGCGTAAACCGAACCCCACATGCTGCTTACCACGAAATAAACGGGGTTGAGATACACGAGCATGGAGAACGCAAGCGCAACGTAACGGTTGGTGAATTTCTTCGCCGCCCAATATATCATACAAGCCAACGCAATATCCGCAAGCAGATAAGGCAGTTTTACGAAAAGGCGCATCATAACGTCGTTTTCGCCGAGTCCGAGCACCACTCCCCAACCGGAAAACACGGTGTAAAGATAACCGGTAAGCGGAGCCACTCTGACATAGCTATGAGTATAATTCGCAAATCCTTCGTTCACGTTGAAAACATCGTTGGCTAAGCTGTAAGACGTATGATAGCTTTCACCGTATCCGGTGATAACGAAAGTAAGCAGAAGTCTTACCGCTATACCGACGGCAAGCATTATAAGAAAAACGTGGAAAGTTTTCATCTTTCCCACTTTCAGGCTTTCTTCCGCTTTGAAAGAATGATACCTGCCTACGATGAATACGGCAGCGAGCGACACGGCAACCGCTATGATCAGAAATACAATGATCAGAAGCACGTTAGCCGCAAGTATGTCGCTGTTGATTGTCGAGAGAGTATTAAACAATTGAACCTCCGAAAAAGCACAAAAAGAGTTTGGAGTCCAAACTCTTTCGTACCTTTATTTTGCTTCTTTTAACTTCGCGGCCTTGCCCGAAAGTTTTCTAAGGTAATAAAGCTTAGCTCTGCGTACTTTGCCCTTTCTGATCACTTCTACCTTGTCTATACGCGGCGAGTGAAGCGGGAACGAACGCTCGATGCCCACGCCGAAAGATACGCGGCGAACGATGAACGTTTCTCTAAGCCCGCCGTTCTTGCGCGCTATGACCGTTCCTTCGAATGCCTGCAAACGCTCTCTGTTACCTTCGACGACTTTGACGTATACTTTAACGACGTCGCCGACTTCGAACTGAGGCACGTTCTCTTTCATGTACTCTTTTTCGATCTCATTGATAAGATTGCTCATGACTTTTACTCCTATAACCTACATGCGTTCTTGAATGTAATATCCTACAACAGCGGACCGCATAAGTCACTATCGGTGATTTTACCATAAATATCCGCGCTTAGCAAGCGTTTTAAGCGGTGTTTTTCGAAAAAATTTCACATTATATATATTTATTTCCTTACGGCTCCTTTCGTACGCGGTTTTTGCCGTCCGAGTTAAGCGCCGCCGCCCGCGGCGAGAGTCGTCGGACGCAATCCGTTTTCGGTTTCGAGCCAACCCGCCCATTCCCCGACCTTACCCGTCGCTTCGCTCTCCGTTACGGACGTTGCCGCCATGCTGCCGTCTTTCGTCAATATGCCGTCAGTATACAGCTCGGCGCATATATAAACGTTTTTAATCTTGGAGATATCCGATACGTACACGGCAAGATCCGCATAACTGTCGGAGATTACGTTTAATTTCCCGATAAACACCGCTTCATCCGTTCTGCTTTTCACGTCAGGATCGTAAAACAATCCCGTAACGTAAGCAAACGACGATAAGCAGTAGATATCCGCATTTATAAAACATTGCGCGGATTTCAAATAATTTCCGTACCCCGACAGACCGCCGACATACGCCAATACGTCTGAGTTTGCGTTTATTTCTCCTTCAAAGCCGCAACACGAAGTCAAGTTATACAGATTTATATCGCTCACCGCGCCGTACAGTCCGCCGACATACACCGCTCCGGCGGAATTTACGCTTATCTCTCCGCTCACATAACATCCCGAGATTGTCGCTTTCGTCATAAATCCCGCGATACCGCCAGCAAACAGCACTTCCGAGCTTTGATCG
>CALWBH010000035.1 GCA_944376015.1 uncultured Clostridia bacterium
CCCGGCGTGATACTCGCCAATTTACTGACGGGAGTGACGGATGCGATATCCGGCGGAATAAGCGGCGGATTATCTGCGGCAGGGACTGCGGAGTGGGCGCAGGGACTGGTAGTAGACGGCGTTCTCGGCGGATTGTTTTCCGTGATGAGTTTTCTTCCGCAGATATTAGTGCTTTTTATGTTCTTCTCTTTATTGGAAGACAGCGGATACATGGCGCGCGTCGCGTTCATTCTCGATCGCATATTCAGACGCCTGGGACTTTCGGGCAGGGCGTTTATGCCTATGATAATGGGGTTCGGTTGCAGCGTTCCGGCAATGGTAAACACGAGAACGCTTGCCGACGAAAAAGAACGCACCGCTACGGTACGCGTCATTCCGTTCTTTTCGTGCGGGGCAAAACTGCCGATACTCGTCGCTTGCGCGGGAGCGTTGGTGAGCGTTTCCGGAGTTGCCGGCGGAATGGCGGACGTGATAACGATGCTTATGTATCTGCTCGGTATGGTTACCGCGTTCATTGCCGTTGTGATAATGCGCAAAACGACTATGCGCGGCGAACTCACTCCTTTCATTATGGAATTACCCGATTACCGTCGCCCCGGCGTAAAGAATACGCTTATACATCTTTGGGATAAGACCAAACACTTTATAAAAAAGGCGTTCACGATAATACTCGCGTCCACGATAATTATATGGTTCTTTTCACATTTTACGTGGAATTGGAACTACGTTCCCGACGAGCGTATGAACGAAAGCATACTCGCGTCCATAGGTATGCTTGTACAGCCGCTGTTCACTCCGCTCGGCTTCGGCTCTCAGCTCGGAATTAACGGTTGGGTATTCGCGGTAGCCGCCGTGACCGGACTTATAGCGAAAGAAAACGTAATCGCTACGTTCGGCACGCTTGCCGCCTGCGTGGTAGCTACTTTCGACCCCGGACTTATGGGTGAAGAAGGGATAGAAGCGGTGGAAGCGCTTATATCGGCGACGGGAATAACGGGTGCGGGCGTGATATCTTACATAGCGTTCAATATGCTCACGATACCTTGTTTCGCCGCGGTAGCGACGGCAAGAGCGGAGCTCGGAAAAAAACGCTTCCGCATGACGCTGTTGTTCTGGATAGCGACTTCGTATATTGCGGCGTCCATGATTTATACCGTAGGCACTGCGTGGTGGTCTGCGTTTATCTGGGCGGCGGTATGGGGAATCGCGATCGCGGCGATCGCGTTTGCGAACAGGCGCGAAACACGCCGCATGAAAATTTTAAGAACTTAAAGGAGGCGTATATGGGAATTGCGGAGATCGTAATAATCTCGGTGGCGGCGCTCATAGTGGCGGCGGTCGCGGTTTCGGCGGTTTTGAGAAAGCTCACGGGGCGCGGAAGCTGCGGTTGCGATTGTTCGCAATGTCGCGGTTGCCGTAAGTGCAAGACAACCAAACGGAAAGATAAATGCCGCCGCGAAAAAACCGCGGAAAACGCGGACGTAAAAACGCGATAAAAAGGACTTTAAAGCTCCTGCCGACATAGCGCCGTGCGGCGATACGGTCGGATAAATAACTCTCGGTCGGAAAAACGCAGACTCTGGTCCTGCGTTTTTCCTTTGTCGCGGTACGGCGTAATCCGAACGAGCGGGTTTTGTTTTCGGATAAGCGTAGCGGGAACGATTTATTCGCGCGGCGCATAAAATTCGATTTTTTCGGTCAAGTAAATTTCAATACCTTTCGTCATAACTCAAATAACATTGACTTTTTTTCACGAGAAGGTTATAATTATATCATGAAAATGAGTGAAGAATTGGTACTTATCGACGGAAACAGCCTTATCAACAGAGCGTTTTACGCGTTGCCCATGCTTAACAACAAGGACGGCGTACCGGTAAACGCAGTCTACGGTTTTGCCAACATACTTGTCAAACTGATAGAAAAATACAAACCGGAATATATGGCGGTAGCGTTCGATGTCAAAGCCAAGACTTTCAGACATAATATGTACGAAGGGTATAAAGCCACGCGAAAAGGCATGCCCGAAGAGCTTGCTTGCCAACTTCCTTTGCTCAAAGAAATGTTGGACGTTATAGGCATAAAACGCATTGAAAGGGAGGGCGTCGAAGCGGACGACATAATAGGCACGCTTTCCAAAAATCACGCGTTGCATACCTATATAGTGACGGGAGACCGTGACAGTTTTCAGCTCATAGACGAAAGCACCACCGTACTTTTTACGCGCAAAGGCATAAGCGAGGTGGAGGAAATGACGCCGTCGTCGCTTAAAGAAAATTACGGACTCACACCGTCGCAGGTGGTGGATTTCAAATCGCTTGCGGGCGACGCTTCGGATAATATACCCGGCGTCGCGGGAGTGGGAGAGAAACGCGCCAAAGACTTATTGAATACTTACGGCTCGGTAGCCGAGATATATGCGCATATCGACGAGATAAAAGGCAAGCTTCGGGAAAAACTCATCGAGGGTAAAACCGCTTGCGATCTCTCTTACGCGCTTGCCACGATAAAGACCGATTGCGATGTGGACGTTCCTCTCGGAGAGATGAAGTACTGTTTTCCTTTTTCCGAAAGCGCTCACGAATTTTTCGAGCGCGCCGATTTCAAGTCCATAATCCGACGCGGAGAGCTTTTCGGCGAAAGCGTGCAGACATCCCGCAGTTACGACGAAGCGAAACGCATAGAGCTTGCGAGCGAAGGCGAACTCGCCGTGGTGTGCGAAAAACACGACGGTTTCGCGGTGGTTCTGGACGACGTTTTGTCGGTGAGCGCGGACGGAAAGTTGCAGTACGACCTGCCGCTTCGCAAAGACCTTCTGGACGGCGGAGCAAGCGAATCGGACGCGATACGCGCGATTGCGCCTTTTCTTGCGGACGGTTCGGTAGTCAAGTACGTTTACGACGCCAAGGCTTTAAAAGACAAGCTTTCCTCTTTCCGCGCGGAATTGAACGGTTATGAGGACGTGGCGCTTATGGATTATCTTACGCGCGCGGGATTCAAGTATACTTCGGCACGCGGCTTTGCGGAAACGTTCGGTCTCGGCGGCGCATGCGCCGCAGGCGCGCTCGTTAGCTGCGGCAAAGAACTCATCGCTCGGCTTAAAGAGCAGGGCATGGAAAAATTATACCGCGAGATAGAGCTTCCGCTCGTCGAAGTGCTTTACGATATGCAAAAAACGGGCTTTCTGCTCGATCTTAAACTGCTCGGAGAACTGAAAGAAAAGTACGCCGCGCTCGAAACGGAAAGCACGGAAAAAATACACGAACTTGCCGGACATCGCTTCAACGTCAATTCTCCCAAACAGCTCGCTTCCGTAATGTTCGACGAGCTCGGTATAAAGTATCCTAAGAGGGGCAGTTATTCCACAAGCGCGGAAATACTGAACAGAGTGCGCGGAGAACATCCGATAGTAGACGAAGTTATACGCTACCGTTTCATAAGCAAGATAAAATCCACCTATCTCGACGGGCTCAGCAAGGTAGCCGGAGCGGACGGGGTAGTGCATACGGAATTCAATCAGATGCAGACGTCCACTGGCAGGCTGTCAAGCAGCGAGCCCAACCTGCAAAATATTCCCGTGCGCGAAGAGGAAGGAAAAATGCTTCGCGGACTGTTTATAGCGCGCGAAGGGCACACGCTCGTCAGCGCGGACTATTCTCAGATAGAATTGCGCGTTATGGCGCATCTTTCCGCGGACGAAAATCTTATCGCCGCATACCGCGAAGGCAAGGACATTCACGCCGCCGTCGCGCGCGAACTTTTCGGAGTGGACGAACCGGACGCGCGTGAACGCCGTATTGCGAAAACGGTCAATTTCGGTATTATTTACGGTATGAGCGCCTACGGGCTCGGCGAGCGCCTGGGCATTGCGCCGGGAAAAGCCAAGTCGTACATCGAGCGGTATTTTGCGCAGTATCCAGGCGTAAAGCACTATCTCGATAAGGTAGTGTCGGACGCGAGAGAAAAAGGTTATGTGGAAAGCTTGTTCGGCAGACGGCGCGTCATTGCCGAATTGAAGTCGGATGATTTCCGTCAGCGCAGCTTCGGCGAACGCGCGGCTATGAACATGCCTTTGCAGTCCACGGCGGCGGATATTATCAAGGTCGCGATGTTAAGAGTGTATAACGCGCTCAAAGGCATGAAGAGCAAGCTCGTTCTTCAAGTGCACGACGAACTTATAATCGACGCTCCCGACGACGAAGCGCAGCGTGTGGCGGAGCTTCTTAAACGTGAAATGGAAAACGCCGTCGTATTGCGCGTACCGCTTATAGCGGAAGTCAGTACGGGAAAGAGCTGGATGGATTGCAAATAACGGAGAGCGGATGTTCAACGCGGAAAAAATAGAACCTAAAATAAAGGAGCTTCCCGAAAAACCGGGCGTGTACATTATGAAAGACGCGCTCGGCAATATCATTTACGTCGGAAAAGCGGTGATACTGAAACGCAGAGTGACGCAGTATTTCCGATCGTCCCCGAAACCCGTAAAAGTGCAGGCTATGGTGGACAGTGTGGACGATTTCGAATACCGCGTGACGCTTACCGAAGCGGACGCGTTGGTGCTCGAAGCCACGCTTATAAAAAAGCACATGCCGCGCTACAACATAATGCTAAAAGACGATAAGGGGCAGTCGACGTATATCCGCATAGACCCGCGTGAAAAATATCCCAATCTCGAAATTACCCGACACCCCAAGCGAGACGGCGCAAAGTATTTCGGACCGTACGGCGGCAACATAACGGCGAAAGCGATAGCGGGGGTGGTTAAATCGGTATACGGCGTGCGCACCTGTCCGAGAAAAATGAGCGCCAAACGCGAATGCCTGGATTGGCATATAGGGCTTTGCCTTGCGCCCTGTACGGGGTCGGTAACGGAGCGCGAGTATCGCGACGCGGTGAAGGGCGCCGTCGACTTTCTTACTGGCAAAGACGATAAAGCGGAAAAACTTATAAAAGAAAAAATGTCGTCGGCGGCGGAAGCGGAAGATTTCGAGCGGGCGATAAAGTACCGCGAATTGCTCGCTTTGATTCGTTCCATGAACGCGCGAACGCTTGCGGGACTTAAAATGAAAGACGCCGACTTTTTCGCTTACGTAACGGACGGACTTCGCAGCGCGGTATGCACCATGCCCGTTCGTGGCAACAAACTGCTTGCGGGAAGCAGTCACGCGTCAGCGGACGCGGGAGAAGACGGCGACGCGCTGATGTCTTTTATAATGCAGTATTACGAAAACAACCCCGTGCCGAGCGAGATATACGTCAACGTTAAAGCCGATTATTCTCCGCTCGCGGCATGTCTGTCTGACAAAAGGGGCGGAACCGTCAAAATATCCGTGCCCGAGCGCGGTCAGAAACGCGACCTTATAAAGACGACTGAAGAGAACGCGCGAGAGTGCATGGAGAAGACGGCGGACAAGGAAGCGCGCGAGCGAGAAAAGACATACGGTGCGTGCGACATGCTTTGCGAAAAACTCGGTTTGAAAAGCGCTCGGCGCATAGAGTGCTACGACATATCGCATATTTCGGGTACGGATAAAGTCGCGAGCGGCGTTTGTTTCATAAACGGCGCGAAAGCCGCGGGAGAATACAGACGTTACAGGATAAAAACGGTGGAAGGGAACGACGACTTCCATTGTATGGCGGAAGTGCTCGGCCGCAGACTCGCTCACGCGGCGGCAGGCGACGAAAAATTTGCGGAGCTGCCCGATCTGATTGTAATAGACGGCGGCAAGGGACAGCTTCACGCGGCGTACGACGCTATGAAAAACGCCGGTTTCGATCTGCCCATGGTGGGTCTGGCGAAACGCGAAGAAGAAATATTCACCACTCTTTCTTCCGCGCCCGTTATACTGCCGCGAGACAGCGCCGCGCTCAAACTGCTCCAACGCGTCCGCGACGAAGCGCATCGGTTCGCGATAACCTATCATCGTAACACGCGTATGAAACGTATAGGCACCGAGCTGACTAAGATAGAAGGCATAGGCGAAAAAAAGAGCAAACTCCTGCTTAAAGCTTACGGTTCGGTGGACAGAATAAAACAGCTGCCGCTCGAAGCGTTGGAAACCACGGCGGGAATGACAAAGCCCGCGGCGCGCGCCGTGTACGAGTATTATCACGGCGATATGGGCGGCAACGACAGAAAAACGGAAAAGGACGACGATAATGGCGGTAAAGTATAAACTTGTTTTCAGCGATTTCGACGATACGCTTACTCGATCGGACGGAAGCATAAGCGAAAGGACGGTCAGGGCGATAGCCGAGTACGAAAAAGCGGGCGGAAAATTCGTGGTATGTACGGGCAGGAGCTACGCCAGCATAAAAAAACAGCTTCCCCGCGTATACGGCGAGCGCGCCGCGCGCGTGCCCGTGATATGTTTTCAGGGCGGTTTAACGGCGGACGAGAACGGGAATGTGATACGCCGCGTCGCGATGGATAAAGGCGATCTTGCCGAGCTTGCGGCGGAAGCGGAAGCCCGCGGGATAGTCGCGCAGACGTATTCCGGCGACAGGATGTACTGCTCGCGAATGACGGTGGAATCCCGCGAATACGAGATTATAACCGATTGCACTTTCGACCTCGTGGGCGACCTTGTAGGGTTCATAAAACGGTACGACGGCGATTTCGACAAACTGCTTATGATCGCCGAGCCGGACAGAGTGCAGACTCTCAAACGCGATTTCGAAAAGCGCGGATACGCGTCTACCCGTTTTGTGTTCAGTCGTCCCAAATATCTCGAAGCGATACCCGTTAGTTCGGGCAAGGATAAGGCAATACAGTATTTTATCGAAAGATTCGGTTATCGTAAGGAAGACGCGGCGGCGTTCGGGGACAGCAATAACGATACCGATATGCTTAAAGCGGCATATTTCGGCGTAGCTATGGGCAACGCGCGCGAAGAATGTAAGCTCGCGGCGGATTACGTAACGGATACCAACGACAACGACGGGCTTGCGAAAATGCTGGAAAGCTTTATACTCGCATAGTTTACATATAAAACCGCGCCGTGTGCGCGGGTTTTTTGTCGTTTGGCGCGCTACATGAAAGCACAAATGCGTTATATGTCGAAAAAAATAGTAAAACCTACTTGCAAAAACACGCCGAATGTGTTAAACTCATATAAAAGATAACAAAAGGAGCAGAAGCCATGATATTAAGCTCGGGTATCGTCGATTGGATAAAAAACAATACAACCGTTTTTATCGGTATAGTAGCGGCGGTTGTCGTAATAATTATGATAATCATAATACTTGCCGTTTCTTTGCATAAGAGAAGGAAAAGTTCGTCCGAAGACGACGCGGCTTCCGAAGGCG
>CALWBH010000036.1 GCA_944376015.1 uncultured Clostridia bacterium
AGCTTACAAAAAAGAAACGCCGATATATTTTTCGACGTTTCTTGGTGGACGGGGGTGGATTCGAACCACCGAAAGCGGAGCTGGCAGATTTACAGTCTGCTCCCTTTGGCCACTCGGGAACCCGTCCTTATGAATAATGGAGCTGGTGATGGGACTTGAACCCGCAACCTGCTGATTACAAGTCAGCTGCTCTGCCAATTGAGCTACACCAGCATATTGTCGAATATGCACCTAAGCGGTGCATATTCCGACAACCGGTTTTGGTGCCTTAGGGCGGAATCGAACCACCGACACAGGGATTTTCAGTCCCTTGCTCTACCGACTGAGCTACCAAGGCATAAAAATGGCGACCTGGATGGGACTCGAACCCACGACCTCTAGCGTGACAGGCTAGCGTTCTAACCAACTGAACTACCAGGCCAAATATATGCATGGATTAATAACGATATTGGTGGGCCTTCAGGGACTCGAACCCCGGACCGACCGGTTATGAGCCGGTTGCTCTAACCAACTGAGCTAAAGGCCCAAACGGCAAGACGCACTTGACTTGCTTGAATAATATACTATATTTAATGCTTTAAAGTCAAGAAAATTTATCCACTTTTTCATAATTTTCGAAACAAAATTTTATTTTTTGTTTTCGCCATAATTACGTTACTTTCGTCAACAGTTTTTATATTTCTCATACTTCGATAATGTAGAATTTTTATTGTCGCGGGCATTGCCAACGCCCGCTTTTATCGACATAGGGGTTATACAAATGGAAATAATCTATAATAATTCGGGCACTACTCTGAGAGTCACCTGCTACGGCGAATTGGACGAAAATTCGGCGGAGAAACTCAGGAAATCGCTTGACGACAATATAACGATGTCACAGGCGAAACGAGTAGTGCTTGACCTTTCCGGACTTTCTTTTATGGATTCGTCCGGCATCGGCGTACTTGTGGGAAGATACAAGAAATTCGTCAATCGTCCCGTCGCGTTTTTTATCAGCAGACCGAATCTGACGGTTGACAAAATACTCAAACTGTCTGGCATTTACACCATAATGCCCAAAATCGAAACGGCATAGGAGTCATATTACGATATGGATAATAAAATTACGGTAAAACTTCCGGCACTTAGCAAAAACGAAGCATTGGCGCGTAGCATTGTAGCTTTCTTCGCCGTTGAACTGAATCCGACCATAGACGAACTCGGCGATATTAAAACCGCAGTGAGCGAAGCGGTTACTAACTGCGTGGTACACGGATACCCTGACGGCGATCCGGGCGAAATTACCATAACCGCAGAAATATCGGACGAGACCTTACATATAACGATCGAAGACGACGGAGTCGGTATAGAAGATATCGCCGCCGCGCGTCAGCCTTTCTTTACTACGGGTAAAGACGAAGACAGATCGGGAATGGGATTTACCATAATGGAAACGTTTATGGACGCTCTTACGGTAGAAAACAGAGAAAGCGGCGGGCTTAGGGTCGTTATGGTTAAATCGCTAAAAAGAAAAATACAGGAGTAGTTGCGGCGTAATGCTCGATCAAGACGAAGTCGAAAAGTTGATAAAACAGGCACAGTCCGGAGATGAGAATGCAAAAACGGTGCTTCTGACCGAGAACGCGCCGTTGATAAAAAGTATAATACGCAGATTTAAAGGTCGCGGTATAGAGTACGACGACCTTTTCCAGCTCGGGTGCATAGGATTTCTCAAAGCGATAAAGAACTTTTCTTTCGATTACAACGTACGTTTTTCCACATACGCGGTGCCCATGATAACGGGTGAAGTAAAAAGGTACTTACGTGACAACGGTTATATAAAAGTTTCGCGTTCCATTAAAAGCGACGCTGCCAAAATCAATTCTTATATCGAAAGTTATCGGCAACAGCACGGTACTTCCCCGTCCGTAGACGAAATATCGACGTACTTTTCCATCGACGCGCAGGAACTCGTATTTATTTTGGACAGTGCAAAAATGCCTCTTTCCATATACGACGACCCGGAAGACGAAAAAAGTCAGCCTATAATCGAAAAACTTTCTTCCCCCACCAATGAAAACGACAATATCGATCGAATAATGTTAAAAGATCTTATTAATTCGCTTTCGGAACGCGACAAAAAAATAATATTGTTAAGATATTTCCGAGGTTCGACTCAGTGTGAAGTTGCGCGCGTTATGGGCGTTTCGCAAGTACAGATATCACGGCTGGAAAACCGCATTCTCGGTATGATGAAAGACGAATTCAAAAAAGACGGCTAAGCCGTCTTTTTTGTGCTTTTAGATGTTACGTTAATAAAAAACGCAAACTTACTGCCTTAATTTATATATCATGACAGCTCAAACCGTATTGCGCAAAAATTTTTTAAATTTTTTTTCGTTGTCAGACGGATCGTAAGTTGCCGGCTTATTCCCGTCCGATGTTGCGTAAGTAAGCACTCCAACGAAGGAGGCTTTACCTTCTTTCAGAATTTTAGAGCACTCGCCTGCGGTTGCGCCGGTTGTGAACACATCGTCGATAAGAATTATTTTGCGTTTTCGTACGTCGCAAGTTAATTCAAAAGAATCGCGAATCATATCCGAACGTTCTTTTCTGCCTAACGACGTTGCGGATTCGCCCGAATAAACGGTTTTACGCAACAAAGATTCCACAGGTTTTCCGGTCAATTGCGAAATATAATGCGCAAGTCTTTCCGATTGGTTATAAGTACGTTTTCTTTGCTTTATCGGATGAAGCGGAACGTATGTTAGACAGTCGCATGAATCTATGAGATCTTTTGCATATTCTACCATTTTTGCCGCCATTATTTTTGCATAGTACGGATTATTGCCGTATTTTAATTTCCAGACAAGTTTATGAACGCTGTCGTCGGCGTAACGGAAAGGCGCTCGCGCTATATCGAATCTGTCGTTTTCCCTGTCAATATACAGACAAGCTTCGCAAAACTTTTGCGTGGAATTTTCAAGCGCGCGTCCGCAATGCTCGCAACAGGAGGATATAAACGGAACGGAGCAGTCGCGACAAAGACCGTCGCGCCTGCTCTCGTCAAGCTCGTTTCCGCATACCGCGCATGTCAAATTTTCGGGATAAAACGCGCGCGATATAATTTTATTTATATGTTTGAAAAATTTCATTTCTTGGCAAGTCTGAGAGTTTCTCTCGCAATTACCAGCTCTTCGTTAGTGGGAATAATGTAAACGAGCACTTTTGAATCTTTGGTAGAGAGTCTTACGACTTCTCCGCGAGGACAATTTTCATTAAGGGCTTTATCGTATTTGATACCGAGATACTCGGATTTATCAAGTATACGTTGACGCACTTCCGGAGTATTTTCACCGATTCCGGCAGTAAACGCGATCATGTCGACTCCGTCCATTGCCGCCGCGTAAGCGCCTATGTATTTTTTTACGCGATAAGCGAACATGTCGATCGCAAGAGACGCGCGGGCATTGCCTGCTTCTGCCGCCGCCGTAAGATCGCGGAAATCGCTGCTTACTCCGCTTATACCCTTTACGCCGCAGCTTTTGTTAAGATAAGATATGGTTTGAGAAACATCCCAGCCTTTTTTATGAGTAAGATATTGTACTACGGAAGGATCGATATCTCCGCATCTCGTTCCCATAATAAGTCCTTCAAGCGGAGTGAATCCCATCGTAGTGTCGATACACTTTCCGTTTTCAACCGCCGAAAGGCTGGCGCCGTTTCCGAGATGACAAACTATAAGCTTAAAATGCTTTCTGCCGATTATTCTTGCCGCTTCTTCCGAAACGAATTGATGACTTATGCCGTGAGCTCCGTATCTTCTTATTTTAAGTTCTTTGTAATCATCGTAATCTATACCGTAAAGTTTGGCTACGTCGGGCATCGTACTGTGGAAAGACGTATCGAATACGAGCGCATGCGGAACGTCAGGCATTACTTTTCTGCATGCGTCTATTCCCATGAGACATGCGGGCATATGAAGCGGCGCAAGCTCTATTATTTCTTTAATTTTTTCGCGCACTTCATCGTTGATTATAACGCTTTCGGTGAAATATTCGCCGCCTGCGACTACTCTATGACCTACTGCCGATATTTCATGCGCACTGTTGATTACGCCCGTTTCGGCGTCAGTGAGTGCCGACAAAACGAGTTTTATTGCTTCTTCGTGCGTAGGCAGATCTTTTTCGATTATTACTTCTTTTGCTCCCGTGTGTTTTAAAAACGAATTGCCGATACCTATTCTATCCGCTACGCCTTTTGCGAGCACTTTTTCCGTTTCCATCTCGAAAAGACGGTATTTAAGCGACGAACTTCCTGCGTTAATAACAAGTATTTTCATTTATTACCCCTTATAATATTATTTTTTTCCTGCCTGAAGTGCGGTTACCGCAACAGTGAGAACAATATCTTCCGTGCAACATCCTCTCGAAAGGTCATTGAGCGGTTTTGCGAATCCCTGGCAGATAGGACCTACCGCGACGAATCCGCCTAACCTTTCGGCGATTTTGTAGCCTACATTTCCGGCATTTATGTCTGGAAATACAAACACGTTCGCTTTACCTGCCACATCGCTGCCCGGAGCTTTGAGCGCAGCAACCTTCGGGACGAGCGCCGCGTCGAACTGGAATTCTCCGTCAAGCTTGAGATCTGGATAATTTTCTTTGGCATAAGCCACGGCTTTCTGCACTTTGTCTACCGTGTTATAATATTTTGCGTCGTTGCCGGAACCTTTGGTCGAGAATGAGAGCATTGCGACTTTAGGCTCTATATCCGCAATGGCTTTGCCCGTTTCGGCAGAAGCGGCGGCTATATCGGCAAGCTGTTCCGCGGTAGGAGCTATGTTAAGCGCGCAATCCGCGAATACGAAAACTCCGTCTTTGCAATACTCGTTGCCGCTTTCCGGCGCGATCATTATAAAACAGCTCGAAACGAGTTTTGTGCCGGGCGCGGTTTTTATCACTTGCAGACCCGGTCTGAGAGTGTTTGCCGTAGAATGGCATGCGCCTGAAACATAACCGTCCACATCGCCTGCTTTAAGCATAAGCGCGCCGAACATGGTACGGTCTTTTGCAGCTTCCGCGGCAAGCGATTCGGTCATTCCTTTGTCCTTGCGCGCCTCGTAAAGTATGTTTGCATATTTTGCCGTGAGCTCGCTCGTAACCGGATCGATAAGCGTTATTCCCGTAAGGTCGGTATCGGGAGAAACTCGCTTGCATTCTTCCTCGCTTCCGATGAGAACGATTTTAGCAATACCTTCTTTTGTGATCTGAGCTGCCGCTTCGACTACGCGTTTGTCTTCGCCTTCGCAAAGCACGATCGTTTTACCGAGCGCCGCAGCTTTTTGCTTGATAATATCAAGATAGCTTGCCATGACTTGAAAAAAACTCCTTGTAATTTTGTTTGCGTTATGTTATAATAAATTATAAAACAAAAGGGCGAAAAAGTAAATTGTTTTTCTTACTTTTTAACGCATGATAAAGGAGAAAAAATGCAATATTGCGCAGTGATATGCGAACTTAATCCGCTTCACAACGGTCATGAATATATTTTTGCCCGTGCGCGCGAAGTCAGCGGGTGCGATAAGGTTATCGCGCTTATGAGCGGAAATTTCGTTCAGCGCGCCTTACCTGCCGTTGCCGACGAATATTCGCGCGCGGCAAGCGCGTTGATGTGCGGAGCCGACGCCGTATTGGAGTTGCCTGCGGTATTTGCTACGGCTTCCGGCGAAAGATTCGCTTGCGGCGCGATAGAAATATTGAATACCGTAAACAATATAGACGCACTTGTTATGGGCACCGAAAGCGACGAAGCCGACTCTATTATGCGTATAGCGCGTTTGCAGGCGTTCGAAAGCGAAACTTTTAAAACCAAGCTGAAAGAATATTTGTCCGAAGGTATGCCGTACGCAAAAGCGTTGACGCGCGTAAGC
>CALWBH010000037.1 GCA_944376015.1 uncultured Clostridia bacterium
GTGCTGTTTTCTTAACGCTGCGCGCCTCGTCCGTTTGCTTGCGCAAACCGAGTACGGACTTCGGTCACGCGGTTCGAAAGGGAATAGAAGAAAAAAACGACACGTCGTGCCGTTTTTTATGGAGCTGCTAACCGGATTCGAACCGGTGACCTCGTCCTTACCAAGGACGTGCTCTACCTGCTGAGCCATAGCAGCATATTCGATTTTCGCCGAAATTTTACGGGAATCGGCTGACCCGTTGTTCGCCTCGGTATTTCTTACCAAGGACGTGCGCTTGCGTGGCTGAGCCATAGCAGCATATTCGGTTTTGATCGTTCGGGCATAACGGGAAAGCCGAATTTATGTTTCACGTTGTTCCGAGCGAGCGTTATTGCCGATCCGCAAGTATTATGTATTATACTATAACGTCGCGTAAAAATCAATAACTTTTACGCCGCTTTTTTGAAAAATATGAAAAATATTTGCTTTGACGGGAGTCGGCGACGACGTCGATGTTTTTTCGTTATACGCGGCTTTGTTATTTATGTTGCAGGCGATAAAATTTATGCGAGAAATGCAATATAATTAAATTAAAAATGTAATTCCATTTTTTCATGACAGGCGATATAATTATATCGTAACGACGGGAGCCGCTTAAGCGCGCGGACACGTCGGTCGGGTTACGCAGCGCTATCGGTTTAAAGTCGGTTTTGAAAATATGACGAACGCGCTTTGCGAAACGATACTTCGAGATGTCCCGTAAAAAAACGGATATCAAACTTCTTTACCCTGCAAGCGGCGTCGGCAGTGCGGCGTCGTTTGTTTTTTGGCAATTTGTTGTATTCGGATAAGGAACGTCGTAAATACAGCGTTCTTGAAGTTTTTGTAAATTGAAAAAAATTAACGGACGGTTTTTGCACGCGGCAAATTTTTATTGCCGCAAAGTTAGGTTTTTGGCAAACGAAAGCGCAAAATTATCGGATCGTTATGAACGACGAAAAAATGAACTTATAAAATAAGATCGACTATTCAGCCGACAATTGCAAATTTTTAATCTTTTTCGGAATGTCAATTAAAAATACGCAAGTAAAAAGAAAAATCTTCGGGAAAACGGCGTCGTTGCCCGAAGGTCTTTCACTTATGATTTTTCGCCTTATATCAACACGCCCCGAAAGCAAAAGGACATTCGGGGCGTTTGAGCATAATGAAGGGCGTTATATTTGAGCTTTATACTTTGATTCGGTTATCTCATAAGGGGTGGTTACGGCATTTGCCACACATTCTTTGATTACGGTAAGCGAATTGTCGTCAACGCCTTCGGGTTTATACTCGGAAGCGGATACGTCCACACCCGTAAGCGCTTTTACCCACATCATACTTGCCGCAAGTCTGCCTTCTTTGTCGTTGAGATTATATCCGTCGCGGGTCAAAGTATCTCCGATATAACTTGTGCGCAGATTTTGAATGGCCGTACCGACTGGAATAACCGCGCGGATATCGTCTCTCGTAAGTATTCCGGTTTCTACGGCAGATACGATTTCCGAATACATCGTGTCTTGATTGTAATTATACTCGGCAAACCCCGTGTTTTCACTGTCCGATTGATATGCCCAAGTCATGTTCCAGACTATGGGAACATTCGGATATCTTTCTACGACGTAGTCGATTATGTAGTCAAGATTGCCGTCGGTATAAGTATCGACAATGCCGCTTTTCCCGCATTCTTGCTGAACGGTTATCACGTCCCACTCATAGTTATTGTTATTCAGCGCGCGGGCGGCGTTGTAGTTTACGGCGCTTACCCAACCGGTAGTATTTTTATCTCTGTGTTTCAGAGTATATTGCGTTGAGTTGTTTTTAAAGTTACTTGCATGAGTGGCAAGGTCGCAATCGCTTTTGAAAAGATTGTATACATCGACGCTTTCGAAGCCCAGTTCGGTTGCTATTTCATAAAAATATGCCATACAGTCGTCCGAAAACCCGTTGCCCAGAGCGAGTATTCTGAGCGGTTTGGAGGTATCTCTTACGACGTTGCAGGTCACCGTCTTGTTTATGGAACCTACGGTAATTTCCGCTTTGGCGATGCCGGGGTAATCGCAAACGAATTCCGACAAATCGGAATCGTAATCGTCCGTCGTCAGCGTTTCTTCGCTTCCGTCGGAATATACCGCGGTTACCGTGATGTTCGGTATTTCTCCGACATATACCGTCGCAGGAACTTCCGTTTTGATGCCCACAAGCGTTTTTTGTTTATCCGGCTCGGACTCTTGATTTTGGTCTTGATTCCTGTCGGTACTTTGCGTGTTTCCTCCGCAGGCAAAAGAAAACCCTACGGCAAACAGCGTAATTAAAAGCACTGCAATAACGAATAGTTTCTTTTTCATTTTATCGTATCCTTTTATAATTTTATTTTCGTGTCTTTTTGTTACCGTGCGATCGTTACCGTTTTAAAAACGCGTGACAGTACGGAATCGTCGTATTTTTTCTATCAAAACTATGTAATTTCGGTAAGCGGCTTGTACATATACGCCGAAAGTAATATTATTGTATTTATTTTATTACCGTTGTAGTTGAAAGTAAATTTTATTTTATATGTTAGCAGGTATTATTGCAATTAATAAGGCAACGCCGCGCGAA
>CALWBH010000038.1 GCA_944376015.1 uncultured Clostridia bacterium
CCGTATGGCGATTTGCCGTAAAGCGCCGCGTTTTCAAGCAGTTTTTCTTTGGTTATCCAGCCCTTGACATACGCGATCTCTTCGGGCGCGGATACCACGGTATTCTGAAAATGCGACATATCCCTTATGAAGTTTGACGCGCTGCGAAGACTGTCCACCGTGCCCGTGTCAAGCCAGGTAAATCCCCTTCCGAGTATCTTGACACGCAGATCGCCTTTTTCGAGATACATCTTGTTTATATCCGTTATTTCCAGCTCTCCGCGTGCGCTCGGTCTGACCCGCCGCGCAAACTCGGAAGCCCGCCCGTCGTAAAAATACAGCCCCGTTACGCAGTAATGCGATTTCGGCTCCGCAGGTTTTTCTTCGACGCTGAGCGCTTTTCCGTTATCGTCAAACTCCACAACGCCGAAGTCGCGCGGATTTTCGACATAATACCCGAAGACGGTTGCCTGACCGTTGCAGGCGTTTTCCGCAGCTTCGTCGAGCATCCTGCCCAACCCCGCGCCGTAGAAAATATTATCGCCGAGAGCAAGCGCGCAGGGCTGACCGCCGATAAACTCTTCGCCGATAATGAACGCCTGCGCAAGCCCGTCGGGCGAGGGCTGCTCCGCATACGAAAGATTCACTCCGAATCTGTGCCCGTCGCCGAGCAGTTTGCGGAAACCCGGCAAATCGTGCGGCGTCGAGATTAAAAGTATGTCCCGGATACCCGCAAGCATAAGCGTGGACAAAGGATAAAATATCATCGGTTTGTCGTATACCGGAAGTAACTGTTTACTTGTCACCAGCGTGAGCGGATAAAGCCTTGTGCCGCTCCCCCCGGCAAGAATTATACCTTTCATTTTCACTCCTATTATGCGTACCCGTAAAAATTTAAATAAACAATACTTTATTTTTGATTGTTTAATTAGATAAATGTTATGCTGATTTAACAATTATACACTAAAACTGAGATATCTGCAATCAATAGTCGATTCCATTTTTATTTTCACATACTTCCTTTAAAAATCCGTTAACTCTCTGCTCGAATGCTTTCTTTAAAAAATTTTCTTTCACTCGCTTTGCGGCATTCTCACCGTAACGCGCTCTGAGCGTTTCGTCGCAAGCAAGCTCCTTTATCGCTTCGGCATATTTCGAAACTTCCGAGTTCGGCACTTCTATACCCGTTTCCCCGTTCAGGGAAACATAATTCACTCCGGAACCGTTTATCGTAAACGTAACCGCCGGTTTTCCAAAATACATAGCTTCAGCAAGCGCAAGCCCGAACGCTTCGTTTTTCGTCACGGACGGAAAACAGAATATATCGCACGCCGCCAGATACGCTTTCAGTTCATCGTCATCCAGCCGACCGGTAAATACCACGTTCTGCATGCCTTTCGCCTGATTCTTCAACGTATCTGTCAAAGGACCGCTGCCACCGATAAAAATTATCATACCTTCGCCACACAGTTCCGCCGCAGCGATAAGCTTGTCATAACCTTTGTATGGAACATGCCTGCCAAATGCGAAACATAATATTTTACCCGCATGCTCTGCCTTTATCTCTGCCGCACGTTTTGTTTCGGCTTCACTTAAAACAAGACGCGTTTCATCTATGCAACTCGGTATTACAGTAACTTTATCCTTAAATTCGGATAAAAATTTACTTCCGGAGACATAGTTCGGACTGGTCGCCACTATACCGTCCGCTCTTCGCAACAATCTTGTCGATTGCCCTTCAAAAAGTTTTCCGAGCAGTTTCTGTTTTGTAATATCGAGATGCCACCATATTATCAATTTACAATTCGTATTTTTAATGGCTTTAAGCAAATAATGCGCCTGAAAAGGATTTGGATAATGAAAAATCACCGTATCGGGCGCAAATTCGCGCATTATTTTTTTCAGTTTTTTCCCGAAAGAAAGCGACAGCGACTGCGAGGAAATTTTAGCAAAACAATTCGCACGGATTATTTCGACGCCGCCTATAAATTCGGAAACATCTCCTTTTTCGTGATTAAAACATATCAGTTTCTGTTCGGCTTTGTCCCCCATACAGTCGATTATATCGCGAGCGGTCTGCTCTATGCCGCCTATGTACGGATAAAAATAATTGCTTATATGCAGTATCTTCATCTTTCGCCTCCGAAAAACCGATCTTCGAGCATGAGACAAAGACAATGATACACGGGAAGATGAAGTTCCTGAACGAGATACGTCTCTTCGGCGGGAACTTTAACGGCTACGTCGCATATATCCGCAAGCTCCCTTCCTTTCGCGCCCGTAAGCGCGATGGTTGTCATTCCACGCGCCCTAGCCGCTATCGCCGCGTTGATTACGTTAACCGAACGACCGGACGTTGATATCCCGAGAAAGGCGTCGCCGCTTCTGCCGTACGTCCACACCTGTTGGGCGTAAGCAAAATCCTCGCCGTCCTTTACATCGTTCGTAAACGCACTGACGAACGCCATCTGCGCGCCTAACGAAATTGCGGGAAGTCCGCCCTGTAATTTTCCGGCGATTTCAACCCCGCGCGCGTGCGCGCGCGTAAGAGAAAGCGCGCACTCTTTATCGAGAGCGCGTTTGAGCGCAAAGCCTTTCATCAATTCGCCAACGATATGGTCGGCGTCCGCATTACTTCCGCCGTTGCCCGCAACGAGCAATTTCCCGCCCGAAGCGAACGTCGTTTCAAGAGCGCGATAAGCCGCCGCGATCTGTTCGCGGCACGTTCCGAGTTCTTTATAACGCATTATAAGCGCGTTTAGTCTTTCGTTGTTATTCATTTTCTTTCCCGAACAAACGTCTGACACAATCAAGCAGATCTTTTCCGCTCACGTCTCCGTCGATATTTATACCGGCAAATCGGCAACCGGCGCGTAAAGCGCACTTCTTATCGTTTTCCCCGTCGCCTATCATCCAGCTACGCGAAAGATCTATGTTGAGTTCTTCCGCCGCTTTTAAAAGCATTCCTGGAGCCGGCTTACGGCATTGACATTCTATTTTAAGTTCTTTTATCTCACCCTCGTAACCCGAATGCGGATGATGCGGACAATAATACAATCTGTCTATATAAGCACCTTTTTCTCCGAGCAATGTTTCCATTTTTGCATGTATCTCGTTGAGACCTTCCACGGTTACTTCGCCACGAGCTATTACCGGCTGATTGGTTACGACGACCGCAAGCCGTCCGCTTGCGTTTATCGCCTTTATCGCTTCGGCTACGCCGTCGCAAAGTTTCAGCTCGTCGGGAGTACGCACGAAACCGACGTATTCGTTTATCGTACCGTCACGATCAAGGAATATCGCGCGTTGCTTCCGCGAAAGATTACGCGCCGAAACTTTTCCCGAAAACAGATCGGACGTCACCTCGACGTAGCGTTCCGGCGTACCCATATCTTTGACGTACTCCGGTGAATCGTAAGCGTAAAGCCTGCCTTCCGTCATAAGCGGACGAAGCAGATCACGATCGAGATCGGTTTTTTTACCTGCCGTCAACTTGTCGAGCAATTCGGAGGACAAAATATGTATCCCCGCGTTCACTCTGTTTTCGTGCCACTTTCTTTTGTCTTCTTTATGCAGCCACTCGGTGACTTTCCCGCATGCGTCAGCTGTGATCAATCCGCTATCGAAAGGATGATCGTTAGGATGCGTCAGTATCGTAGCCAACGCGCCTTTTTTTGCGTTCGCTTTATGCGCCGACGACATACGCGCTATGTCCGCATCGAAAATTATATCGCCGTTAAGCAACAAAAAATCTTCTTTCAGCCTGTCTTTGAGATAAAAAAGCGCACCCGCGGTACCGAGCGGTTCCCTTTCTTCGTAATACTCTATTTCTATACCGAAAGCTTTGCCGTTCCCGAAAAAATCGCGTATTACGCCGCCGAGATGTCCTATAACGAAAATGAATTTATAAAATCCCTGACGTTTAAGACACTCGACCTGCCAAAGTAAGACCGGTTTCCCCGCAACTTCTATCATCGGCTTGGGAACGAGAGAGTTAACGCTCGCTATTCGCGTGCCTTTGCCTCCCGCCATTATCACTACGTCCATAACTCACTTCTCCTGACTGCCGAACACATCGTAAGTTTCGGGAGAGTAGTGTACAACGCGCGTACCGCCGTTTTCAAACTCGAACGGAACATGAAGCAAATCGCTCAATGCGTCGGTAACCGCTTCACGCCTGTCGGACGGTACGTAAAAAAGCAGAAATCCTCCGCCGCCCGCTCCGAGCAATTTACCGCCGAGCGCGCCCGCCGCTTTACCGCGTTCGTATATATCGTCTATCGCCGAAGTGGAAACTTTGTCCGACGTGATTTTTTTGAGTTTCCAGCTTTCGTCCATTAATATTCCGAAATCGTCCAGACAAATGTTCTTATCCACAAGCACGTTTTCGGCCTCATGTACAAGCGCCGCCATCTCTTTCATTGCAGCGATATTGTTTTTTATCGAAGACTGCGCGTCCTTCTGTATATCGGCGGAAAACCGCGTAAAGCCCGTAAAAAACAATAGCAGATTATCGTTGAGTTCTTTTTTTCTGTCAGACGAAATTATAACGGGAAAAACCTCGTACCCGTTTCTGTCGAAGACTATTTTGTTAAGCCCGCCGAAAGCCGCCGCTATCTGATCCTGCCAGCCGCCCGCTTCTCCGCACAGGGTTCTTTCTAGATATATCGCCTCGTTGGCAAGACGGCGCTTATCCGCATACTGGCCTTTAAGACAATGAAAAGCGTTAAGCATACCGACAGCAAAAGAACTGCTCGTACCCAATCCGGTACGCGCAGGAAGATCAGCTTCGTAAGTAACGCGAAGCTCGTGCATATTTAGCATTTTCATCGCTTCCCTAACTGCCGGATGCTCTATCGCTTCAACGCTTTTTACACGTTCTATTTTAGAATAACATACTTCCGTCGTATAATCGAAAAATCGCGGAAGATGCCTTACGTTTACATAACAATATTTATCGAATGTCGCAGACAAAACAGCTCCCCCGTATTCGTTAAAATACAAGGGGATGTCGGTTCCGCCTCCGAAAAAGCTCATTCTGAAAGGTGTTTTCGTTATTATCATACGCGATATACTCCGCCGCTGCGTTTTACATCGCACCCTTCGGCCTAAGTACTGCACCGATAGCCTTAAAAATTATCTTGATATCAAGCCATATACTCTGATTTTCTATATATTCCAGATCCAACTTTACCCAATCTTCAAAAGATACCGAATTGCGGTAAGGCGTAACTTGCCACGTGCAAAGAAGACCGCTTTTCACATCTAGCCTATGACTTTGATAAGAAGTATAATTTTCCGCTTCATTTGGAAGAGGAGGCCTAGGACCCACAACACTCATATCCCCTTTCAAAATATTAAAGAGCTGCGGAAGCTCGTCAATAGAAGTTTTACGCAAAAATCTGCCAAAACGAGTAATGCGAGGATCGTTTTTCATTTTAAATACCGGTCCGTCCGCTTCATTGAGTCCCTGTGCTATGAGTACGTCTTTTTCCTTATCCGCACCGATACGCATTGATCTTATTTTCAGTAACTTAAAAGGTTTGCCGTTTTTAGTAAGACGAACGGAAACATAGAACGGATTATGCCCGTCTTCTATCCATTTACCTATTATGCCAAACAACATAACCGGCGACAAAATAATAATAGCCAAAAGCGACGAAACGATATCGAAAGCGCGTTTGACAAACGCATATAATCCGCGGCGCAAAGCGCTCTTCTTTTTCGGAGCATAGAATATCGCGGGCGCGGAAGTGGTCGTCCTCGCGTCCCTGCCGATTACCGATTTTCCCGAATTCGCGTCGCTGAATACGACGGAAGGAACCGATACGGCGACGTTGCGTTCAACAGCCGCACGTTTTTCCGCTGAAATATCGGTCGCTTTTTCATATGCGAATTTGTTAGATTTACCTGTCACTGTGATCCCTTTCCCTGTTTGCGGCGTTTCACTGACCGTTCGTTCCGTTTCGCCGCCTGTATTTCATCGTTTTCCTCGTTTCCGTATGGTCGTGAAAAACGCAATACCTTTCGCGTTTTGACAGTGTAAGTATAACATCAGGTTTTTTGGGTGTCAACGGTTTATAAAATTCCCCGGCGGTTGTTCACGCAAAAAAACCGTATTGGTCACATTCGTTCACAATACAGTCACAATATTTCCCGTTTATACTGAAAAACCGCGGAAAAAACTGAGTTTTGATTTTTTCCGCAGTCATCTTATTTTACCTTTTGATTTGCGGACCGTGCGCGTATTCGATGCCTGTATTATACGGCGCGCGTCCGCTTGAAGTCTGCCCTGCCGAACAGCGGCGACTCTTCAACCCTGTTCTTTATCATGCGCGGTACGATACTCCGCGATATATCTTTCCGCTTTCGACACGGCTTTATCGGGATCGGTGTGCGGGCCGTACAGCGTCAGATACACCGTAAGATCGCTGTGCGCCAGATAATCGCTTATGGCGTTGACGGCGACTTTGAGCGCGGCGTCTTTCGGGTAGCCGTATACTCCCGCAGAGATGAGCGGGAACGCGATACTGCGGCAACCGTGTTCTTCCGCAAGCCGCAAAGACTTTTCATAACAGGATTCGAGCAGTTTTTCCTCGCCGTCGTTTCCGCCGCGCCATATCGGACCTACCGTATGTATAACGTATTTGCAAGGCAGGTCGTAGGCGCCCGTTATTTTTGCTTCGCCCGTCGCGCAACCGCCGAGAGTAGCGCACTCGGCTTTGAGCCCCGGTCCCGCCGCGCGGTGTATACATCCGTCCACGCCTCCTCCGCCGAGCAAAGTATTGTTCGCCGCGTTGACTATCGCGTCGCATTCCATTAATGTTATGTCCCGTATTATCGGATATATAGGCATATTTCCCTCCCCGTTTTGCAACGGCTTTGCCGCATTATTCGGCGGTTTCGTTTTTTCCGCCGCGTTTTATTTCCCGCCTTTCGCACTCGTTCCAGAGAGAGTTACGTTCGGGATTGAATATCGCGCGCTTTATATTTTCGGAAGCGAGATACCCCGTTTCTTTATCCAGTCTTTTCAGCAGATCGCCGACATATCCGCGTTTGGTTCCGCCGTCTGCGGGACAAGGGTTTTTCACTACGGGAATATTTTCTTCGCCGCAAAGCGCGACTATGTCCTTTTCGTCCACATACACAAAAGGACGTATCACGGTAACCCCCGTCCGCGTCATCTCGCTTATCGGTTTGAACGTATTGAGCCGCCCCTCGTAGATCATACTCATAAGCAGAGTCTGCGCCACGTCGTCGGCGTGGTGACCGAGCGCGAGTTTGTTATACCCTTCGCGGTTGA
>CALWBH010000039.1 GCA_944376015.1 uncultured Clostridia bacterium
GTCGTCGATGATGTACACCACCACCGCGTTGAGAAACACGTCTATCAGAAGTATCATTCCCGAAAGCACGAACATGCCCGCGCCTTTGAGCCTGAGGTCTTTCCCGTCGCCTATCTTGCGCCCGATCACGAACTGTACGCTTGCATATACGGCAAGATAAACATTCACATACACAAGCGCGGCGACAATCGTTTCCGCTCCGAGCGAAGAAAGATCGAAAGGATCGCTTCCGTACATATTCTGAGCAACAAGGATATCGAACTGAGTGAATATGAGTTTGAAAATTTCATATGCAAGATGCTGTGCGGTATATGCGGCGATCGTGCAGAACAACATTCCTTTTACGGAAATATCGTAAACGAAAATAAACGCACCGCAAAACACCGCGAACATTGCTATGAATACCAGCGAAGCCTGCCAGTCTTCCCCTGCCGCGCCCGTCATCGAAAGCCCGAACACGGCAAGATAACAGACGGCTATCGCACCGATGACGCGAAGCGGAAATTTACTTCGCCGCGCGAAGCGGTATGAAAACAGCGCTCCCGCGACTATCAGCTCTGACATGAACAGATATTCGTAGACCTGAAACGCCGTCACAGCACGCGCCCTCCTCCCGCAAGGTAATTGTTGAATTCTTTGAGAAATTCTTTCTTTCGGGTCTTGCCTATCGCGAGTCGCTCTCCTCCGACAACCACTTCGTCCGCCGTCACTTCCGTAACATACCTCAGATTGACGAGATAACAGCGGCTGCACTGCGCAAAAGAAAGCCCTTTGAGCAATTCGCTCACGCCGCCGAGCGTTCCGCTGCCCACTACGGTGCCCGTTTCGGTATGGTATGTTATTTCGTGGCGCATTATCTCGACGTAAATCAGTTTGCCCGTATTCACCGCTTTTTTGCCGCTTCGCGTTGACACCCAAATATCCCTGCTGTCGCGCGAGCGGATGTTCTTTACGGCGCGCGTCAGTTTCATGGCGAATTCCGCGTATATGACGGGTTTCACTATGAAATCAAACGCGTCCACTTCGTAACCCTTGACGGCGTATTGCGCGAGATTGGTGACGAATATGACCATTACTTCCGAATCAACCTCACGCAGTTTACGGACAGTCGCCATACCGTCAATGTCGGGCATTTCGATATCCATCATCACCATATCATAGCCCGCCGAATATTTGGTCAGAAAATCAACGGGATTATCGAAACAAACCGTGCGGAAATCAACGCCGTACTCTTTCCCGTATTTTCCGAAATAGCTCACAAGCAACTCTGCGGCTTTTCTTTCGTCTTCGACGATAGCTACGTTTATCATATTCCTCCCCTCGCATTATCTGATCGGAACGATCTGCTATGACGCGGATCCGATTATCGGGTTCATTATATCACATTTTCCCACGCTTGTGTCAATTAAATTCATGCCGACTGCCCGTAATTTGCCGCGACGCGGCGCAGACCGAGTCAATTTACTTGCATTTATGCGCACATGATGATAAAATATAGCGGTAAAGAAAATTCATGAAGGAGAATTATTATGAAAAATCTTAAAGGCGCACTTTTGTTCGCTCAGTCCGGCGGACCCACGTCGGTCATCAACGCAAGCGCGTGCGGCGTGTTCGAAGAAGCGTTCAAACACGGCGAGATCACGCAGGTGCTCGGCGCCGCTCACGGCGTTGTCGGCATACTCAAAGACGAGCTGTTCGATATGGGCAAAGAGGATCCCGCGGAAATCCACCGTCTGCTCGGCACCCCCTCGTCCGCTCTCGGTTCCTGCCGCTATAAGCTCAAGGACTATAAAGACGACGAGACGGATTACCTTAAAATACTCGAGATCTTCAAGAAACACAACGTCAAATATTTCTTCTATAACGGCGGTAACGACTCCATGGATACCTGCAACAAGATCGGGGAGTTCGTCAACGCTCACGGTTACGAATGCAACGTCGTAGGCGTTCCCAAGACCATAGACAACGACCTTTACGGCATCGATCACTGCCCCGGCTATGCTTCCGCCGCAAAATACATCGCTACCACCTGCATGGAAATAGACCTCGACGCGCGCGTGTTCGACAAGGGCATGATAACCGTCATCGAAATAATGGGACGTCATGCGGGATGGCTCACCGCCGCAAGCGCCGTAGCCACCTATGCGGGACACGGACCCGACCTCATCTACGTTCCCGAAGTGGATTTCGACCTCGATAAATTCACCGCAGACGTCAAAGCCATTTACGAGAAAAACGGCAAGTGCATCGTCGCCGTCAGCGAAGGCATACACGACAAAGACGGCAAGTTCATCGCTGAGTATGCGGCAGTCAATGCCAAGAAAGACGCATTCGGTCACGTACAGCTCGGCGGTACCGCGGCTTACCTCGTTTCTCATCTGCGCAACTGCATAGACACCAAGTACAGAGCCATAGAGTTCTCGCTCATGCAGAGATGCGCCGCTCATATCGCGTCCAAAGTGGACGTCGAAGAAGCGTATGCGGAAGGATGCGCGGCAGTCAAAGCCGCCGTCGCGGGCAAGTCCAACATCATGGTAGGCGTCGTCAGAAAACCCGGCAAAAAGTACGAAACGACCATCGAAGAATTCCCGCTTTCCGAATGTGCGAATACCGAAAAGAAACTGCCTCTCGAATATATCAACGCCGAAGGCAATATGATAACCAAAGACTTCCTCGACTACGTCGTTCCCCTTCTCGAAGGCGAGCACTCGCCCGAATTCGTTAACGGCGTTCCCCGTTTCGCAGAGCTTAAAAAAGTACTCGCGAAATAAAGTCGTAAACGCATAAGATAAATCGCGTATAAGTTAAGTCAAAACATTAACGGCAGACCCGACGGTCTGCCGTTAATTTCGTATCGGATGTGAACGCCCCGCTTTTTCAAGCGGGGCGTTTCCGTTATCACGGAGTTGCGCTGTCAGCTCTCATGACTTAAGCGCTGAATGATATTGTCCAGACATAAACGCCCGTGGTATTCGTCCAGGTGCAAAGCGTAGCGTAAACTACGCCGTTATGGATGAATATCGACTGTGTGTTATATCCTTCGCTCGCAAGCCTGATACCGCTCGGAGCGCAGGAACCGACGAAATTGCCTTCCCAGTCGTAAACGAGTATAAGCACATCGTTCTGATTGTTAAGCTTGTGAGAGACGTAAATATACTTATCGTCGCTTGCTATCGAAGAAGGATTCTGACTTGCCTGTTCGCTCGGCTTGTTCCCGGACAGCGTTATCTGTTTTACCAGATTACCTTCGCCGTCAAGAAGACTGAGCGTCTGCGC
>CALWBH010000040.1 GCA_944376015.1 uncultured Clostridia bacterium
CAAAAGGATATGTTCGACCTTGTGCTTTTTTTCTAATCGAGTCATTTGTTTATAGAAAATACCTTTTTTTGCATTATCCGCGGCAAAAACGTTGTGGTTGCAGGCGATGCAAAGCAGCTCAGACCAACGACTACGTTCATGCGCAGGTATATGGGCGGCGCGGACGACGAAAGCGATCTCACTTTACAGGCGGCGCTCGAAGTTGAAAGCTTGCTCGACCTTGCCGTAGCGCGCTTCGACAGCGTCAATATAACCTATCATTACAGAAGTCGCAGTCAAGGACTGATCGATTTTTCCAACCGAGCGTTCTACGACAACAGATTGCGTATATCGCCGGACGTTACGAAATCGCTTAAAAACAGAGCCATAGAGCGTATAAAAGTAAACGGAACGTGGTCTGATCGTAGAAACGAAATCGAAGCGCGGGAAATTGTAGCTTTGCTCAAAAAGATTTTTAAAGGGCGTGAACGCGGCAGTACCATAGGTATTATTTCTTTCGGTATGGAACAGCAATCCTGTATCGAGGACGCGATTGACCGTGAAAGCAAATCCGATCCCGAATTCAGAGCGTACATTTTGAAGGAAAAAAACAGAAAAGAAGACGGTCAGGACATAAGCTTGTTTGTAAAGAACATCGAAAACGTCCAGGGCGACGAACGCGATATAATAATTTTCAGTATAGGTTACGCTCGTAACGACAACGACAAAGTAAACGCTCATTTCGGCTCGCTTTCGGTAGACGGCGGCGAAAACCGTCTGAACGTAGCCGTAACGCGAGCAAAGAAAAAAATATACGTGGTTACAAGTATCGAGCCGGAAGACCTTAAAGTGGAATCGTCCAAAAACAACGGACCCAAACTGTTTAAGACTTACCTTGCCTATGCGCGGGCGGTTTCCAACGGCAGCCAGGCGGAAATTAAAGCCGTACTCGACGGACTTTATCAAACGGAAGAAAAAAAGAGCGTCGCCGCGCTTACCGTTCCCGTAGAACAACAGATAGCCGCCAAACTGCGCAGTTTAGGATATGAGGTAGATACTAATCTCGGAAGCGGTACGAATAAAATTGCGGTCGCCGTTTACGATAAGAAAAAAGACAGGTATATTCTCGGAATACAGGTGGATAAAACTCTGTTCAATTCCGATGAGACCGCGCTCGAACGCGACGTATTCGCCTGCCGTTTCCTTGAACAGAAGGGCTGGAATATAATGCGCGTATGGAGCCGCGATTGGTGGCACAACGCTCCCGACGTGACGGAACGAATAAAGAAGCGTATCGAAGCCATTTGCGGCAATAACGATTAAATAAAGCCGTTTGAGCGAAAATAATGCAAACTTAAATTTAAGTTTGCATTATTTTTATACGCATATTTATTCTGTTTTCATATATGCGGGCACTTATTCCTGACTGATATTTTTTAATTACTGCCCTATTATTCAGCAAACAATTTTTATCCTGTTTAAATATCTTGCCTGTTTCCTGAAAACTTTATCGAGTAATTTGAAATATTTTCCGGGCATTTTATATTTCGGCGGTAATTCCACGACAGAAGTAACGCAACGAAAAAGAAATTCGTATACGCCGTTGTATTTTTTGCCGTTTCCTTCGAAATACATACCGTATGTTTTGGCAAAGGTATTGAGCAAATTCCATTTTTCCAGGACCGAATTGTAATCCACGGGGTTTTCCGGGCTTTTATCGAAATCGTAAACGGAAATATCGTCGATTAGGTAAGATAATTTTTGCGTATCGAGATATTCGGTCAGAGCCTTTAAGCTTCTCCATGCAAGATAATATCTATCATCGTGCAAAACGGTATCGTTTGAGCAATCGTACCCCATATACATTTCTTCGGATCGATATATTAATTTTATAGCGTAAATCTCATTTTTTTCGTTATTCATTTTAGGTTCTCCGACTTTTTTCGCAAAATAAGTATATCATAGCTGTGCGGATTTGTCAATATGACGTAATTATTATAAAACCTATACTTTATTCGATATGAATTTTGAATTGTGTATTGACAATATGCAGTATGTGTGTTAAAATTATTAAAAAATGACAATTGTTTTGATATTAGGTGGTGGTTATGCAAAATATTATTGTCAAAAAAGACGGATACGAGAGTATAAAATACGACTCCCCCGATTCGCTCTTGTACATAAAAAAATTAAATTTATCCGATTTTCCCGATAAAAAAATTTTAAGACACAGGCATGAAGATCTTGAATTTATTATTGTTACTTCGGGAAAGTTATTTTATACGGTGAACGATAAAAGCTCGATAATTGAAAGCGGCTGCGGGATATGCGTAAATTCGTCGCGTTTTCACGGCGGTGAATCTATAGACGGGGAAAATTGTGAATTTATTTGCATACTGCTAAACCCCGCTTTGATATGTACAACAAAAGAAATCGAAGATAAATATGTTTTACCTATAATAGACCGTAACGCAAAAGATATTATTTTGCTCGATAATAAAATAGAGTGGCAGAAAGAAATCATAAATATATTAAAAAATATATATGAAATTTATTCTAAAACAAAAAATTCGCTGTATATAGTCGGGATGTTTTTTTCACTCTGGCAAATATACTATGCCAATCTCCAAAATAGCGAGCACGCAGACGTCATATATGAAAATGACGATTCTTATGAAAACGGAATACGCTTTACTTTAAAAAACATGCTGGTATTCATTTATGAAAACTACGGTAAACGTATTTCGTTGAAAGAAATATGTGCGGCGGGACGAATTTGTCGTAGTAAATGTTATGAAATATTCGGTAAGTATTTACATGATACGCCAATGGATTTTTTATCGGATTATCGTGTTTATAAAGCGCTACAATATTTACGAACCAGCGATATGAGCATCCTTGAGATAGCTTACAAAACCGGATTTTCGACATCAAGCTATTTTACCGAAGTTTTTAAAGATCGAATAGGCTGTACGCCTACAGAATACAGAAAAAATAAAGATAAGATAATATCCGCAATAAAAAATCCGACGAGTTTTTCATTTTTTGCGGAAGAGCATGGGGGGGGGGTAAAAATAGCTTATTTTAATTATTATAAAAAGAAATATATTTTTGTCAAAAGAAAGGGAGCGATTGTTATCGCTCCCTTTCCCGGTGATATGAGGTGCGGTTGACGGATCATGCCGCAGCTTTTTCCTTTTTGACTCTTATGGTTCTTATAATTATCCATGCCACGCAACCTGCTGTAGCCAAATACAGTATGATCGAGAGAGCAATTAGCCCTTTCTGCCAGCCGGCAAGATAATATTTGAACGTAGCGCCCGGAGCAACGCCTTGCATTATATTGGTGTGTACCGTAGCGTAGCACATATTATGCAAAGCTTTATACATGGCGTTTTGAGCCGTAGCGGACTTTTCGTCTTCAAACTGTATGCCGAAAGCAAGCTGGATATCGGTGCCTGCGCGGAGCCCCTGATCGGCGTCGGTATAACCGTAAAGGTTAAAGTCGGAAATTGCCAATCCGTCGAATCCCCATTCGTTTCTGAGCACCTCGGTCATAAGCGCGTAACTTCCGCCTGCCCATGTAGTGCCTATTCTGTTGAAGGAGCTCATTATGCCGTTAGCGCCCTTTATTGTCTTTGTTGCCATAGTGCCGTTCTTATCGGCTATATACTTGATTTCTATCTCGCTGTTCTTTATCGTCATTTCAAAGGGTCTGAGATAAAGTTCGCGTATAGTCTGTTCGTTAGCCCAGACGCAGAGATTAGTTGTCCTGTATATTTCGCTGTCGTTAAGTGCGAAGTGTTTGATATAGCAATTTACGCCTTTTGCCGCCGCGCCGCGAACAACAGCCGCGCCCATAAACCCGCTGAGATTAGGGTCTTCGCTGTAGTATTCGAAATTTCTGCCTGCGAACGGACTGCGATGAATGTTCATTGCGGGAGCATACCAACCGTTAGTTCCGCCCGAACTCGAATCTGCGCTTTTCTGATAATAATACGCTTCTTCCGCAACCGCATCCCCCATTCGTTCTGCGAGCTCAGTGTTAAATGTGCACGCAAGGACGACTTCGCTCATGTATGCGCAGCAACCGGTAGAACCGAAAAGCGAAGTTATGCCGGCAGGTCCGTCGGGATCGTTAGTACGAGGTTTTGCGATAGAATCTATTTTTGCCGTATTGTAAGCGGACGCGTTGAATGTTGCGGAAACGTATTCGGAATCTTTAATGTTTGCGAGCAACTGTTCCCATGCGGTATCTTCGTAGTCTTTGCCGCGCAGATCTGAGAATTTGGTTCCGTTAGTGCCGTTCATTTCGGGTGCGGTTGCGGCATAGATTTTCGAAGTGCTTACGTTTCCGAGCGTAGGATCGGTGGCAGACTTGAATTCGGCAAGACCTGCTTTTACCGTAGTTCCGCCGTTTTGCTGTGCCAACACTTTTATGTTAACCGCATCAAGATCGGCAGACGTAGGCGTTGTGGGGAAAGTTTCCGCAAAATTCGCTCTGGAGAAGTTACGCGCATAGCCCGATTGAGCCGTATCTTTCATCATGGTTGAAACGTTATCGAAACGGTTTACCGCAGCCACTTCGTCGCTTTCGCGCTTGTTATTTTCGTCGTAGATTATGTCTTCATTTACCGTAAAGCTGATTTTTTTTGTTGCACCGGTTGCAAGCGTGTGCGAATCGGTACGTAACGTTATTTCGTATGAGCCTTTTTCGAGAACATATCCGCCGTTTTCGGTCTTGGTTTTTTTATAGTCGTACGACGCAAGATCTTCTTTATTGAAAGTAAGGGTTATTTCTTCCGTAGCATTTGCACCGACTTCGACTTTCCCTATAGCGATAAGATTGACGTCGGCTTTTTCTATTCCGCCGGAAGTATAAGGCGGCGTGTAATAGAGCTGAACGACTTCTTTGCCGGCAAGTTCGGAATTATTTTTTACGCTTACGGTAACGCTGACTTTGTCACCGGAGGTGTCGGACGACACTATGCTCTGTGTGAAATCTGAATAGCTGAGTCCGTATCCGAAAGGATATACAACCGCCGAATCATAATCAAATCCCGAGTAATTCCCTTTCAAAGCTTCTGCGTAAGCGGTTTCATAATATTTATATCCTACATATATGCCTTCCTCGTACTGCATTGCAAACGCTTTTTTGAGTCCCGCGTTACCCGCTGCAATATCGTTTTCGCCTATACCGCTGTATTCGTAAATACCTTCGTTTTTAAACGTGGGATCCGCAGTGAAATCCGCTGCATAAATATCGCTGAGTCTGCCGGAAGGATTAACGTTTCCGCTGAGTATATTGCCGAGCGACCTGCATCCTTCTGCTCCGGTGGAGCCTATCCAAAGTATGGCGTCTGCCGAATATTCGCTACTGTCGTCGGCAATAGGTCCGAGCTCCATTGCATGCGAAGAATTGATAACGACTACAGTGTTTGCATAATTTTCTTTTGCATACTTGATCATATCCTTTTCTTCTTTGGAAAGCTCAAGCTGATGCTGATCGTCGGTGTAATTCGCAACTTCCGCCGCTGTATTGGTATTTTTGGAAATTTTTTCCTTGGACGCACTGGTCTGTGCCGCTTGTTTAAGATTTGTGGAAAGATCCCAGCCTTCACCGCCGCCTCTACCGATGAAAACTATTGCCGTTTCGGTCGAAACGGGAGTGAAACCCGTGTATGCCGACGTAGGTATTTCACCTATAAAGAAAGTGGAACCGTCATAGTTGTCCATTGCGATCGCACATTTATCGTATTTTGTATAGTTATTGTTAAAAAACGTATATACATCCTGATTTACATTGAAATCGCTTTCCGTCAATGCGTCGTATGGTTTAACAATTACTTTGGCACTTCCTGCGTTACCTGATCCGGAGCCACCGAGTATCGGATCTACGCTTGCGCGACCGAACATTGCAACTTTGTCGGTTTCGGGATCGAGCGGTAATACATTATTTCCGTCCTTTTTGTTGTTTTTGAGAAGCACAAACCCTTCGTCGCAGATTTCTTCCACCAGTTTGTTTGCGTTAGACGTGGCGTCATCGAGAGATTTTGCCTTGTAGGAATAGTAGTTTGTATCCCAGTCTTCCGTACCTTCTGTCGGGATAGCTTCGCTCTTTCCTCTTTCCCAGCTGAACAACGACGTAAAAATGTTAGAAAACGTCGTCGCCATAAGATTGAATGCAATACCCAATGCGAGCAATATTACGGCGAATGCAATCCATAACGCCATGAATATCGGGGTCTTCATTCTTTTCTTAGCCATTACAAATTTTCCTCCTAAATATTTTTTTTGGCTTGCACGTACTTGGCTTGTACGTCCATGACCAAAATAATTATATAATAGCCCCGATTTATAACTCAATAAAGATTTTCCGCAAAAATATCAAAATCGTCCATTTCGGTGGACGATTTTGACAAAAAACATAGGTGCGGTTATTGTAGATTCGATTAAATTTTTGAAGATGCTATTAAATGCTCGTATCGGTTTTGTATGGGTATTTCAGAAATATTTTTCAGAGCATTTAAAGCTTACAAAAAAGAAACGCCGATATATTTTTCGACGTTTCTTGGTGGACGGGGGTGGATTCGAACCACCGAAAGCGGAGCTGGCAGATTTACAGTCTGCTCCCTTTGGCCACTCGGGAACCCGTCC
>CALWBH010000041.1 GCA_944376015.1 uncultured Clostridia bacterium
AAATTTGATTGTTTAGCATCTTTAGTATATTATAACATGCAGAAAACACGCAAGCGATTTTTGTTTGCATAACATAAATAAAAATAGATTTTTGAAAAATGGCACTAAGGCGGGTGCTTGAATAAACGAGCGGCTCGGCTACGCCTCGCCGTTCAAGCACCCGTCACAAACAAAGCAACGCAATAAAAAACGAAGCTCAAAAGCGCACGGGAACGGGCGGTCGCCGCTGAACCGCTTGGCGATCCGCCCTTATTCTCCGTGCGGTAAAATTTGAGTACCATATTATTTAACGTCGGCACGAATCGGCGTTTTTTATGTGAATATAACGCTCCGTAAAAAATAAAAACCCGACGTGAACAAATTTGTTTCGGGTTTTAGTGAATTTAATAAAAATTGCCCTCCGCACCGAGCAAAATGGTGGCAGGCCGTGCACTTTCAAATGCTATGACGAGGGAGTTTACTGAGGCGTAAATGACCGAAGTCCGAGACATGAAGAAAGGGCGCGAGATGCGCCCTTATCCTCGGTTTGGTGGAGACGGTGGGACTCGAACCCATGACCTATGCGTTGCGAACGCATCGCTCTACCAGCTGAGCTACGTCCCCGAAGTGGTGGAGATGAGGGGAGTCGAACCCCTGTCCGAATAAAGTCTCCCGTAACCTTCTACATGCTTATTTTGCTTGGAGTTTAACCTGTTGCGTTAAAGCAAACGAAACGCATCGGGCGAGGGCATAGGTGCGATTGCGACATTGCCCGTAGCCGCAAAAGTTTTCACCTGATGACGCCGAACGCGGCTCGGTGAGCTGCCGCGCCGACGGCGCAGACGTTATGCTGCGCAAGCAAGGCTGCCGCCGAAAGCGGGAGCGATTACTCTTGAAGTTGTTTTTTTAGCATTTATTGCTTTTTGGCGTTTTAAGGAAGCCGCCGCCTTCCGCATGCTTATATCACGAGTTCGGTTACCCGTCGAAACCGAACATCCCCATGATTTTATGATATTATCATAATATGTCGTCTTTGTCAAGAGCGGCATATAAATTTTATGCCGAAAAACGCATTTCATTCGCGGTTTAACGCGGATAGGCGCGGAAAACAATAGGCGCGGCATGCTTTGTAGTGCTCGTCAGGTTACGTAAGCGGGCGGGTAAGTCGGCTTTAAACGGTTACGAGCACTATTGCGGATGCCGCCATTCCTTTTCCTTCGCCGCAAATGCCGAGACCTTCCGTCGTGGTTGCGCTTACGTTTATGTTATTTGTCGGTATGCCGAGCGCGCGTGACAAACTGCTTCTTATGGAAGGGATATAGCCCGCAAGTTTCGGTTTTTCCGCCATTACGACGGCGGAAACGTTGATAAGCTTTGCGCCGCGTTCGCGCATTGCCGAACACACTTCGCTAAGCAGTTTCATACTTGAAATGCCTTTGTATTTCGGATCGGTATCCGGGAAAAGCACCCCTATATCGGGCAAGCCCGCCGCGGATAACATCGCGTCCATTACTGCGTGTACGAGCACGTCCGCGTCGCTGTGACCGAGCAGTCCGAGCGGATAGGGTATGAGCACTCCGCCGAGTACGAGATCACGGTTTTCGGCGAGCCTGTGCACGTCGAATCCTATGCCCGTCCTGTATTCTCCGGGAAGACGGAATATATCGGCATGGGTGGTTATTTTCGTGTTGGAATATTCGCCGCGTACGAGCCGCGCGCGGTAACCTGCCCGTTCGTATACTTCGCAGTCGTCCGCATAATCGCCGTTTATTACGGAATAAGCTTTTACTATATCGTCAAAGCGGAAAGCCTGGGGGGTCTGAATATTGAAAAGAGTGCTTTTGTCGAGAGTTTCCGTTACGTAGCCGTTTACAGCCCGTTTTATGGCGTCGGTAGTAGGCACTGCGGCGATTCCGCTCCCGTAATCCGCAGCGCTTTGGGCGGCGGCGACTATGAGTTCGGGGGAGAGAAAAGGTCTTGCTCCGTCGTGTATCAGTACGATGTCGGTATCGGGCGAAAGAGCGGCAAGCGCTTTGCGAACGCTGTCTGTACGGCTTTCTCCGCCGTAAATCACGCGAGCGCCGTTTTCGTCGGCTATTTCGCGTAAAACGTCATAGTCTTCGGGACTGGCGGTAAGCACGATATCGTCGCATATACCGCTTTGTATGAATGCGCGGAGAGTAAGCTCGGCAACCGTATCGTCGCCTATACGCAAAAGCATTTTATTGTACGGCAGACCTGTTCGGCTGCCTTTGCCGGCGCATAACAGTACGGCGGCGGTCTTGCGTGTTTTGCCGTCAGAGTATTTCATAAAGCTTGTCCGCCTCCTTAGCGTTAACCTTTTCGTCCAGGCAGAGTACGCGGAAGCGCAATTCGCCGCCTGCGAAAGATACCGAAACGATATCGCCTATCTTTACTCGATAAGCCGGCTTGACCGGTTTTCCGCCTACGGTTACTTTTCCGTTACTGCAAGCGTCGCCGGCTACCGTACGCCGTTTGAGTATTCTGCTTACTTTAAGGAATTTGTCTATTCTCATAATAAAATTTTAACACACCTGCGCGCGGAATGCAACGGTTGACGGGTAAAAAATATGTTGCGCGCTATTTAAGTAAATGGGAGTGATTTTGCTTGACAACGTAAACGCGATAATATATAATAAATCTCGCGTATGAAGAAAAAATTGTCCTTATTCGTTATAATTGCAGCTTTGGCGGTGAGCGTGTTCGTTTTTACCGCCTGTGTTGAAAATGCGCCGAAAGATTACGATATGTACGGTGATTTTTACATAGGGACTTATGACGCCGAAACGGGTGATACCAAAGTCACCGATTTCAATAAATTTATTACGCTTGGCGAAAATGACGGTGAAAATTATGCTCTCGTGGACGGCGTTTCTTATTATGCGCAATACGATCTTATAGTGAAAAACACTATCGAGCTCAAACGCGATAATAAGTGGGGAGAAGTCGTTTACACTATAAATATCGTGACGGTAGACGTATTGCAGATCGAGCTCGTTCCGCAGGTGGCGGACGGCGAAAGCAATGCCGTCGATTCCGATCCGGTAGTGTACACTTTCGTACGTTACGAAGCGTAAAACCGTAACATACGTTCGGGCAGCCGATAAAACGCAATAGACGATTTCGAGGTGTAGCGCAGTCTGGTAGCGCGCACGGTTAGGGACCGTGAGGTCGCAAGTTCAAGTCTTGTCACCTCGACCACGCCAAAAAACCGACATGGATTAATGTCGGTTTTTTGCTTGTCCGAAAAACTCCGAAACGGTTTGGGTCTCGCTTAAATTTTTATATAGCGGTTGGTTCGTATGACGGTTGACGCGCGTGGCAGTGCGTTTTTATTTTATTAATATCGGAATAATTTTTTTCAAAAAGGTATTGAACTTATGAAAAACGTATGATATAATGTGCGAAAGGAGAAACGCAATGAAAGAATATGTTTGCACTGTTTGCGGGTATGTTCACAAAGGGGAATTGCCCGACGGTTTCAAATGCCCTGTCTGCGGCGCGGGAAAGGAAGCGTTCAAAGAAGTCACCGAAACGTCGTCTGAAATTATAGCTGAAAAACCGACGGACGGCGCTGACAAAGAGCTTACGGCTATGGAGATGAGCGTTATTTGTTCCAACCTGGCGCGGGGCTGTGAAAAGCAGTACCTTTCGAAAGAAAAAGAACAATTCGAAGAGCTGGCGGAGTTTTTCCGCAAAGCCGCGGGTAAAACGGGGAAAAGCAACGGCGCGAGCGCTTTAAAATCGCTTATCGATAAAGATCTCCGAGAAAATTATCCTTATGCGGATTCCGTGTCCGCAGCCGCTTCCGACAGGGGAGCCATGCGGAGTTTGGTTTGGAGCAAAAAAGTAACGAATATGCTGAGTTCGTTGCTTGCTCGGTATGAAAAAGAAGGGGATAAAATGCTGGAAAACACGGGAGTGTATATTTGCAGCGTATGCGGATTCGTATATGTAGGTACAGAGCCGCCTGAGTTGTGTCCCGTATGTAAAGTACCGTCTTGGAAATTCGAAAAGTTGCAAGGGAGGGCGCAATAATGGCTGAAAAATACGCGGTAAGAAATCTCAGATTATGCACCAAAGACTGCCTTTGCCTTTATGTGTGTCCTACGGGCGCAACCGATACGGAAAACAGCGTAATCGACGTGAGCAAATGCGTCGGTTGCGGAGCATGCGCGGCGGCTTGTCCGTCAAGCGCAATTTCGATGGTTTCTCATGAATATCCGCCCCAACAGCCTAAGACGGAGGAAGTCGTTGAAGCGTTGCGCATACTTGTCGGCAGCAAAAATAAAGCCGAGCAGATAGCTTCGGGTCTTCCCGACGTTCTGAGCGTAGCCGTAGAAAGATCTTCCCGTCTTATGGCGGAAGACCTGACGAGAGAAGCCGGATTCATGATACCGCAGAGTCTTAACGTCAGGCGCTTTTTGGAAAAGATAAAAGATTATCCGGGCGTTCCCGTAGAAACGGTAAAAAGTCTGCTCGCTTCGATCGGGTTTAACGAAACGGAAGATTCAAAGGAGAATACGACAATGGAAAAATGGAAATGCACGGTGTGCGGGTATGTTCACGAAGGACCGATGACGCCCGATTTCAAGTGTCCGGTATGCAAGCAGCCCGCCGAAAAATTCGTTAAAATAGAGAGCGCCGCTCCTGCTAAAAATCCTTACGCGGGTACTAAAACGGAACAAAATCTCAAAGAAGCGTTTGCGGGCGAGTCTCAGGCGAGAAACAAGTACACATATTTCGCGGAAGTTGCTCGGAACGCGGGTTACGAACAGATAGCCGCATTGTTTCTTCAGACGGCAGAAAACGAAAAAGCGCATGCCAAGCTCTGGTTCGAAAAGCTCGGAGGAATAGGCGATACCGCGGAAAATCTGTTGCATGCGGCTGAAGGCGAGAGTTACGAGTGGACAGACATGTACGACCGTATGGCAAAAGACGCGGACGAAGAAGGTTTCCACGAGCTTGCCGAACAGTTCCGCGGAGTGGCGGCTATCGAAAAAAGGCATGAAGAGAGATACCGCGCGTTATTGAAAAACGTAGAGACCAAACGCGTGTTCGAAAAAAGCGGCGTTACGGCATGGGAATGCAGAAACTGCGGACATATAGTAATGTCGACGAAAGCTCCCGACGTTTGTCCCGTTTGTAAATATTCGCAGTCGTTTTTCGAAGTGCATACCGACAATTATTGAGCGCTTGAGATCGGAAAAAGTTTGACCGAGCGGGATAAAAGAAATAAAGCTTTAACGGGGCTGTCGCGTTAAGTTATGCGGCAGCTCTTTGCATAAGCGCGTAATCGTATCCAATCGATTATAACCGTGAATACGTCGGATATTGCGTCGGGTCGCGAGCGCTCCCGTCGGAAAACATGGGGCTGTTGCATTCAGCAATGCAACAGCCCCGTGCGTTATAGCAGAAAAGTATTAATTTATTACAATATATCACAAAATATAAAGTTACTTTACGAATTAAAGTAATTATAAGACTATACAGTAGCAATGCGGTTGGATTTTTGAGGAAAAACGTGTGTTTTCGGAGCGTGCGTAGCGATAGCGGTCGCCATAAGGTGACCCTATGGCGACCCTAAAACACGCGTTTTAACCTAAAAGACAACCGATATTGCGTCTGAATGGCAGCGTTAAGTCAGCAATGGAGCGAAATTTTACAAAAAATTTCGCTCCATTGCGTCGCTTAACGCAACATCCCC
>CALWBH010000042.1 GCA_944376015.1 uncultured Clostridia bacterium
ACTCGTGCTTATTTATAAAGTATTTAACCTTATAAAAAAGAACAAGTATCTCATAGAAAGAGGCGCAGCGATTGCGGAAAGATTTTCGGATGATAAGGCGTGTTCTTTTTAGCACGCACCCGCGTGCGACCGCCGCTAAGTGACCTTGCGGCGGTGAAAAAACACGCCTTTGCGCCGAAAAGATACCGCAAGCGCGGAAATTGTATTGCGCACGCCTGTGGCGAGCGTTAGCGGTGCGCAATATTAAACTTCGGGCAAACGACCCTTGATTCCCTTGCGAGCGGTGGGTGAGCAAGGGCGAAGGGTTCGGGAAACGGTGCAGAGCATATCTTTCGATATGCGAACACTGTTTCCCGAACTGTCAGGCGGGCGAGCTAACGCACAGCGTTAGCATGGTCTGCACCCGAAAAAGTGAAAGTACCCGAAGTCTGCGGACTTCGAGGTACTTTTAGTTTTGATGGGTGTGCGTGCGCCCCGCCCGCCGAAAGAATCCTTTGGCGTTCGCGCTTATATGAGCGCGGTCTCTTGTTATATTTCCCGCTCGCTTCGCCCCGCGCGAAATATAACAATCGGCGCGAAATATAGCGTTAGCGGTGCGCAACTAAAATGCGGGCGTAAACGACGATACGGCGCTTGACGCGTCCTGAAAATACCCGTCAAGACCGAGTGAAATCGCAAGGTTAAGTAAAGAATTGTATTCGAAAGCGGTGACTCGGCGTTTAAGGTCGCAATCGGGCGAAGCAAACTCGGGCGTAAATTGTCGCATAAGCGACAACAGCACTTTACCGCCCCAACGCTCCGCTACCGTGCGCAATACGGTTTCTCCGTCGCGGCGCTGTCCCGGCAAGACGAGATAACGCAGTATAACGCCGCGCTTTATAAGCCCGTTTTCGATAACGGGCGCGCCTGAAAGTTCCACCATACGGTCTATCGCGCGCAAAGCGACTTCGGGATAATCGGAAGCGCGGGAATACTTAAAGGATAACGACGGATCCGCATACTTAAAATCGGGCAGCCAAACGTCTACAACTTTTGCCAACGCGTCAATCGCTTCGGGCGTCTCGTAACCGCCCGTATTGTATACCGCGGGAATTTCCAGCCCGCGGTCGCGCGCAATGCGCAATGCGTTTGTCACGGCAGGCAGATAAGGAGTAGCGGTCACCAGGTTTATGTTGTGCGCCCCGTCGCTCTGCAAACGCATAAAGATTTCCGCGAGCGCTTGGTCGCTCACCCGCTCGCCTTTCGTAGCGAAAGAAATATCGCGGTTCTGACAAAACGAACACCGCAGATTACAGCCCGAAAAGAACACGGCGCCGCTACCGCGTTCGCCGCTTATGCACGGTTCTTCCCAAACGTGCAGCATGACCTTCGCGACAACGGTCTCGGCGGGCGCGCCGCAATATCCCCGTCCGTTCCGTCTGTCCGTTCCGCAAGAACGCGGACACAGCGTACATTTTTCGTATTCCTTGTGCACGAATGTATTATAGCACAACCGCGCCGAGCGCGCAACAAATTAAACCTGCGCGCCGCACGACCGTTTATAAATAAAAAAGGACGCGGTTTCAAGGGAGAAAACCGCGTCCGAGAGAGACGCTCCTACATCGGTCTGTTCGTATACATACGTTTGTATATACACGCCGCTGCCGGAGTAAGGACAATATAGTCGTCCGCAAGCAATTCATCGGCGTCATAGCCGAAGTACGAGCAGAACTCGCGCACGAGCGGAGCAAGCTCCGACTTATCGGTCACGCGCGATACTTCCACTTGCGGGGGAAGGTCGTCGGGAACGAAACGGCTTCTCAGGTATATTTTTCCGCCGTGCATGCCCGTGGCGGTAAAATCGCCGACGCACTGCCTGTCTTCGCAACCTATGCCGAGAATGACGATACGTCCGCCCGCCTGGTATTCTCCGAGATACGCTCCCGCGCTACCGCCGACCACGATCTCGGGAATATAGTCGCCGTATTCCTTCATGTGTATACCGACGCGCCAGCCCGCATAGCCTTTAACGAATATTTTGCCGCCGCGCATACCGTATCCCGCCGTATCGCCGCAATTGCCGTAAATAACGAGCGTACCTGTATTCATCGTATCGCCCACCGCGTCCTGAGCGTTGCCGTGTACTTCTATGGCGCAGCCGTCCATATACGCGCCGAGCGCGTTGCCGGGGATACCGTTAATTACTACGTGTTTACCTCGCACGCCTGCGGCAATGTATCTCTGACCGAGCACGTTATCGATGGTAACTTCACTGTCCGCGCTTTTTACCATCTGAGTAAGCGCGGAAAAATGCATATTTTCAGCGTTTATGTGCGTCATTTTTCTTTCTCCTTTCTACCGAGCACGCTCCTGACGTACTCGTCTCCGAGCGCGGCGAGATCCGGACTTTCGGTAAGGGACGCAAAGTCCACCGAATCCACCGACGTTCCTTTCCTTATCATTTCGGTAAGTATGCCCACTCGCGAATAATCGCCTATCTGGATAAAACCGCGCAGTTTCCGTTCGCGAATAAAAAACCGTCTGAAAATTCCTTCCCGTTTTACGGTTATCGGTTCTCCGTCGTAAGCTCCCGCCGTTATCATTCTGAGTCCCAGCAGTCCGCCCGAATTGACGGGCAAATACTCCCTGCGCTCCGCCCGTGCGCCGCTCATCGCCGCTCCAGCCGCTTCGCCCTGCATATACGCGTTGGGCTGTATGGCAAGCGGACGGGTATTGCCGAGAGTGAGGTCGTAACTCAGCGTACAGTCGCCCGCCGCATATATCCCGTCGACGCCGGTATACTGATCTCTGTCCACCACTATCCCGCGGAAAGGTCTACCCGACTCCGTCATGCGCTCGGTGGCGCAACCGACGGAAGTGGCAAGCTCGGTATTCGGGCGCACGCCCACACTCGTAACAAGCACGTCGAACGCAATGGTTTTACCGCTCGCAAGCACCGCGAATCCGTCGTCGAACCTTTCGACATGATCGGACAGACAGAACGCGATACCCTTGCTTTCGAGATGCGAGCGCACAATCGCGCTGCTTTCGGCGTCGGTCACGGCGGGAAGCACTCTGTCCGCCATATCGACTACGGTAATGCTTCCGACTCTGCCGTACAAACCTTCGGCGGCTTTGAGCCCCGTCAGACCCGCGCCGATAACGAGCACGCGGCTCGTTTTGTCGACCGCCTTTTCGATCGCGAGCGCGTCGTCCAATCGGATGAAAGTAAACTTGCGTTTTACCTTATCGTAACCGGGCGTAGGCGGAATCACCGGCGAACTGCCCGTGGCTATGAGAAGTTTATCGTAAGGATATTCTTTCCCGCCTGCCAGAACCTTGCCCGATACCGCGTCAATCTTTTCCGCTTTGACTCCGAGCACGAGTTTCACTCCGTTGTCTTTATAAAATTGCGAAGGGCGGTAATCCATTTTATCGAGAGACGTCATTCCTTCGAGATAGTAGGATATGAGCGGTCTGCCGTAGCAGGGATATTTTTCTTCGCCTATTACGGTGATACTTCCTTTTTTGTCGTTTTTGCGGATTCCTTCTATCGCGCCTATACTTGCAACGCCGTTTCCGATTATTACGTATTTCATAAATCCTCATCCTCCTCGAAAACTATCGCGTTGTTCGGGCAGTGCGAAACGCACTGCGGCGTGTAGTCCTTGCCCGCGCAAAGCTGACATTTTTTTATCGGCATATTGTCGCCGCCGCTGACTATACAGCCGTAGGGACAAAGCGCGATACAGGTATGACAACCCACGCATTTGGTCTTATCCACCCTTATGGCGCCGTACCCGTCGCGGGAGAGTGCGCCCGAAATACAGCCTTTAAGGCAAAGCGGATCTTCGCAATGCCTGCAATTCACCGCGAAATGCACGCTGCCGCGCTCTTCCACCTGTATCCCCGCGGGCGGTTTAGCTCCGCCGTCGAACGCGAAAGGAAAATGTTTTTCTCCCGACGCGCTGAATACGCACCAATATTCGCAAAGCCTGCAACCCAGGCACCATTCTTCGTTTACGTATACTCTTTTCATTTTTCCGTCCCCCCTTATTCGCCCGCGTGCTTTATGCCGAGAATGTCCAGCTCTTTCTGCGACAGTCCTATACCGCGAAGCATAAGACGGTTACCGCGGAGCGCTTCTATGGAATTGATGCCCATGCCGCCCATCATCTCCATTATCTCGTGCGCCCACGCGGTGACGAGATTGACGAGACGGCGAGCGCCGATATCGGGGTTAAGTCTGTTTACGAGCTCGGGGATCTGAGTCGCGATGCCCCAATTGCACCTGCCCGAATGACAGCTGCGGCAAAGATGGCAGCCGAGCGCGAGCAATGCGGGAGTGGCTATGTACACCGCGTCCGCGCCGAGCGCCACCGCTTTGACTACGTCCGCGCTCGACCGTACCGAACCGCCCACGACTATGCCCACGTTATTGCGTATGCCTTCTTCGCGCAGACGGGTATCGACCGCCGCGAGCGCAAGCTCTACGGGTATGCCGACGTTGTCCCTTATACGCGTGGGCGCCGCTCCCGTTCCGCCGCGGAATCCGTCGATCGCTATGATATCCGCGCCGCTTCGCGCGATACCGCTGGCTATTGCCGCGACGTTATGCACCGCCGCAATCTTGACAATGACCGGTTTTTTATAATCGGTCGCTTCTTTAAGGCTGTAAACGAGCTGACGCAGGTCTTCAATCGAATAGATATCGTGATGAGGCGCGGGAGAGATCGCGTCCGAACCCATGGGTATCATACGCGTGCGCGAAACGTCTTCTCCTATCTTACTGCCGGGGAGATGTCCGCCGATACCCGGTTTCGCGCCCTGACCTATTTTTATCTCGATCGCGCTACCCGCTCTGAGATATGCGGGGTGAACGCCGAAACGACCGCTCGCCACCTGCACTATCGTATTTTCGCCGTATTCGTAAAGGTCTTCGTGCAGTCCGCCCTCGCCTGTGTTGTAAAAAGTGCCGAGCTCTCTCGCCGCACGCGCAAGACAAAGGTGCGCGTTTTTGGAAATGGAGCCGTAACTCATTGCCGAAAACATAATCGGAACTTTAAGTTCGAGATTGGGGTATTTTTCCGTTTTTATCGAACCGTCGGGCAGATATTCCAACGCTTCGGGTTTTTTGCCGAGAAACGTCTTTATTTCCATCGGCTCGCGCAACGGATCTATGGACGGATTGGTGACCTGAGACGCGTTGATGAGCATTTTATCCCAGTAAACGGGATAGCTTTTAGGCGTTCCCATACTCGACAACAGCACTCCGCCCGAGTCCGCCTGACGGTATATATCCTTGATTATGTCTTCGGTATAATTGGCGCTCGGTTTGAAACAGTGGTCGGTTTTTACTATTTTGAGCGCGTGCGCCGGACACAGCGATACGCAACGGTGGCAGTTTACGCATTTAGAGTTGTCTACGTACAGCGCGTCTCTTTTTTCGTCGTACGCGTGCACCTGATTGGCGCACTGTCTGACGCATACTTTACATTTGACGCAAAGGTCTTTATTTCTCACGACTTCATAGTCGGGCTGAATATAATCGATCATTTAACGCACTCCTTGTCAAGTTCTACGATGACGGGTTCGCCGCCCGCCGGACTCCACGTCCTGTCGGGATCGGGACATATCGAACGTATCGCGCATTCTTCGCTCGAAACGTATACGACGTCGTCCTTTTCCGCCGCTACCATACTGCGCAGTTTAAGCCTGTCGTTGAGCGCCATCATTCCGCCGGGATAGCCGAGAATTATCGAGAACGGTCCCGTAATGAGCAACGGCGCGTACATATTGCGCAAAGTAGTCAGTTTTTCGCGTTCTTGCTCTTCCATTTTTTCTATGCGGCTCCAAAAGGGCGGCGCGATGACTTTCGCAACGTCGGAAAGAGTGAGTTTGCGTTTTCGGTGAAGATAATCGATTATATACGTAATGACTTCGGTGTCGGTAAGCAGAGTGCATTTATAGCCGTATATCTCCATAAAACGACGATTCGCGTCGTACGAAGATATCTCTCCGTTATGTACTACCGTATAACCGAGAATATTGAACGGGTGCGCTCCGCCCCACCAACCGGGAGTATTCGTCGGATAACGGCCGTGAGCCGTCCAGCAATAGCCCTTGTATCCGTCCAGGCAGTAATATTCCCCGACGTCTTCGGGATAGCCCACGCCCTTGAACACGCCCATGTTTTTACCGCTCGAAAACACATAAGCGCCTTTTATCCCGGTGTTTATATGAATAACGGAACGGCAGACGTATTCTTCCTCGTCAAGCTCGGTATGCGCTTTGACTTCGGGCAGAAGCGTACCGAAATACCGCCATATAAGCGGCGCGCCCTTTATGCCGTATACCTTACGCGTGGGTATACGCTCCATATTGGAAATGTCGAAACGGGCTTTAAGAAAAGTTTCCGTTTCTTCTCTCGCGCGGTCGTTGTCGTAAAACACGTGGAAAGCGTAGTGGTCGGGAAAATCGGGATATATCCCGTATCCCGCAAAACCGCCGCCCAGACCGTTGGATCTGTCGTGCATGTACGACATCGCGTTTACCGCGTCGGAAGCCGGCAGAGCGTTCCCTTTGCGCGAGAAATATCCGCAGATCGCGCACCCCGACGGTATCCGTACGTTGCCTTCTCTGTTTTTTTCGGCTACCTGCCGAAACTGTTCGTAATCTTCCATAAGCGTCCCTCTCTTTTACGAACAAAAAAACGCCTTAATAACGGCAATTTGCCGTATTAAGACGTCTTTGTCCTGTTTTCTTATTCTTTTATCGCCTGCGTTTTCCCTTAAAACGCAACCTTACGGAAATAATATAACTTATACGCCGCTTTGTCAAGCGATTTTTGCGGATTTTATCGTTTTTTGCTTTTTAAAACCTTGCGCCGCGCCGCCGCAACGCTTTTGACGCGATTATTCCGCTTTATACTTTACGGTATAGCGGTTGTCTTCCGAAACGTCCAGCTTGCATAATCTGTCGTACAAAAGATCGGCGATCGCTTCCGCGCCGTATGCGTCCGCCACGCTGAGCGCGCGTTCCGCGTAAGGAGCAAGCGTTTTCCGATCGGAAGCGAACGCGAATATCCTTTCGGCGGCTTTTTCGGGAGCGGGTATATACATCGCGTTACCCACCGTTTTGGTATAGTATTTGCGTATGCCGCTTTCTATCGGGGTTATGCACTTGGTTATAACGACGGGCAAGCCGAAAAACGTAGGCTCCGCCATGGAATTCGCGCCGCTTTTACCGACGAACAGATCGGACGCGCACACGAGTTCCAGCATACGCTCGGTATACCCGTAAACGTCAAGAATGACGTTGGACGGACATTCCAGCTTTTTCAACCGCTCGGCGGCTTCCGCATTCTTGCCGCAGACAGCCAGCACGCGCAGACGGGTATTTCCGTCCGCTTTGCCGCAGGATATGAGCGCGTGTACCGTTTTTTCAAGTTTCGCCATTCCGTAACCGCCGTCCGCGAGAATAACGACGAATTCGTCTTTGCCGATACCCAGCCTTTCGCGCACTTCCGCTTTTTTCCCGCGCAACGCGAACGCTTCGTCGCGTATGGGATAAGGCACCACTCTGCCGTTACCGCCGGCGTACATACGCCGATGATTGGCTTTTTTAAGCCCTTCTTCCGTAGGTATCAGAAAATCGTTGCAATCGATATTGAACATGCCGTTCGAGTATGCGTCCGGACAAAGCATTACGGTATACGGGCGGTCTTTTTTCAGTTTGCCGACGTAATACGCCGTCGCCCAGTGCGTGGTAAAAAGCAGATCGGCGTCAAGCTCTTTAAGATGTTTGAGCGCGCTCCTGCCCGCGCGGCTGTCGGGGTAGCGCATACTCATCACAAACTGCTGCGCGAACGCGTCTCCCGCAAGCTTATTCCCGAAAATGCACAGCTTGCCGAATATGCGGCTGCGGCTTTGAAGCTGTACCGCGCGCACGAACCCGTCTTCGAAATTATGCATATCCTTATCGTCCGTTTCGGTATAGAACCGTGAACGCACCACTTCGCATTTATCCCCGTACTTTCGCTCGAACGCGTCGCACACCGCCGCTTCGGGAACGATATGTCCCATTCCCGCTTCCACGAAAGTGAACGCGACCCGCGGTTTTTCACCGTTAGTCCGCTTATGCTCTTTAAGCAGATCGGCGCGGGTATATTCGAGCTGTACCTCTGCGACGGCGAGATAAGCGCCGTAGAATATCTGCGCGCTGAAATAGAAGAAGAAATTGTCGAGCAGGCTTATCATAAGCACGGATACCGCGCCGAGCCCTATTATAAACCGCTCCGTACGGAATTTGCGCAGACAAAGCTCCAACATTCCCTTTATGTGCACGATAAACGCAAGCACTCCCACTATACCAAGCGAGCCGAGTATCTCGACTCCTATATTATGGTACATGTTGCTGTACATGTTCCCGTCCACGTTTACGTCCACTCCGCCGTCCATGAATCCCGCGCCGAACACGGGAGCCTTCGCGAAGTCGCCCATTCCGTTGAGCCAACGGGGGAATCGCGCGCTGTCGCCGTCAGAGAATCGGAGCATATTGGCGATGTATTCGGGAAGTTTATCGAACCCGATGACCGACATCGATATTATTACGCCGAGCACCGTCGCCAGCACGATAAAAAGCGTCAGCAAGCGATTTGCGGATCTGTTCTTGCCGAAGCAGCATATTATAATGCATACTATGAGTATTATCCCGCCCATGAGCATGGAAGTGCGCGCGTTGAGCAGCACGATGACCACGTACATGAACACGGCGGAAAGATAACTGACGACGCAGTATCTGCGGCAATACGCAAGATACATAACGGGAGGGATGAGCAGCGCAAGCATGCCCGCCACGAGGTTGGCAACGCCCCAGCCGAGCACGAGATAATGTCTGTCTACCCTGCCTGTGAGCTGTCCCGCCTCCGTAACGAACAACTGTCCGTTCGCCGCGGTACGAGCAAGCAGAATCACCGCCTGCAACCCGATCATCAGTCCGCAGACAAGGCAGACGGTACAGATATAATTGACGAGGTCGTGCGTATGATTGCTAACGGCGAGCACGACGAAATACATCAGCATGAGCCCGCCCGCGATAAGCAGTCCGAACGCGAGGTCGAGCGGCTGCCAGGTGGGAGAAAACACGCCGTTGAACACGAGCGCGAACGCTATGCACGCCATTCCCGTCGTCAATATCCCGCGCTTACGGAATATGTCGACGAGCAGTCCGTCATGAATGAAGCGGAATACGATCGAGCCGATGAGTATCACGCCCGCTATTATCATATTGACAAGTCCGCCCGTGCTCCATGTCTGGAACACGTTCCCCGTGGAGATGTCGAGATTGAGTTCGAC
>CALWBH010000043.1 GCA_944376015.1 uncultured Clostridia bacterium
ATTCGGCGACGAATTGCGCGAAGTAAAACTTGTTGCGGACAACAAAACGTTCGGAAGAAATACGCTCGAATTCAATAAAGCCGGACAACTCGCGTTTGTATCGCCGTCGGATAACTGTAAATACGAAATCAGGTATGACCGTTTCGGAAACGCTACGGAATTCCGTCTCGGAAACGCCTTGCTTTTGTCAAAGAAATACGACTATGATCATAATAAAATAACGGCGGCTTATCATCGCTCCGCAACCGAAACGGACGAACTAGAAACGGAGTATGACGCATTCGGGCGAGTCAGGGGTACGAAAGTAAACGGCGTCAAGACTCTTGACATAGTTTACGAAGACGAAACGGCGGACTACGAAGAAAGCGCATACTGTGCCGATATAAAACGCATGACCGATCATTGCACGGGAGAAACGTATACTTACGATTACGACGCATACACCGGTAAACCGACGAAGTATGCGGTTTCATGCGACGGAAAAGAAGTTATGTCCGTAAGGTGCATAGGAAACAATAAAATACAGTATAATTTCGATACCGCGTTTATCGATTACGAAGACGAAATATTATATGACGAGGAATGTCTTATATCGCCCCGTGTAAATAAGATCTCGAATAACAATATATTCGGCATGGAGCGGGAATTCGATTATGACAAACTCGGGCGTTATTCGCACAGAAAAGATACCAGTTTGAGATATAAACATCCCGAGCTTGATATTACATACAAATGCGGCACGTATCTGAAAGACAAGATAACGTATTCGGACAGTATAAACGAAACGATCGAACATACTTATGACGAGCGAGGCAACGTAACTAATACAAAGGATACATATTCAAATAAAGTGACGAATATCGCGTATACGTACGATTCCGTAAATCGTCTGACCAAAGAGATAAACGGAGCAAACGGCGTAACGCGAGAGTATACGTATGACGAAGAAGGGAATATATCGACCGTCAAAGAAGGCGACAATATCGAAACGTGCGTATATAACGCAGGCAGACTTGTAAACGTAAATAACGGTGACCGAACGGTAGAGAATTACAGTTACGACAATTGCGGCAATCCGACGAACTTTAAGAGCGATACGCGGAACATGTGGTGGGAGCGCGGAACGCAGCTGAAAAAGTACGGGAACGAAACGTTTGTGTACGATATGCAGAATAAATTACACAAGCGAACGACAAACGGCAGAACTCACCGAATGTACTACGACGGGGACAAGCTTATAAGCTATGACGGACAGGTATGCGTATACGACGCAATAGGCAATCCCACTACATACAGAGTTAAGGCCGTAACGTGGGAGAAAGACCGTAACATGACCGCATATGACGGAGTGGCATTTGCTTGCGACGGCAGAGGCAGACGCATGAGCAAGGGAAACATAACGTTCTCTTACAGCGCGAGCGGAAAGCTTATAGGACAGAGCAACGGGGTAGAGTTTATCTATGACGGCAACGGCATCGCGGGGATAGTATACGGCGGTTCGACATATTTCTACCGCAAGGACGCACAGGGGAATATAACGGCGCTTATTGACAGCAGCGGCATGTTGTGGTAAGATATACATACGACGCATGGGGCAATCACACGGTACGCGGAAACGACGGAACGGAGATAGCCGAGGAACGGAGATAGCCGAACGCATAAGGAGAAATATTAATGATTGAATTTAGCGGGAAAATTACCGGGGAATGTAGAAAATATAGGCAAAAAATTGAATCTTGCGTAGGATTTTTTGTTTCACTGATAATTTCCGTTTGTATTTTGATACCGATAATTTTTGCTTGTATTTATATTGATTGGATTTTTATTTTAGTAATTATCCCGCTAATAATATTTGTAATATTAGCGACTCTTGTTCCATTAATGAATAGCGGAAAAGATATTTTGCCGATTAGAGTTAGCATTGGTGAAGATAATGTTATAGAAAGCGAAAGTGCGATATTTCATGATTTTGTTGCTCTGAAAAAAGTAAAAAAAGTTATAGATATGGGTCAATGGTATCAGATAGTATTAATCTTTCCTAATAAAAGCGCTCGTTTTGTTTGTCAAAAAGATTTACTTGTCAAAGGAACTTTGAAAGATTTTGAAAACATTTTTAAGAATAAAATTGTAAGACGCTTTAAATAAAAGTAGTCGATAGTCGGTATGAAAGAAATAAAGCGATCTGATTATTAAGAAACGTTAATTTTGAATTTAACTATTCGAAAGTGCGTTTTTTTGTATAAATAAAGGGCGTACAACGAAAATAAAGTATGGCGGCTCGGATTATATCTCTTGCGCATATACCGAGGATATACCCAACGCGGACGGATCGGACGGCGACAAAGTCACGGCGACAAACGCAAGGAGCGCGTTAATTGCTAAATACTTTCGAAAAGGAGCGAAAATCATTGACATATTTTGCAATCGCGCGTATAATTGTTTTTAAGCGTCGGGGGAGGCTTTTATCGGCATTGCTCCGTCGCATAAGTCGAATCTATAATCCAAGGAGAGATATAATATGGAACCCAGACTGTTTCATCAGGAAGACTGCGACATCAGCCTTCTGAAAAAGAAGACCGTCGCCGTAATCGGTTACGGTTCTCAGGGACATGCTCACGCGCTCAATCTCAAAGACAGCGGAGTAAAAGTCATTGTCGGACTTTACGAAGGCAGCAAGAGCTGGCCTGTCGCGGAAAAAGCGGGACTGACCGTAATGACGGCAGCCGAAGCGGCAAAGAAAGCCGATGTCATAATGATTCTCATCAACGACGAGAAACAGGCTAAATTATACAAAAAGGACATCGAACCCAACCTGACCGAAGGCAAGGCGCTTGCATTCGCTCACGGATTCAATATCCACTTCAAGCAGATCGTACCGCCCGCAAACGTGGACGTGTTCATGATCGCGCCCAAAGGTCCCGGACACACCGTCCGCAGCGAGTACTGCGACGGCAAAGGCGTGCCTTGCCTGGTAGCTATACATCAGGATTACACGGGCAAAGCTCTCGATATCGCGCTTGCTTATGCGGCAGGTATCGGCGGAGCGCGTGCGGGAGTGCTCGAAACTACTTTCAAGTGCGAGACCGAAACCGATTTGTTCGGCGAACAGTGCGTGCTTTGCGGCGGAGTAACCGCGCTTATGAAGGCGGGCTTCGAAACGGTTGTGGATGTGGGTTACGATCCCCGTAACGCTTACTTCTAGCGCATTCACGAAATGAAACTCATCGTCGACCTTATTTATAAGGGCGGTTTCCATACGATGCGTTATTCCATTTCCGACACTGCCGAATACGGCGATTACAAGATCGGCGAGCGTCTTATCACCGACAACGTGAAAGCGGAAATGAAAAAAGTGCTTACCGAAATACAGGAAGGCAAGTTCGCAAGCGACTGGATCGCCGAGAACAATAACGGCAGAGCTTATTTCTACGCTAAGCGCGAAAAGGAAGCGAACCATCAGCTCGAAAAGGTGGGCGAAGAGATCAGAAAGATGTACTCCTGGTCCAAGAATACCGATATCGACAAGACCGTTTGATATTGAGCACTGCCAACGCTGTAATTTGCGTCTATTGTAATTATTCGGAAACTGTCGCATTTCGTAATGCGGCAGTTTTTCGTATAATTGTTAAGCGCCAAAGGATACATCTGCGTTTTACGCGCAACGCACAATTTTAAAAAGCAAACGCACCCGAAGCTTGTAAACCGCGGGCGCTTTTGCTTTTTCGGGTGCAGACCGCGTTTACGTTATGCGTTATCCCGCTCGCCTGACAGTCCGTCAACGATATCCTTATAACTCAATACATATTGCGCGAGCCAAGTAAATGTTCACGGTACGCGGATAAATTGTATTGTTTTCTGAAAATAGGTCTTCCGAAAACCGCCATAAAAATAAACGGCGGGAAAATTAACCCGAAAACACTTGAAAATTATGCCGTCATATATTATACTTGTATAATAAGCGGAAGGAGAACGCGAAATGACCGAATTCGAAAAATATGTCGTCGACGGAGACGAGCTCGTGCACGAATTTTGCAAGGCTTGCAGGGAAATGGCAGATGTGAAATTCATTACCGCAGAGCGCAAGATAAGCGAGCTGCTTATTCAAATTGCCACTTCGTCGGAATTGCAGGCTATCGTGGCGAGCGCGTCGCGCGGTTTCGATTTTAAGGAAGCGTTTGCAAAGGCGCGGGTCAAGGCGGGCAAGCGGTATTCGCTTTTGCCGCCGGTCAAGCCGAGAGAGCTTATCGCGTTCGCGGTCAATCTGCTTTTCGCATTCGATACCCGAGCGGTCGATTTGCAGGAATTTCTCGAAGAGTATTATTATTCCGGCAACGGAGTGGGGTTCGCGTTCACCGCGTTTGCGCGCAACGTGATAGTGCCGCTCGGCGACGCCGTATTCGGAGAGCTTCGCGCGTTCAGCGAGCGTGCGCGCGCCGAGAGCGCGGCTGCCGTTGGCGAACCCGTTTATGAAGTGGAACCTTATATCCCCGAAGAGGCGGTCGCGGATATCGTGGACAGGATCGCGGATATATGCGATATAGCGGAACAGTCGAATACGCTTACCGCCGAAGAGCGCGAAAGCATATACAGCGTTGCCGGGGGGCTTGCCGACAGCGTGCGCAAACAGGATATACGTATGGTACGAACGCTCACCGTCGGACTTCGCGGCGTGGTCAGGTCGAGCGGTATGTCTGAATATCTCGGAGAAAAAACGGACGAGCTGGAAGAAACGCTCAGACACTTCGGAGTGTGATATGATTGAAACGGTAGGCAAGATAGGTTCGATGGCGCTCGTCGACAAAAAGCACGGCGATATCGATTACAATAAATTTGCGATGATCGGTCACTGGCTGACGCCCGGCGTAGTATGGGTAACGTCAGGCGCGGTGGAGATAGGCAGACTGGATTATATGCGCAGGAGCGGAAGCGAACTGTCGGGAAGCGACGAAGACGTAAAAGCGGACTATTCGGCGCAAGGGCAGGCGATCCTTATGGAGACATACCGCCGTTTTATCGACGCGAGATACTCGGTGCGACAGGTGCTTGTCGAGCACGCGCATTTCAATAACGAGGTGAGCCGCGCCCATATCCTTTCTCTGCTGCTGCGCGCAAGCGAGCAGCACGCCGTGCCCATAGTCAATTATAACGACGCCGTCGCAGTGGAAGAACTGCGTAAAACGGAGCTTGCAGGGCTGGAACGCGAAGGCAAAGCGCCGGTGGAGTTGGTGGACAACGACGAGACGGCGGCGCAGATAGCCTGTCTGACGGGAGCCAAACGCCTGCTTATCCTTTCCACGCTCGACGGGGTGTATCGCGATATAAACGATCCGTCGTCGCTCATACGGGAGATAACGGGCACGCGCGAAGAAGTGCTTTGCAAAATCGAAGAATACAAAGCCCATTGCCACGGCGCGAGCCGCAAAGGCGCTAACGGCGCGGCGGCTAAGCTGGAATATATAAAGCCTTGCGTAAAAGCGGGGATCGAAGTCATAATCGGCAGCGCGGCGCACGACATACGCAACGTAATAAACGGTAGCGTACCGAGAACGAGAATATTCGCCGAATAACTCGCGCGACCGTCATAGCGCGCGTAAAACTTTCGGTCGGCGGCGCGGGATATCGGATTTTTAATGCTTAAATAATGCAAACCGCGCATAATATTATAAAACTCACCGAAACAAGGAGACGGAAATGCTCAAAGCAATAAAAAAAATAATACTTTTTATCGCCGCGTGCGTTATTTTCGTCATTGTTGCGGTGTTCGGCGCAGGCGGTAAAAAAGCCGCTGATATAGCGTTCGGCAAGTTCTACGAAGGCAAAACTTCGGTGCAAAAGGGCGACGGAAAAAACGACATAAAACTCGGTACGTCTGTTTTCATGTCCATGGATTACGACGCCGAAGCTCCGCAGATACCGTATATGAGCTCGGAAGCGCCGCACGGAAAGGAGTACTCGTCTTCTACCGTCGGATCCGAAGGGCTGGTGGCTTCGCTTTTCGACGACAGGACATACGAGCTTAAATCCTATACTTTCACAGATACGTCGGAATTACTTTCGGAAGGAGATACCGTCTTGGGCGAAACGGCGCAGATAGACGCGCCTGCCGTTACGCTCGCGCCTGACGAAGTAACCGCGGACGGCGACTATGATAAAATAGCTTATTATTCGTCTTCCGACGACGGTTTCGCCGCAGACGCGGTGACCGAAGACAGCGACGACGGAGATATGACGGTTCAGTGCGAGTTCGGTTTTGCGGGAACGGAATACTTTACTCGCGGTTAAATATCAGTTTGTGCGGAAAGATTTTATGCGGCAAGGCGGTAACGCCTTGCTTTTTTATGCCGTCATACCGTTTATGAAAAGATAATGTACGTTTAAGAAATAAATATTGTAAAAAATCCGTATGCGTGTTATAATTCGCTCGAAATAAACGTCCGCATAAATATTTTCGTTTTTAGCGGACGAAAGGGAAATGGAGAAGATTATGAGAAAAACAAAAAAATCGGTTATCGTTTTACTGACTTTCGTTACGGTTCTCGCCCTCGTGTGCGCATTTTTTACCGCTTGCGGCGAACAGACTCCGCCTGCTCCTCAGGAAACGGAAATTCTTGTCGGCTACGATATTTCGGGGGTTAGCGTAAAATCGGACGGGAAAGCGGATATTACTTACGGGACTTCGGTATTTAAAGCAATGGAATATACGGACGGCGACTATACCATGAAATACCGCGTTTACACTCCCGAAGATTACGGCACTTCGGACAAAGACTATCCCGTGCTCATGTTTTTCCACGGCGCGGGGGAGCGCGGTAACGATAACGTAAAACAGATATCTACGTATACGGGCTTTGAGCACATGTTCACGTCTGACGCGGACAGTCCGGTGCTCGACGCGATAGTGATAGCGCCGCAGTGTCCGTCAAACGAGCAATGGGTAAACGTTTCCGCCTGGACGGAATGCGAATATTCTACGGACGACATAGCGGAAAGCGAAGCGCTCGAAGCCGCGCTCAAACTGCTTAAATATTATGCGGAAAACGAACGCGTGAACGAAAACGCAATATATTCGATGGGACTGTCAATGGGCGGATACGCGACGTGGGATATAGCCGTAAGGCACAACGAATTGCTTGCGGCGATCGCGCCTATCTGCGGCGGCTGCGATACTTCGAAGTCCGCGTTGCTTGCCGATATGCCCGTATACACCTTTCACGGGTCCGCTGACGGAACGGTTCCGCCTACGGGTACGCGCAATATGGTGGAAGCGTTGCGCGAAGCGGGAAACGAAAACGTTAAGTATGTTGAGTATGAAGGGCAGCGCCACAATATCTGGAATACGGCAATGGAAAGCGATGTGATTACATGGTTGTTTTCCAACGTAAAGACGAACTGATGTTGCTTATACGATAATAAAAAACGGTCATGCGCGATTTTGCGCGCAAGACCGTTTTTTTCAATCTCTGACGAAGGTCAGGCATTTGGCATTGTCGGCGACGTTACCCATGACCGTGATACCGCCTGCCGAACATTTTCCGTCGGTGTTGTAAATGCAATGAGCGTCGCATCTGACGAGCGTGTCCACATTGTAATTAGCGGGAATAAAATCGTTAGCCGCTTCGAATTCGGTTTTGCGTTTCGTTTCGTCGGGCGAATACGTAGTGCAGTCCGTCATTCCGCTGACGGTAATGGATTTACTGCAACAACTGTAACCTTTATTGTAACGACATTCTTTGAGTCCGCATTTAAGGTCCTTCATTTTGATCCTCCGTTTCGGTAAGTTTCGTTACGTTTATTATGTGCCGTCCGCGCTTGCAATATACCGCCGTAACGCGCGCATAAAAAGACGGATAAAGTCGAATTTTTCACCTCGCGGAAAACAGACGAAACGTATTCGGTTTGCGTTTCGTCTTTTAAAATCGTGAAATTTCTTTGATTATGTTTGCCGAGTTTTAAAAAAAGTTTTGATTGGCAAAGCTTTGCGGTAAGAACTTTTTGAAAAACGAAAAGGGAGAAAACCTGTTTTTTATTTCAGTTTACCGTCCGAGCTCAATTTTCTAAAAAAGTTCCCCTAAAAACGTTACGCTTTGAGTATACTGCACCCGCGGGAGTCTATGGCGACGAGCAAGGGCAGACGGTCGACGGTAAGGCGACGGACGGCTTCGCAGCCGAGATCGGGATAGGCTATTTCTTCGCAGGCGGTGATACGGCTTTTTATAAGCGCGGCGGCTCCGCCTACCGCTATCAGATAAACGGCTTTGTGCGCTTTTATCGCCTCGATAACGGCGTTGCCGCGTTTTCCTTTTCCTATCATAATGCGCAGACCGAGTTCGAGCATACGCGGCGTATAGTCGTCCATACGCGCGCTCGTAGTGGGACCGCACGAACCGATTATCTCGTTTTCGCGCGCCGGAGTGGGGCCAGCGTAATATATAGCGGCGCCTTCGAGCTCGAAGGGCAACGGTTCGCCTTTGTCCGCGGCTTCCGTCATACGTTTATGCGCCGCGTCGCGCGCGGTATATACCGTTCCCGAGAATTCCACTGCGTCGCCGGCTTTGAGCGCCGTGACGTCGTAAGCGTTGTCTATGCGAATAATTTCCATCGTTCACCTTTTTGCTTGTTTTTACCGAGCTTTCGGAAAGTTATTTATGAATGTGCCTGACCTGCTTTGCGATCAGAATATAATTTCGGCGTGCCGTACGCTGTGGCACTGTATGGTGACCGCAACGGGAAGGCTGCCTATGTGAGTGGGGCACGTTTCGACGGCGCACGCCAATGCGGTATGATTGCCGCCGAGCCCTTGCACGCCTATGCCGAGCGCGTTTACGGCGGAAAGAATGTCCGCTTCGAGCGCCGCTACCGACGGATCCGAATGCGCTTGTCCGCAGGGACGGAGCAACGCGCGTTTGGAAAGCACGCAGGCTTTATCCATCGTTCCGCCTACGCCCACTCCGAGCAGAACGGGCGGGCAGGGGTTGGCACCCGCTTCGCCTACGACGCCGACCACCGCGTCGATGATGCCCTGTCTGCCTTTGGACGGGGTAAGCATACGCACGCCGCCCATATTTTCGCTTCCCGCGCCTTTGGCAAGAAAGGAAACGCCGAGCTTGTCGCCTTTTACCACGTCGTGATATACGACTGCCGGAGTATTGTCCCGAGTATTGACGCGGGTGAGCGGATCGGCTATCGACTTGCGCGCTTCGGCATACCCGCGCCGCACGCCTTCTTCGAGCGCCGCCGCAAGGTCGCCGTCGAACGTCGCTTCCGAACCCAAAGTGACGAAAAGCATGGCTATGCCCGTATCCTGACAAGGATAGCAATCGGACTCAGCGGCTATGCGGTCGTTTTCGAGTATCTGATCGAGCGCCCATATCGCGCGACGGTTGGTTTCTTCCGCGCGCGCCCTTTCGAGCAGTCCGACAGTGCGTTCGTCGACGCGTTTAAGCGCGTAATCTATCGCTTTTGCGAGTTTATCGGTAATTTCGTTGCATTTATACATAAACGTATTATATCACAGCTATTCGGCAAAGTCAACGCCCGCCGCACGATTGACAAACGGCGTCCGCGTTGTTATAATATGTATATGTCTCTCAGAATTTGCAGCGTTGCCAGCGGAAGCAAGGGCAATTGCATATATATATCCGGCCGCCGTACGTCGTTATTGCTCGACATGGGGGTGTGTATGACGCGCGTTCGCGGCGCGCTTGCCGAGATAGGCGAGAGCATGCCGAAAGATATCGTGCTTACGCACACTCATTCCGACCATTACAGGTATGTCGGCGCGGCGGTAAAAAGCGGGCTTACGTTGCATTACAACCGCGTTATGCGCAGGTTTGTCGGGGAAAGCGAAGGCGCGGAAGAATTTTGCGGGGATATCTGTATAGGGGATATCACCGTGTCTCCTTTCGCCGTATCGCACGACGTGCCGTGCTTCGGCTATTCGTTTTACAGCGAAGGGAGCAAGATAAGCGTGGTGACCGATCTCGGTTTTATGCCGCGCCCTACTCTCGAAGCGGTATCCGATTCCGACGCCGTTTTGATCGAATCCAATTACGACGAAGAAATGCTCAGGAAAAATACCGAGTATCCCGAACGGCTTAAAGCGCGTATAGCCGGCGCGCGCGGACACCTTTCCAATACGGAGTCGGCGGAGTGCGTGGCGTATCTTGTGGGAAAGGGTGTGAAAAATATAATACTCGGGCACCTTTCCGAACAGAACAACACCCCCGAAAAGGCGGTGGCATGCGTTATGGACGCTTTAAGCAGACATAACCTTCGCGGCGCGGCGAATATATCCGTTGCCTTGCAGAATACGTGTTCGGGGGTGACGGAAGTATGACGAGCGGGAAAATGCTTAAAAAGTGCACTGCCGTAGAAGGCGGCTTCTCTTATCTCGGCGCGGTCGCGGCTTATCTCGCCATAATGTTCGTGCTTGCGCTTGTGAATTACGCGACGGAAGACGCGGATATGACGATCATCGGCTATTCGGCGACGATACTGCTCCAAGTCTGCTTTTTTCTTGCCGCCGTGCTGCCTTTCAAGGCAATGCGCAGCCGCCCGACATACATGCCCACGAAAGTAAAAGTAAGCACGGGGTTTATAAGCGTAGGCGTTGCCGGAATGTGCTTGGTGTTTTTTTCGGGACTTGCCGTTTTGTTCGGCGCGGCGCTTGACGCCTGGGGTTACGAGGGTAGCGGATCTACAGATATGACCACGCCCGTCGGAGTCATATTCGCGGTGGTAATAAGCGTAATCCTGGCGCCCGTATGCGAAGAAATGCTCTTTCGTTCGAGCGTGCTGTCGTCTCTGGGCGTGATGTTCGGCAGAAAACGCGATACTCTGATAACGGTGTTTATGACGGTGCTCTGCGGCGGTGCGTTCGCGCTTATGCACGCCAACCCCGAGCAGACGGTGTATCAATTCTTTCTCGGCGCCGTGATGGCGTACGCCGTCATAAGAACGGGTAGCGTTATTCCGGCTATTATCATTCACGCGGTCAATAACGTTATCGGAGTCATTCTGTGCATTCCGTCGATAGACGAAGGACTTTCTTCCGCCGCGGCATATATCTTTTCTTCTTCCGTAGGCATAGCGCTGTTCGTCGTTATAAGCGTAGCGCTTGCCGTAGCGGGCGTGTTCGTGATACGTTTCGTCATAAAGAAAACGGGCAACAGAGAACCCGAGCCGGTATATAAATACCGTGACGAAGAAAACGGTTCCGTAAATTATGCCGACGACGGCGGCGCGGTTGCGGGCGCGGTGTTCTGCGTTATAGCGGCGGCGATATGTATCGCACTCTGGATAGTTAATCTCGTGGGCGGGCTTTCGGCACAATGAAAAAACTCGAATTGCTTTGCGTGGGTAAGATCAAGGAAGATTATCTAAACGCGGGAATAAACGAATATTTGAAACGGCTGGGCAGATATTGCTCGGTAAGCGTGCGCGAAATACCCGATCGCAAGGACGACGGCGCCGCACGCGAAGCGGAAAGCGCGGACATTCTCGCCGCCGAAAGCGGATATAAAGTGCTCGCAGACCTTAAAGGCAGGGAACTGACCAGCGAACAGTTTGCCGACGCGCTGGATAAAGCGTACCTGACGAACGGCAAGGTGCAGTTCATAATAGGCGGCAGTCGAGGCGTTACCGAAGAGGTGCGCCGCAGTGCGGATCTTATCGTGTCTTTCGGAAAAATGACTTTCCCTCATCGGCTCATGCGTCTTATCGCCGCCGAACAGCTCTACCGCGCTTTTACCATAATCGCGGGCACCTCATATCACAAATGAGCGTCTACCGCGCGAACGTCGCGGAACAAAACGTTCGCCATGATAAATAAAACGCGTTCGTCGGGCATACATTGTTGTATGTACGTTTATTCCGATCTTCAACGCGATTGCTGTAAGCTCTGTCGCGGCGGCGCAGAGTGCGGCAGTATAGGGCGCTCGCTCACGGGCGCGCATATCGTGTATTTCCATTTCGGTCCGCAAAGCGGCGGACAGATAATAATCCAGGGCGGCATGCACGCGCGCGAATGGGTGACCAGCGTACTCGTTACGCGCCAGGCGTTTGCGCTTGCGGACAAAAAACTGCCTCTCGGCGTCTTTCTCATTCCCATGACCAATCCCGACGGCGTCACTCTCGCCCAGAAAGGTGCGGACGCGTTCCCTGCAATTGCGCAGGGACTTACCGCGGTAAACGGCGGCAGTCGCGATTTTTCGTTATGGAAAGCCAACGCGCGCGGTGTGGACATCAATTGCAATTTCGACGCACGTTGGGGGAGCGGCGCGGGGAACGTCCGCGCACCGTCGAGCGCGTCCTGTATCGGCGCGTACCCCGAAAGCGAACCCGAAACCGCGGCGCTCGCGCGCTTTACCCGCAAGGTACGTCCGCTTATGACGTTGAGCTATCACGCGCTCGGAAGGGAAGTGTATTACGATTTCGGACAACAGGGAATGGCTTGGGAGCGAGACAGAGCGATCGCCAAAGCCGTGGGTAATTTCCTCGGTTACGACGTGATAGACGGAGATCTCGGGAGCGCGGGCGGTTATAAGGATTGGTGCGTGAGCGAGTTGGGTATACCGGCGCTCACGGTGGAGATAATAAGCGGCGCAAGCTCACACCCGCTGGACGAACGCGATCTCGAAGGAGAAGAAAAAAATCTATGGTTGCCCCTTCTGCTGACAGAACTGATGAAAAAAAATTTATGAAAGCCGCGCTCAGGGAAGCGCTTAAAGCCGAAGCCAAAAGCGAAGTGCCCGTGGGAGCGGTCGTCGTATGCGACGGTAAAATAATAGCGCGCGCTCATAATTCTCGCACCACCAAATGCGATCCGACGGCGCACGCCGAAGTGCTTGCGCTCAGGAAAGCCGGGGCGAAGCTGGGGCATTGGAATCTCGAAGGGTGCGAGTTGTACGTTACGAAAGAACCGTGCGTGATGTGCGCGGGCGCGATAGTGCTTTCGCGGATAAAGCGCGTGCGCTACGGCGCCTTCGATAAACGGTTCGGTTGCGGCGGTACGGTGATGAATCTTACCGACAATCCGACTTTCAACCACCGTGCGGAGACGGAAGGCGGACTTATGGAGTGCGAGTGCGCGTCTCTGCTTACTTCCTTTTTTAAGGAGCGCAGGAAAAAATAAAAGCGAAAAATAGATTTGCGGAAAAATTATTTTCATACAAGAAGCGTAAAACGGACGGCGGAGCGTTATTCGTCGTTTGTTTTTTTTATGAACGGAGCGACTTTTCACAGTTTCCGTTAATTTTTAATGAAAGGGTTTTTTGCTTGACTTATTCGGGCGTCGGGCATATAATGATAGAGTGAACGACGATGTGAAAATAATAGTGCTTCGCACCGACCGAGGAGAGGGAAAACCGGGCGCCGATACCGACCTTTACGGGCGCACTCTCGAACAATGGGTGGTCAGCGCGATGCGCGGAATGGAGACGGAAACCGTCGATTATAAAGACGGCGACGATTTTTTATGCGTCGTCAGGAATAAACTCTCAACGGTAAAGCCGATCACCGTGGTGCTTTACTCGGACACGCCGCTCGTCACATACAATGCGGTGGCGAGTGCGGTCGCCAAGTTCCGTAAACTCGACGTAGACGTTATGAAACTGCCGCGCGGCTGGGTAATGCGTACCGAGTACGCATTCGGCGCGAGCGAGCTTAAAGCGGATAAAAAAACCATTGCCGGCGATGAAGATTTCATAACGGTGTTCAATTATAATCAGCTCGCTTATGTCGCGGACATACTCAGATCGCGTATCACTTATTACTTTATGAACGAAGGGGTGGAGATCGAAGACCCCGCGTCCGTGTTCATAGGAGTAAACGCCGTTATTGAACCGGGAGTGAAAATAGCGCCGTTTTGCACGATTAAGGGCAATACCGTCGTTCGCAGCGGCGCGGAGATAGGGGAACACTGCGTTATAGAATCGTCGGTCATCGACAGCGGCGCGCGCGTGCGTTCGAGCACGCTCAAAGGCGCTTACGTGGGCAAAAACGTCGAAGTCGGACCGTATGCTCATCTGCGCACGGGAGCATATATCTGCGCTGGCGCACGGATAGGCGATTACGTGGAGATCAAAAACAGCCGTATCGGCGCGGGCAGCAAAGTCTGCCATCTCGCGTATGTCGGAGACGCCGAAGTCGGAGCGCGTTGCAATATCGGCGCGGGAGTGGTGTTCGCTAACTACGACGGGGCAAATAAGCGCAGGATAACTCTCGGCGATAACGTGTTCGTGGGCAGTAATTCCACGCTCGTCGCGCCGCTGGAAATAGGCGAAGGCGCGTTTGTGGCGGCAGGAAGCGTAGTTACGGAAAACGTGAACGCCAAAGCGCTCGTTATTTGCCGTGCGGCGACGAACGTCAAAGAAAACTGGAAGAATAACAAATATACTTCGGAAAGCAGGAAACAGACAGCGTCCGATACGGGCGCGAATAACGGCGACCCCGTTTGACACGCGGCAAGAACGCAGCATAAGGATTAACAGAAGAAATGAACGTACACGGTAATCAGATCAAGATCTTCGCAGGCAACGGTTGCCCCAATCTCGCAAAAGAAATAGCCGGTTGTCTCAACATGAGTCTCGGAAAGATCGAGATAGGCAAGTTTTCGGACGGCGAATGCGCATGCCATATAGGCGAATCGGTGCGCGGAAGCGACGTATTCGTGGTGCAGTCCACATCCGCTCCCGTAAACGACAATCTTATGGAATTGCTCGTCATCATCGACGCGCTTAAACGCGCCAGCGCGGGCAGAATAACCGCGGTCATTCCGTATTTCGGATACGCGCGCCAGGACAGAAAAGCCCGTCCCCGCGATCCCATTACGGCAAAACTCGTTGCGGACCTTATAACCGTAGCAGGCGCGGACAGGCTGCTTACCATGGATTTGCATGCCAACCAGATACAGGGTTTCTTCAATATTCCCGTCGATCATCTTATCGGCATACCCATTCTCGGCAACGAGATAAAGAAACAGGATTTCTGCAAGGAAGCGCTCGCTAACGACGAACTCATTACCGTTTCTCCCGACGTAGGAAGCGTTGCGCGCGCCCGCCGTATGGGCGAAAAGCTCGGTACTCCGCTCGCGATCGTGGACAAGCGCCGCCCCAAAGCAAACGTAATGGAAGTCATGAATATAGTCGGCGACGTGCGCGGTAAAGTCTGCCTTATCGTGGACGATATGATAGACACCGCGGGTACGATAACCCAAGGCGCCAAAGCGCTCGTCGAAGTGGGCGGAGCGAAAAAAGTATACGCTTGTTGCACTCACGGCGTGCTTTCCGGTCCCGCCGTCGAGAGATTGGAAGAATCTCCAATCGAGAAGCTGTTCATGCTCAATACCATCGAACAGCCCGCGGACTTCAAACTCAGCAAGCTCGTTCCGCTGTCCGTCGCGCCCATCTTCGCAAAAGGTATCAAGAGCATATTCTGCGACTCTCCGTTCAGCATAATCTACGACTGACCTTTTATATAACGGCGCGCCGCTAAACAAGTTTCGCGCCGATTGTTATATTTCGATAGGGCATTAAGAACATCTTAATGCCCTATCTCATATAAGCGCGAACGCCAAAGGATTCATTCGGCGCCTCGTGCTCGCGCACCGTCTCATACAAACCGCGCCCTTGAAAGCCGTCGGCTTTCGGGCGCGTTTGTATTTCGTCGGCAGACCACGCTAACGCTGTGCGTTAGCTCGCCCGCCTGACAG
>CALWBH010000044.1 GCA_944376015.1 uncultured Clostridia bacterium
CGCGCGCGTTGAGCGCGTCCTTTATTTCAAGCGAGCAATCGCCTTCCGCTTCCGTCTTCATTATGACGGAATCGCCGAGCACGTCGCAATTTATCGAACGTATTCCGCTACTCATGGATCTGTCGAGAGATTCGGCAATACGAAGTATTACTCCGAGCTTCATCACGGCGGCAAGATCTTCTTCGTTCACGATATCTTTATACTTGTTCCATTCCTGCATATTGAATTCGCTGGGATGATGACCGAGCGCAACGAACGCGGCAAGCACCATATCCCTGTGCGAAAGTCCGTAAAGCGTACTGTTCAGAATGAAATAGAACGAATGTTTGTTGTGAGCGTAATATTTAAGTCGGATACCGATGTCGTGCATAAGCGCCGCAACGCGCAATATCTTCACGTACATACGCGGCAGTTTATGAAGCACGCGAAGCTGCTTGTAAAGCATTATGGAAAGATTGCATACCTGTTCGCAATGCTTTATGTTCTGGTCGCAATAGTAAAGCTGCGTGTACACGGAATGCGCGACGATATCGCTTATGGGTTTTTCCAAAGTCGTAGGAACGGCATGATTGAACATGATACCTTCCCTGATCCCCGACGAAGATACCACGACGTTACCGAAGTTGCTGCAATCGAAGAAGGATTTTATGCTTGCAAGCGCGGCTACGAATATATCCGCGCGCTCCTCGTTCAATCCTTTTATTTTAGCGCGTTTGTCAACGGGAAGCACCTTTATCATATCGTAGATATTGATAAATTCTTCCTTCCCGACATTATAATTGTGTATTGCGGAAAGCGGATATCTTCTGAGCCGCTGACTTATCGTAGCAAGATTGCGGAAAGACCCGCCCACGCCTATAAACTGCACGTCGGATTCCACCTCTTTAAGCCACGGTATTTCCGAAAGCTGGTTGGTAACGTATTCTTCAATAAGCTCCGACACTTTTTCGGGCGGATTTATACCGTCGTTGAAAAGGTCGCTGAGAGTTATCGCGCCGAAAGGAAGCGTAGCGCGATTGAGAATGTTACGCCTGTTGTATTGGATTATCTGAAAGCTGCTCCCGCTAATGTCCACTATCACGCCTTTCGGTATATCGAGCGAGTTGATAACCCCGTGATAAATAAGCTGCGTCTCTTCCTCTTCGGTGAGAACTTTCAGTTTAAATCCGCACGTCGAATTTACTTCTTCGAGAAAACTTTTCTGATTCTTTGCACGCCTGACTGCGTTAGTCGCTATCGCATATACCTTGTCCACGTTGTTGGTGTCGCAAAGTTTTTTAAACATTTTAAGCGTCTTCACAGCCTGAGCGATTCGCGAAGGTTTAATGTATCCGTCGCGTTCCATATCCTGTCCGAGTCTTACCGTTTCCTGCAATTCATCGAACACAACGAAATGGCCGTCATTGTGACCATCTTCAAGCACATAAGCGAGTATCAGCTTTGCCAAGTTGCTGCCCATGTCTATTACGGCAATTTTTTCCATAAATCTCCTTCCGTTAAAGCATTATTCCACCATTTACCTTTTAAGCAATTATAACACAACATATTTGGTTTGTAAATACCTTTTTGAAAAATATTTTGCGGAATATTTAATAATTTGTTTACTTTGCGCGCGGCAAATGATATACTTGGGGGGTATGAGATACGTTCTGAAAATCTTTACCGCTCTTACGGCTGCCGTGGCGATAGCGACGGGCGCGGTCGTCGTGTCCGTATCGGGGCGTTTCAATATTCCTTTCGTTTTTGCTTCCGATAATGCGAAAACAAATCCGGCGCCCTTTTCTTACGGATATATGATGCTCGATCCCGTTGCCGCCGTTTGCGAAGGACAAAAAATTTACATTCTCGACGAACAAGGAAACGTATACGCGTTTTCCGACGGCGAATACTCGCCCGTCACGGAACCCGTAATAAAAAACGAAGATAACGCGCCTTACGACAAGCTCGCGGTTTTCGGCGGAAACGTCAGACTTTACGGAGCGGAAACGTCCGCGGCGTTCTCTGACGACGTTCTTTACGTTATGACCGAAAGCAAGCTTTCCGCAGAAAGCGCGGACGGCGTCACAAGCGATATCGTCGCGCCCGAAAGCGGCAATACGTTTACCGCGGGATGCGCGAACGACGGCGTCGTTTACATGGTCGAATATACTGCCGCAAACGGAAAATACTCGCTCTGGACATTCGACGGAAGCGAAAAGAACAAGCTTTACGACGACCTTCCCTGCGACGAAAGAATAACTGGAGCGGCAGTTACGGACAAAGGGGAAATTTATTATTCCACTCTTTATTCCGTATATGACGCGCGTGCGGCGGAAAGCCTTAACAATATCGGGGGCGGAGTAACGTCGCTCGACGCCGACGGAAACGCGCTCGTATACACGCTCGCGTCCGGAAAGATATGCCGATACGAAAACGGCGTTTCGAGCACGGTAACGGTAGCTTCGGATAAAATAGCCGTATCTTCGAGGCACCGCACGACGGCAATAGCCGACAAAGGCGGCAATTCGCTCACCGTGTTCCGAGACGGCGAACGCAAGAAAATAACGGCGGTACGACCGCAGGCGGTAGCCATCGGGTTCGTAGGCAACATTTTTGTCGCAAGCGACAGAAGCGTTACCGAATACGGCGCGGATCTGACGGTATCGGATATCTTTACTTTCAAAGGCAACGTCTCGACGATAACGGATATTTGCGTAGACCGCGGCTCGGTGGACGACGTTATATACGCCCTTTCTTCCGACGGCGCCGTATACTCGACGGAAACCGATTCCGCTTTGAAAAACGGAGTAGTCGCAATTACGGCGGCGCCGAACGGCGGATTTTACGCACTTCTCGAAGACGGAAGCGCCGAGTATTACTCTTCATATTCGTCGGAAAACGCCGATAAAACGTTGACGCAGATAAGCGGCGCTTACGACATAGCCGTAGACCGCGCGGACAATGTATTCAGACTCGCGGCGGACGGAATATATAAAAACGAAGATCTCTCTCCCGTTTACGCGGCGGACGGACTGTCTTCGTTCGAGATAAGCGAATGCGAATTTTTCTCCGACGGTTACGCTCTGAATTTCGGAGACGTAATATGCGTTAATCCCGAAAAGCCGTCTACCGAGCTTATAAGCGGAACCGTTGCGGGCACGGACATGAAAAACGGAGAAAGCTATACCGAAAATTACGAAGCGTTTTCCGCGCAATTCGACGAAGCGGTACCCAACGGAAAGGACTATAAAGCCGATATAAGACAGGTAGTCGTTCCGACGGAAGTCTACCCCGTTCCCGTGGAATCGCCGTCCGTGTTTACGGAAAACTCCGAAAGAGTTACCGTCGCGGAATTGCCCGCGGGAACTTACGTCACCGTCATCGCGCAATACGAGGACACCGATTTTTATTACGCGATTACGGAAAACCGCGCGGATAAACGTTCGATAAAAGGATACGTAAATATCGATACGCTCGGCGCGCCCGAACAATATCCCGACGACGAACCCGTAAAAGCATACGTTGCGGAGCGCACTTCGGCGCGCAAATACCCTTCGCCTTCCGCGCCCGTTATAGACGAGCTCAGACTCGAATTCAATACCCCCTGCACCGTAATGCCTTTCCCCGAAAATTACGTTGACGCAAACGGCGACGGCTGGTATCGTCTGGCATACGAATACCAAGGCGAAACATACGACTGTTACGTAAAAAAGAACTACGTCTCTCTCAGCGGAACGAATATGGGACACAACATCGATCCCGATTTCAACGGAGAGATAAATTGCAAAGAAGGCGCCGAGTGTTACGATCTCATCGGTAAAGAATACGTTCTCAACGGCAATACCCTGCCCGACGGTCAGCAGATAGAAATTCTGGGTACTTTCACCAAATCGGAAGAGTATACGCACGTCAGATATATAGACGACGAAGGCGAAACCTGCGAGTGCTATGTGCTCACAAAATTCGTAAGGCAGACTGAAGCCGGAATTTATCAGATCGTGATGTTCTTCGTAGCCTTGATCGTTGCGGCATTCGTGATACTGCTCATAATCGTTAAAGTGAGAAAGAAAAATAAAATAGACTGACGAAGATACGGCATTTACGCGCATAACGACAGAGCTACGGTAAGCTGTTTGCGCCCGACTTCAACGCGTATAATGCGGACAAAACGCGAGATGACTTTACCGCAAAGGTATTTTTCGGCGGCATGATCGAAACGCAAAAAACGGGAACGTTCGGCGATCCCGTTTTTATTTTACGTTTCCATACGTTGACGCAACGTCTTACGTGTTGTTTTTATCCGCATACGCATTTCTTTATGCCGACGTATATTTCCGAGCATGGAATTGCCGTTCTTAGCCGAATCCGGAGAAATATCATCAGACATCGTCGTGAGGAAAGCCGCCGTCGGGAAGGCTGGTCGCAGCGCAATCCGCGCCGGACATTTTATCTGGCAGCTCTATCCTGCCCACGGATATCTCGTAAGCGGTGCGCGTTTCGGAATTTTCTTCGCTGAGTTTTTTCACATACTGTCTCGACTGTATTCTGCCCGTCACCGCAAGCTTTGTGCCGACGGGCAAAGTTTTGCAAAAACGCGCGTTTCTGCCCCAAGCTATACAAGGTATATAATCCGATTTGTTGAAAGCGCGATTGACGGCAAGCAAAATATCGCATATCTCGCGATTAAGCGGCGTCGTTCTGTATATCGGTTCTTTGCACACATATCCCGTAAGCTCTACGGTATTCGGGTTCATATACGAATCTTCGGCGTCGACGAACTCCTTTACGAACACGGTAAGCATGAGCTTGGAATGGCTGTCCGACATCTTATTGTAGCTGCGGAACTGTCCTTCCACCGCTATTCTTTCCCCCACGCCGAGTTTTCTGTCGCATAGCAATCTTTCCGCCGCGGTTACGGGTATTATATCCCGCTGTTCGCTCAATCGCGAAACGCTTACCGAAAATTCATAAAATCCTTCTCCGTAAAGCTCGTGCGTCAGTTGCGGTTCGGTAACGATTTCTCCGCAGAGAAAAACTCTGTTCGTGACCGCGGGATTTTCACTTGTCATATTATGTACTCCTTATCTGTCGACCGGTATGGTCGATCTCGTAATTTTCACGGTATATCATGTCGCCCGTTTTCATAAACGTATATCCTTGCGCTTTGAGCCCTTCGAGTATCAGGGGAAGCGCTTCGGCGGTGTGCTCGCCGTTGTTATGCATCAGAACTATGCTTCCGTTACGTACCTGACCGAGCACGCGATCGGCTATCTCGCCCGCGCTCAGACCTTTCCAATCGAGCGTATCCACATCCCACTGTATGGTTATAAGTCCCAAAGATTCGGCGGTATTTATAAGCGTATCGCTGTACGAGCCGAAGGGCGGACGGAAGAGCTCGGGACGTTTTCCCGTCACGTGCTCGATTAAATCGCATGACGTTTCCAGCTCGTCGGTTATTTCGCTCGCCGACATATTGCCCATATCGGGATGGGTGTTGCTGTGCGTTCCTATCTCGAATCTGCCGCTTTCCGACAATGCTTTTAACTCATCGGGATATTTTTCCGCCCACATACCTACCGAAAAAAAAGTAGCGCACGCGTCGTATTCTTCAATAACGGACAATATTTTCATCGTGCTGTCCGCTCCCCACGCCGCGTCGAAGGTAAGCGCCACGACTTTATCGTCGCGCTCGACCGAATAAACGGGTATTTTGCGCGGACTGTATCCGAAATACACGCATTCGCTGTCCGTTACCGTAACCGCCGCTATAGCCGTAGCCAGTAACGCCACGGTCAATATTACCGCCAAAACGGCTCTCTTGCTCGTAACTGCAAATTTCAATTGACTCTCCGATTATAACAGTATTATGCGGACGAAATAACGGAGTCTTTGTCGAAATAACGCTCATGCGGGCGATTTTATTCATACCTTCGTCAAAGCGCTTTTTCTTCCGCGCTATAAAATATGCGAGCGACGCGCCGATAATGCCACATCGCACGCTTTAATCGCGAAATTATTTCAAATACGCTTTATTTGTTTTTTTCAAAAGGTTTTTTGCTTTCTCCGAGCAGAAGCGGCAACGCTTCGGTTTCTTTTTTTACGAATACCGCTTCGACAAACGACAACGTCCCCACAACGATAAGAAAACATCCGAACACTTTTCCCAAAAGCTCTCCGTCGAATTTCATCGCCGCAAACGACGCCGCTATGCTTGCAGCAGCCGCAGGAAGCGCTATGCTCGGAAGATACTTCATTCGCAACAACCCGTTTTTCGCATGCAAAGCAAGGCTTATCGCCGCCATCGGTATAAACGATATCAGATTCGTGCCCTGCGCCGCGTGCTGCGAAAAGTTGCAGAACAGAGTCAGCAAAGGAATAAGCAAAGTACCGCCGCCCATTCCCATACCGCCTATAAGCCCGCCTGAAATTCCCGCGATTATAAGACATATCACCGCCATACCGATCTTACCCCCGCCGCAACGGTAATCAGAGCGAATATAACGGCGATTGCTTTCGATTTCGCGTTTTTCAGAATCAAAGAGCCTATTACGCCGCCCGCAACCGCTCCCGCGGCTACCGGAAACAACGAAGACGCCGCCGCTACACCGCCGCTAGCTACGTATACGAACGCGCCGGCAATGCACACGGGCAGTATTATCATCACCGTGCTTGCGTGGCTTATCTTTACGCTTTCTCCCAAAACGTTTTCAAGCAACGGAACGCAAAGCATTCCGCCGCCCCCGCCGAACAGACCGTTTATTGCGCCTACCGCGAGTCCCGTCAATATTTCCGCGAGAGTTTTTTTAATCTTCCCGCCGATACTTTTATCGTTTATCTTCACATTATATATAATGCGCAAAATAAGTCGGAAAAATTTTACCTTTTGCATAATAAATCGTTTGCATATTCAAACCGATTAAGGTATAATAGAACAAGTATAATATAATGAAACCTTATGGGGTTTTACATTCTAAGGAACAACGACAAATGCGAGCAAAATTCAATTCGTTAAAACAGAAATCCATCGTCTTCCTGGCGATTGCACTCACCGTCGCAATCATCCTTTCTTATTTCACTTCCCTTTCGTTCGGAAAAGCGGAAGCTGCGGATCAGAACGCGGACAATCTTTATCCGCCGTTTACCGCAGTGGACGTTTCCAACGGAGATTTCGGTGAAACGAGCGGAGACGACGTTTCGACTCCTTCGAGCTGGACGGGCTCGGTTTACGATACGGCGGAAAACAGCGTAACGACCCGAGTAATCGATCTTAACGGAGGGCTTGACGATAAGCTTATAAACGATCTGAAAATATACGAATACGTAAAAGACAATAACGGAGAAATTACCACTCCTTTCGGCAAAAGCTCTTCCGAAGATAAATTTCCCGATTCCGACGCCAACGCGCTTTTCATCGGTTCGGCGGCGGATACCGCAGTCGCGTACGGATATGCGTCGACTTCCGTTTCTCTTTCGTCGGACTCGTACTACGTAATCAGCGCTTACGTTAAAACAAGCGATTTCGGAAGCGAATCGGGCGCAAGCATCCGCATCTCCGGAATGGATAAGGATATACAGCTCGACAATATCGATACCGTTAATTATTTCGAAAGCAAGGGTATCGACGCAACTGCCGCAAACAGCGATCCTTATTACAATTACGGCTGGGTCGAATACAAATTCTATATAGAAACGTCCACTATGAAGTCCCCTTCCGTGACGATCAACCTTATGCTCGGAAGCAGCTATAATTATTCAAGTTCAAGCGAAGAAGAGGACGAAAAAAATTTAATCAAGTATGCGAAAGGTTTCGCGTTGTTCGATCACGTTACGGTTACTCAGTATTCGCAGTCGGCATTTGACTTTATGCACGAAGAAGCCGGTACCGTAAACGAGCATAATTTCGACGGTTTTTATGAAGACCGCACGTACTTCACAAACGACGAAAATACCAATCTTTATTACAGCGAAAACGATTCGTACCTGCTTTCGGTAGATTCCGACGGAAACATACTCAGTCCCGACGATCCCGAATACTCCGCAAACGAAATAGGAAGTTTCGAGAACGGTCAGTCCGCATGGTCTGCGGCAGACACGTCGGCGGGCGGTATGATAACAGGCACTTTCGCGTTTGTCAACGAAGATATCGGAATTAACGAAGAGGAAGACGTTCCCTACGCTCCGAACGGAGACAATAACGGAAAGATAGCTTTCATTTCTTCCGAATACGACACTACGAACGAGACGTTTAAGCCTGCGGCAAAAGGCATGCGCTCCCCTTCTTTCGTAATAGAAAGATATAAAAATTACAGAATAGGCGTTTATGTTAAATCCATCGGCAGCGATCCTACCGCAAGCATTGCGATAAGCGGCGACGACTACCGCGGAGATCTCGATAAGCCCGGCAACCCGAACCACGGCAAAGGTCAGTTGCTTGTCGTTACCGACCTTAACGAAGGCGATTCCGCAAACACGTCGCATTACGGTTGGAAACAAGTAGCCATATATATCAAGGGCAGCGCTTTTGCGGACTATGAAATATCTCTCGAAATATGGCTCGGTAAACGCGGCACCGACGGAGCGGCTAACGAAGAAGCAAGCGGTATCGCTATGTTCGACGACATCGTTATCGAAGAAATATCGCAAAGCGAATTCTCCACCAACAGCGGCAGCGGCACCACCGTCCAGTTCGATCAGGATGAAAGCGAAAACGCCATAAATAACGGCAGCTTTAACGAAATAGAAGATTACGACGAATATTCCGAGCCTTTCATACCTTCCGACTGGACGCTTATGACGGCAGGCGAAGACGGTACTACCGGAATGAGCACGAATATCGTCGATGACAATTACCGCAGTTATGTGGTCAGCGGCGTCGTCGCCTCCGATTCCAAAACTTACAATTATAAGGTTCCCGGAACGGGCAGCAATTATATCAGCGGAAACATCGATACCCAATACGTCTCCGACAAAACGTATCCGGATAACCTGCTTATGATTAAATCGGACGACACGACCGGCATACCTTCGGAATACGAAGGAGTAGCCGTCGGATACCGTTCGCTCAGTTTTAACGCCGAAGCGCAGAGCGTTCAGATAATAGACGTTAACATGCGCGTTTCCGGTATCGAAGGTTACGGCGCAAATCTCGTGCTTAAAAGCGGAAACCGCGTCGTATCGACGATAGAACGTATAAAAGACAGTAAGTATTCCGAAGAAATGACGCACTACGCGGAAGGATACAATACTTATTCCTTCTATATAGAAACCGGAGAATTCGATCTTAACGAGCTTTATATCGAGATATGGCTCGGTTTGTACGACGACACGGACAACAAATCGAAACTCTCTACCGGCACGATCTTCGTAAGCGACGTAACCATGACCCAGCTCAATTCCGTAACGACGGATGAAGACGGTAACGAAACGGTAGACCAAAGCTCGCTCGAAAACGCGCGCGCGGATTTTGCGAACAAAGTAAAAGACTACAAAAACAGTTTCTATAAATTCAACAAAGTACCCGATTTCGCCTGCTATTCGACGAACGGAGAGACTTTCTCGTCCTACGATTATTATTCCGACGAATTCCTTAAAAAGCCGTACAATTGGTCGCTTACCACTTCCGCGTCCAACAGCCAGGACGAAAACGCGGTACAGTTCGGTATATTTGACAGCTCGCAGATAAGCTACGACGAACACGGCAACGTTTCGAACAGCGTTCTTCCCGAAGGATACAAACACAACGGCACTAAAAATTCGGATACGATGGTAGTAAAAAATACCGTTCCCGCCTACTCCAAAGTAACAAACGATATCACCTACACGCTTGACGGCGGTTCGTATTATCAAGTTTCCGTGCTTCTCAAAGTGGATATTCCGTACGAACAGTCTTCAAAGGATTCTCTCGGCGCATACGTCGGAATCAAGGACAGCGAATTCGCATTGTCCGATATTAAAGACACCTCTTCTACAGGCGGCGTGTTCGACGATAAAGTAGAAGGCGCTTATGACGAGGATTCCTATAAAGAATTTACGATATACATCAGAACGGACGGAACGTCACCCGACGCTGCGGAAGACGATGAAGACAGCACCACCAATACCAGCACCAGCAAGAGCATCACTCTTGAAATGGGCATCGGCGGCTCGAAAATCGATCAATACACGAAAGGTACGTTAATGGTAAACGATATTACCATAACGGAAAGCGACAGTGTGGAATTCGAAGAAGCGAAAGCGGCTTTGGAAAATGCGACCTATGACAAAAAGTTTGTCTGCATAGCCGATTATACCGACGGATCCGATACGCAAACCGATGACGACGATGATACCGTCACCGATACTCCCGACCTTTCCGGAAATAACTGGTATGTTTACATGACCGTTATTCTCGTCGTTGTGATCCTGATCTCGGTAGTTTCCGTACTCGTAAGATATTACGCTATAAAGAGAAAGAGCAGCGGCGAAACCTCTAAAGAAGGCAAGGTTTCTTATGACAGAGAGCTTACTCTCGTAAAACAACATAATCTCCGTAACGAGTCCGAACTCATAAAAGAAGACGTCGACGCTTACGACGCGCTTGACGAAGAGTATGAAGACCGTCTCGAAACGGAAATGGCTTTGCGTGAGGCAGAAAAGCTTGCCGCGCTCAATAACGGCTCGGAGAGCACGGTAGAAACCGAAGAATCCCCTGCTCCTCAGACCACGGAACCCGAAGCTACGGAACCCGATGTCGAGGCACAGCCCGAAGCGCCTATAACCGAAGAAACGGAAACGGCTGAGCCCGAAGTCGAAGCACAGTCCGAAGCGCCCGCAACCGAAGAAACGGAAACGGCTGAACCCGAGGCAGAAGAGCTGTCAGAAGCATCCGAAGAAGAAAACGATGACGACGGTTATGTTTATTCGGACGAAATACTCGACTTTACCCCGAGCGAAGAAAAGCGCAAAGCGTTGGAAGCCGCTAAAGCGGAAAAAGCGCGGATAAAAGCCGAAAAAGAAGCGGCTAAGAAAGCCGAAGAAGACGCCAGAGCGAAGCTCGAAGCAGAGCGTAAAGCGGCGACCCGCAGATACAATAAGTGGGACGATTTCGAAGATTAAACCGCATTAACGACTTTATCCCCCGAAAGTTTTAAACTTTCGGGGGATATTTTATTTTACCGAAGTATTACGACAATACGATTTTTGCGGCAGTTTAACTGTAATACGATAAC
>CALWBH010000045.1 GCA_944376015.1 uncultured Clostridia bacterium
AAGGCAGAGTCGAAGTAAAGGGCGAGTGCATAATGCGCAGATCGGTTTTTTTTTTTTTTTACGAAACTGCCGTCGAGCCGCTTAAAAATCCGAGAAACGGAGCGGCGGGCGCGTTGCGCAATCTCGATCCTTCGGTGACGGCAAAGCGTAAACTCGATATGGTATTTTATGACGTCAATTATATTGACGATAATTCCATACATTCGCAGCAAGAAGGCGTAGAATGGTTAAAATCGCATGGATTTCATACTGAAAAATTAAGTATTACGTCTGACATAGATAGTATAATCGACGAAATCCGAACGGTAGACAGGGATAAACTCGATTTCGACATCGACGGAATGGTAATTAAGACCGACAGTTACGCATTGCGCGACGAGCTCGGATATACCGATAAGTTTCCGAAATGGGCAATCGCATATAAATTCGAAGCGGAAGAAACGACTACAAAAGTCATTGACGTAGTGTGGCAGGTCGGACGTACAGGGAAGCTTACTCCGCTCGCTTTGCTCGAACCCGTGGAATTGTGCGGCGCTACCGTAAAAAGGGCTACGCTCAACAATTACGGAGACATCGAACGTAAAAAAGTAAAAATCGGCAGTACGGTTTTTATACGTCGCAGTAACGACGTAATACCCGAAATACTCGCCGCCGTGGAAAATACGGGAACTGCGGAAATACGCAAGCCCGAATCGTGCCCGGACTGCGGAGCTCCGCTTGTTAAGAACGGAGCGCATCTGTTTTGCACAAATCGTGAAAATTGCAGGACGAGCATAATTGCGGCCATAGCGCATTTTGCTTCGAAGGACTGTATGGATATAGAAGGTCTGAGCAAGAGCACGATAGCAAAATTTTATGACGAATTGGGCATACGTCACGCGTACTCATTATACGACATCACAAAACGTGATCTGCTCGATCTGGACTCTTTCAAAGACAAAAAAGCGGACAATTTGATTGCGGCGCTTGAAAAAAGCAAACGCGTAAAACTTTCGGCGTTTATAAACGCTCTCGGAATTCCCAACGTAGGCAAAGTACTCGCCGCGGACCTTGCGGATATTTACGGCGATATCGAAAAACTTGCTTCGGCTTCCTGCGAAGAGCTTGCGCGTATTGACGATATCGGAAACGTCGTGGCTTCGGATATTCGCGCTTATTTCGATAAAAATCCGGACATCGCCGAAAAGTATTTTTCGAAAGGTATAGTCGTAATCAAAGACGAAAAAACGAGCGGAGTTTTTGACGGTCAGAACGTCGTTCTTACGGGTACTCTTTCCGCTATGCCGCGAAGCAAAGCGGCGAAACTTATTCAGGAACGCGGCGGCAGAGTGCAAAACTCCGTAACGGGAGAAACGACATTGCTCATAGCGGGCGACAATGCGGGAAGCAAGCTTGCGAAAGCGAAAGCCGCGCAAATAAAAATAATAGACGAAAAAGAATTTTTAAAGCTTGTCGATTCTTAAATCTCATAACGTCGCCGCAAGGTTTCGATACCGTTGTAGCGACGTTTTTTTACTTCGGCGAGCGACGCAAAACGTTGCTTTTTAGGATTTATGGCAAGTTTGTTTTTACTGCTCGCAAACGCTTGCATTTAAACCGAAAAAAGTGATATTATAATATATGCGGCAACGGTCGCGTAAAACAAACTACGTGTGAGGAAACTTTAATGAAAAGTATGACCGGCTACGGTAAAGGAGAAGCCGACGACGGCGTAAGAAAAGTTACCGTTGAGATAAAGGCGGTTAACAATAGATTTCTCGATATAAATACTCGTTTCCCGAAATCTCTTTCTTATGTCGAAGATTGCGTGAAAAAGCAGGTGCAGGAAAAGCTTAAACGCGGAACGATTGACGTGTATTATACCTACGAAGTAACGGGAGATACCGATAAATCGGTAGTATTCGACAGAGCTCTCGCCGAGAAATACGTATCCGCCGCGCGCCAGGCAAAATCGGAATTTTTATTGACCGACGATATCACGGTCATGTCCGTCTTGCGCATGCCTGATGTTTTAAACATAGTAACTGCGGAAGAGAATCAGGACGAAATCAAAAAGTTATTTTCCGAAGCCGCAAAAAAAGCGGTCGCGGAGCTCGACGTTATGCGTACGATAGAAGGAAGAAGCGTTAAAGCCGATCTGACGCGCATTATCGGAAACATCGTAGCCGCGCTTAAAGAAGTCGCGGTGCGCGCGCCTTCGGTTGTGCTCGATTATAAAGAAAAACTCAATAAACGCATTTCGGAATTACTCGAAAAACCGATCGTCGACGAATCGCGTATGGCAACCGAAGTCGCCGTATTCGCGGATAAATGCGACATTAACGAGGAAATTTCCCGTCTTACTTCGCACATCGATCAGTTTATGATGGCGTTGGAAAGCGACGAGCCTCAAGGCAGACGTCTGGATTTTTTATCGCAGGAAATGAACAGAGAGATTAACACTATGGGCAGTAAAGCCAACGATCTGGAGCTTGCAAAACTTGTGATCGGCATGAAAAACGAGCTGGAAAAAATAAAAGAACAGATAAGGAACGTCGAATGAAAAAAGGATTGCTTATTGTACTGTCGGGTCCATCCGGAGTGGGTAAAGGCACGATGTATTCGCGTTTATTGAAAACCCTGCCGTCGCTTACCGTATCCGTTTCCGCCACTACGCGAAAACCGCGTGAAGGCGAGCGTGACGGCGTTCATTATTTTTTCGTTGACAAAGATAAATTTGAGAGTATGCGCGCTAACGGCGAGTTTCTCGAATGGGCAGAAACCGTAGGCAATTATTACGGGACTCCGAAAGCTCCGGTACTCAGAAAACTGTCCGAAGGCAGTGACGTTTTACTCGAAATAGACGTTAAGGGCGCCAGGCAGATTAAAGCGGCTTATCCCGACTGTGTTACCGTTTTCGTACTTCCGCCGAGCAAAGCTGAACTCGAACGCCGTCTCAAAGGCAGAGGCACCGAAACGGAAGAGCAGGTAAAAGCAAGACTTTCTCTCGCAGTAAAAGAAATCGGCGAGAGCGACGAATTCGATTATCGTGTGGTAAACGCAGATATAGATACTGCCGTTGCAGAAGTAATAAAAATTATCGAAAAATCCAAAAACGGAATTTGTAAAAACGATTCGAATCGAAATCATTTATAAGGAGAATAATTATGCTTATTGATCCGCCTATTGACAAACTTGTTGAAAAAGTAGGATGCAAATATGCGCTCGTGTGTCTTGTGACAAAACGCGCGAGAGAGATCCAGCAAAAGCTCGGCGACGAAGCGTCCTCGCTTCATTCGGATTTTAACCCGATATCTTACGCCGCACACGAAGTTTACGACGGTACGGTCGAAATTTCCGAAGAGAACTGATAAACCATGGATCTTAAAGGCAAGTGCGTACTTGTCGGAGTTACGGGCGGCATAGCCGCGTATAAAGTCTGCGAGCTTGTTTCTTCGCTGAAAAAACAAGGGGCGGAAGTGCATGTGGCAATGACCGCTCACGCAACCGAATTCGTTTCTCCGCTTACGTTCGAAACACTGAGTAATAATCGCGTAGTCGTGGACACGTTCGACCGTAACCGTGAATGGGAAGTCGAGCATGTTTCGCTTGCCAAAAAAGCGGATGTATGCGTGATAGCGCCTTGTACCGCGGATTTTGCGGGCAAATTAGCCTCGGGTATTGCGGACGATTTTCTTTCCACCACGGTAATGGCATGCACCTGTCCGGTGTTGCTTGCGCCTGCCATGAATACGAATATGCTCAATTCCAAAGCATATCGCGCCAACGAAGCTTTGCTTGCCGAACGCGGCGTATTCTTTGTCCCGTCGGAAAGCGGTATGCTCGCTTGCGGGGACAAAGGCGACGGAAGACTTGCCGACCCGAAAACGATAGAAAAAGCTGTAACCGATCTTTTATATCCTTTAAGAGATTATGAAGGCAAAACCGTGCTTGTAACCGCGGGAGGGACCACCGAGCCTATTGATCCCGTAAGGTTTATATGCAACCGATCCAGCGGTAAAATGGGCATTGCTCTTGCAAAATGCGCCGCGGACAGGGGAGCAAAAGTCATTCTTGTGTGCGGTAATATCTCCGTGCCTGCGGATGATAAGCGTTTCGAGCGGATAGACGTGGTTACGACGGAAGATATGTACGACGCGGTATTGAAAAATTGCGACAGAGCGGACGTGATCATAAAAGCTGCCGCGCCTTGCGATTTCAGACCGTCTTCGGTGTCCGCTCAAAAGATAAAAGCGGACGGTTCGATTACATTGGAGCTTGAAAAAACCGAAGATATTGCCGCGGCTGTGGGAAAAATAAAGGGCAACAGGAAGCTTGCGGTCTTTGCCGCCGAAACCACTAACGTGATAAATAACGCCCGCGCGAAACTGCGGAAAAAGAACGCCGATATCGTCATTGCAAACGACGTGACCAAACAAGGCGCAGGTTTCGGTACCGACACAAATATCGCGACGATTGTTACCGAGCAAAGCGCGGAAGAACTCCCCATAATGAGTAAAAGCGCGCTTGCAAACATTATACTTGACAGGATATTGGGAAAATAATGTACGCCGAAGTGATAGTAGACATAGCTGCCGCAGAAGTTGACCGTATTTTCGACTATGATTGTGGCAGCTTTAATATTCCGAAAGGCGTGCGAGTTACCGTACCGTTCGGCAGGCTTAAAGTCGAGGGATTCGTCATAGGATTGAAAGATAAAACTGACGTGCCCGCGGATAGACTTAAAACGGTGTGCGACGTAATAGATAACAGTCCCATAATCACGGATGAAATGTTTTCTCTCATGGAATTCATGAGTGAAAAACTGCATCTGATGAAAGTCGATATTTTAAGATTATTCATTCCTTCCGCTATGCGCGGCGGACGCGTGAAAGAGCTTGTACGCAGACTGGCAATACTTTCGGAAGATTATCGCGGACGCGATCCCGACGAGTTCATAAAAAAATCGGCGCTTGCTCAACGCGACATATACGAATATCTTTCGTACGATAAGCCCGACGGGGAATACGTAAGCGAGCTTACTAAAATTCTTTCGGCAAGCGCACTTAAAAATCTCGTTCAACGCGGTATCGTCGTGCTGAGCGACGTGGAAAAACAACGCGTTCCTTACGCGAATATGTTCCCGACGGACGTAACGGAAGTGACACTTACCGAACAACAGCAAAAAGCTTTTGAGGAGATAAACGATTCGAAAGGAAAAACTTTTCTGCTCCACGGCGTAACGGGAAGCGGAAAAACCGAAGTTTATATGCGCTGCATCAAGTCTGCGCTTGAAAAAGGGAAAACTTCGATAATGTTGGTGCCCGAAATCTCTTTAACTCCGCAGGTATTGAAGAATTTCCGCGGCAGATTCGGCGATAAAGTCGCAATCCTTCACAGCGGACTGAGCCACGGCGAAAGATTCGACGAATGGCGCAAGTGTATCACGGGGGAAGCGAAAGTAGTGCTCGGCGCCAGAAGCGCGGTATTTGCTCCGCTGAAAAACGTAGGCGTTATAATAATCGACGAGGAACACGATTCCAGCTACGTATCGGAACGTAATCCGCGTTACGTAACGGCAGAGATAGCGGAATGGCGCAAAAAATACAATAACGCTAACCTTATTCTCGGCAGCGCTACTCCGTCGGTAGAAACATATTATAAAGCGGTTAACGGGCAATACAAACTGCTTGAATTGACGGGGAGAGTAAATAAGCGCCCTTTGCCGGAAATTAAGGTTGTCAATATGTGTCGGGAGATAATTTCGGGCAACCGCAGTATCTTTTCGGCACAGCTCATGCAAGACCTTACCGAATGTCTTGAAAAAGGCAACCAAGCGATGCTTTTTCTGAACAGACGCGGCTATGCGTCGTTTATGATGTGCAGAATATGCGGATATGTCGCAAAATGCGAACGTTGCGATGTTTCTCTCGTTTATCACAAAGAAGACGACAGACTGAAATGCCATTATTGCGGAAATATGTACAGTGTGCCGCACGTTTGCCCGGATTGCGGCAGCCGTTTTCTCAAAGAGGGCTAAAAAAAAAAAAAAAAAGTAGTGTCGCAATT
>CALWBH010000046.1 GCA_944376015.1 uncultured Clostridia bacterium
TCTGCCGTTAATTTCGTATCGGATTTGCCAACCCCGATTTCTCAAGCGGGCCGTTTCCGTTATCACGGAGTTGCGCTGTCAGCTCTCATGACTTAAGCGCTGAACGATATCGTCCAGATATAGCAGCCTCCGGTATTCATCCACGTGCAGAGCGTAGCATATACGACTCCGTTATGGATAAATATTGACTGAGTATTATAACCGTTTTTTTCGAGTTGTATACCGCTCGGCGCACACGAACCGACGAAATTGCCTTCCCAATCGTAAACCATGATTAGAACGTCGTTTTGATCGTCCACTTTATGGGAAACGTAAATGTAATTTTCGTCGCTCGCTATCGACGAAGGATTCTGGCTAGCCTGTTCGCTCGGCTTGTTCTCGGACAGCGTTATCTGTTTTACCAGATTACCTTCGCCGTCAAGAAGACTGAGCGTCTGCGCCGAAAGCACTGCGTATTTCTGTAACGTACCGTTATATTCGGCATCGATAAGATCACCGCTGACATTATTGAAAGGAAGCGTTTCGTCGATATCAAGCGAACATCCGTCGGTAAATGCCGAAAGTTCGATAGAACGCACGGTACGTCCCACAACTACGCAGTACAGTTTTCCGTCTTTTATGAACAGTCTCGAATTATCTTTAGAACCCGTAATACCCGTATCGAACGTTGCGCTCGTTGCGATAACTTCATAAGTATCGGGGTTGAGCTTCAATATTCTCGTCGAACCGTTGCCGCTCATATTCTGCGAAATATAGATATACGTTCCGTCGGACGCTCCGCCCATAGTATAGCCGCCGCCTACTACCGCAAGACCGTTCGTGCCTTTGGAAGGAGCGACATTGAACTCAGGCTCAACGCTGTCGGTTTCGCACTGTTTGAGATAATCGCCGAGCGCGGTAGGCGCAAGCACGGTAACGCTTACGGTATCGCTGAATGTCAATATGCCGTCGGTATACGAAACGGTGACCGTCTGTTCGCCCTGATTCACGAGACTCTGAGGAGAGAACACGCACGCCGCAAGGTCTATCGTCTGATAGCTGTCGTCGCTGTAATGCGCCGTGACGACGAGTCCCGTCGGATCGAACTGTTCGCCCGCGATATACTCTTTCTTCTGAAGATCACCCGTCACCTCGATGCCTGTGAGATAAGGCTTCATAAGCGGATCGCTGAGTACTTTCATTTTCCAGAGATAAGCGCCCGTTTCTCCGCTGTATCCCGATCCCGTCCATGAGCAGAAAGTAGCAAACATTTCGCCTTCGTGGAAGAAGATAGCCTGTATATTATAAGGCTGATCGGAACCTTCGTCGTCTATATCTTCACGGAGATGCACGCCTTCGGGCGCACCCGTTCCGACATAGGTCCCGTCCCAGGTATAAATATCGAAAGGTACGTTCTGCTGATTGTTTGCGCTGTAAGCGACGTAAATATACTTATCGTCGCCCGTCACGGAAGTGACTTTCATGCCCGCATGGGTCCTGAGCCCGATCATTCCGCCGACCATATCGCCGTTTTCGTCAACGATATACATGCCGTTGGCTTTGTCGACAAGCACGTATCTGCCCACCGCGTCGCTCCAATACACTCCTTTGACGGTAGTCTCTCTTTCCGTCATTGCCGCAAATGCCGCTTCGAAAGGAAGATCGGTGGCTTCGGTAAGATCGCAGTTGTTCCCGAACGCGTCGAGCCCGACGGAAAGTATCTTGTTGTCGAACACCACGCAATACAGCGTGCCGTCTTTTATGAACAGCTGCGAATTATCGCCTGCCCATGCCTCAGTCGCACCCGTCTTTATCGTAGTGCTCTGTGCGACTACGGAGTATGTCTGCGGATCGACTTTGTATACCACGGTATTGATGTTGTCGCCGGGGTTTACCGCGATATAGAGATATTTTCCGTCGCTAACGCCGCCCATGGTCGAGCCTTTGGTTATGCCTTCTATCGCTCCGTAAGAACCGGTTGCGGGCTGCACGTCGAATTCGGGAGAATAACCGCGGTCGGTATTTGCGACGATGTTCTCTCCGAAGTTAAGGATAAGCTCTCTGTCTTCGGGAATCGCGGGATTGGACGCTTTCAGATACATCGTCTGATCGCCGCCGGGATTAGAGCCGAATTTGAGTATTGTGAAGTACAGCTCCCCGTTCAGCTCGGTCAAGCCCTGCGTATTCGTACTGTTCGGATGTGTGATGACGGAACTTCCGCCCATGACCGCGATCGTGTTGGGAATTATAACATTGCCGAGCGAGCTGCCTTCCCAGTCGAACAGGTACAGCTTGGGAGTATATATGCCGTCTTTGGTATAATTGACGTAGATCAATTCTTTGCCGCCCGACAGACGAACGGGATTTGCGGTGGCGTCACCCGGCAAAGCAAGCTCCGACACGAGTTTCATATCTCCGTCGAATATAGCCGCATTGGCTGTCCATTCTCCGGTATTGTTTGTACTGTAGAATACCGCAAATTTATCGAGAGCCGCATTATAGTAAACGTCTCTGAGCACATAATCTTCCAGCCCTTCGAACGCGAATCCGTCGTAAGGCGCGAACGTGCAGCCTTCCTCGAACGACGCCGCGTCCGTATATACCTGCGTGCCGTCGGCGCAGAAGAGGATTATTTTTCCGTCATAGTAAGTGATGCCCGCTGTAGCTTCCGCAAACAACGCGTCCGTCTTAGCGCTCTTGCAAATGACCTCGCCGCTTGCGGGGTCGTATTTAGCCACTGTTATGCCCCTGAGCCCGCTCGACCAGCTCGTATAAGGCACGTAAATATAAGTTCCGTCGTTGCACATGGCGTGGCCGTAAGGACCGCCGAGATCGCTGTGGAAATCCTTTATCTTTTCCACGGCAACGTCGGACGCGGTTCCGGTTTCGAGTCCTGCAAGCAGACAATCATTGAAATCGTTGTAAATTTTTCCTTCGAACATCGTGGACAGATCTATCCTGTCTATCGCAACGGCGGGAGTCACTCCGTCGGCGACGTCGTAAGACAGCGTAAGTTCTATGTTGTTTTTGCCTCTGTTGAGCGCGATATCCGGAAGGCTGACGTCTTCAAAGACATATCCGTCTATGTCGGCGCCGCCGAGTACCGTGGAAACGTATACGGGAACGAGTCTGCCGTTCACCTTGATCCCGAGTATATCCGAAAGCCTGACCGGAACGACGTTGCCGTCAGCGTCCGTACTTCTGTTCGCAAGACGCAGCGAGAAAGAAGTCTGAGCGACCGCCGCGCTGTCTATTTTAAACGATATCTTTTCGGCGTTCTCTACGACCGTGGACGAACCCGCAGATACGTATTCCCCGTTCTCGAAGACATAGCCGTCGACGGCGTTCGTTTTGTAACCGTCGCCCGTAACCGTCGCGTTTTCCGCTTCGATGCCGTTCCTGACGCCTACGGGAACGCGGCTGCTCACGCCCGAACCGTCGGTAAGCGAAACCGTGAGTATGCAGTTCTTCATGAACGTCGCCGTATCGATGTTGCCCGCCACCGAATATTCGCTTTCATCGAGAATCAGCCGGTTGCCGTTGCTGTACGTCGCCCGTATAACGGGATCCGCGTCGGCAAGCGCGCTGCCTTCCGGGACGTAACATTCGCCGTCGGAAGCGATGGAAAGTATTTCGCCGTCGGTATATTCCGCTTCCGATTTAACGCTTATGGGCACGGACGCGTCTATCGTGGTCTTTCCGTCGCTGTACGACACCTTTGCCGATTCAGTGCCTGCGGTGAGCGCACCCGCACTTTCCGACTTGATATCGCTGGCCGTAAGCGCTACCGTCGTTCCGTCGTTGTATTCCGCCGTAGCGGACATACCTTCCGTATCGAAGGTCATCCCCGCTTTATACGCTACGCGATAAGGCATTGCGGTAATGTCGAGTTTTTTGAGGACTACGGGAACGAGCGATATATCGATACCCGTGGTTTTGGTGATCGGTTCCGCACCTTCTGTCTCAGGAGTGAACGTGTAGCTTACGGTAACATTTCCGCCGTTCGTCGCGAAATCATCGGGTACGGTGATACTGTAAGTACCCGTTCTCAGTTTCTCGTCGAAATTCTTGCCCTTTTCGGTGAAATGTGCGGTGACGTTGAAGTCGTCCTCGCCGGGATACGACCTGCCGTTATCGTAATATTCCACTCCGTCTTTGAGTTCGGCTGAAATACCGAGAAATTCGAGCGGCAGACTTTGCAGATATTTCTGATGCTCTTTTTCCGCCATGATGTTGTCGTAATACTTGCGGTAACTGACGTATGACGGAATCATTATTGACAGCGTCGCTATTAAGCAGATAAGTACGGAAAGCGCTATACAGAAAATTATCAAAAACCTTTTGTTGGTAAAAAGTTTAAATATATTCATTTATTTGCCCTCCATTGTGTTTTCATCGTCAATTTCGGTATAACCGCTCTCCATTGTGTTTTCATTGTCAATTTCGGTATAACCGCCCACCGTGCGTTTGGCTTTCTTTTTCGGCATAACGACGCTGATTATTATAAGCGAAGCCCAAAGAGCCATACCGGTGCCTACGCAAACATCCAACGAAGTAATGAACGGTTTCCACCAAACCCAGCTGTTTATAGACGTGGACGAAATGTATTTATCGTCCTGATCGGGATTTGCCAGATACTGCTGTTCGTTATAGTCCGCGCGCAGCCACATATAAAGCACTTCGTGAACGAGGTCTTGCAGTCTGTGCTGCAAACGAATCTTCATATCGCCCGCATTGTTGTAAACAAGATCGCCCACGCTACCGAGCTTAACGCCCATACCGAAATTCCCGCCGAACCTTATTATAAGATCCAAATAAGGATCGTGTCCGATGTAGTCGGTCGTTATTGCGCCTTTAAAATCCCATTCCTTACGAAGCACGCCGGTAAGCAGCGCTACGGTGGTTTCGGAGTTTTCCGCGCCTATGCCCTGATACGTCGTCATCGCGCCGAGCGCGCCGCCGTCCACAAACGCCTTGCGGTAAGCTCTGAGATAATTTTCACGGAATGCCTGCTCTGTTACCCAGATGTTCTGTCCGCCGTAACCGTAAAGCGCGAAATGCTTGATAAAGCAGTAACGTCCGCGGGTATTGAGACCTTTTACGGCGTTGGCGATCATTGTCCCCGCAAGCATTGCGTCTTCGCTCGGGGATTCGTGATTGCGCCCGAACCATGCGGTGCGGTGGCAGTCTATCGCCCAGCCCCATACGCCCATAACGCCGACGGATTTCATATCGTCGCCGTAAGATTTACCGAATTCGTAAGCGAGTTTCGGATTCCACGTGCCCGCAATAACCACCATTGTAGGATAGCCCGTGCCGCGCGGCGCGTAATTAAAGCCTTTTATCTGACTGGGACCGTCGAGATCGGCAAGCCAGGGTTTACCGACCGAATCTATAGCCGCCGAGCCGTAATATCCGTTGATAAGCGTCACAACTTCGTTAAGCGTAACCTGTTTGAGCACATCGTTCCACCTTTCGTCGTCGTAATTCTCTCCGAGCTCTTTGCCGAGTTGCGTTATGACGCCGTCCTCGGCAAGTTTCATGTTCTTGTTCTCTCCCCACTTAACATCGGAAGTATCTATCTTTTCTCCGAACTCGTCCACCGTTTGTTTATCCCAGTTCTGTGCGCGCACTTTTACGGCGTCTGCGTCGAAGCTTATCTTGGCGGAAGGCGTAATCGCTCTCTTTTTGTAGTTAGCGGCAAACTCGCTCGGCTCCATAAAGTCGGCGCGCGTAAACCAAGGTATTTTGGGATCGAAAGAACCGTTTTTTTCGCTTCCGTCAAGCGGAGTGGTATCCACAGCGTCTTCCCCCGTAAACAGATTCTCTACGGGATTCTGCGTCACGGGATCAAGCGGTATCTGTACGCCCGCCGCAGCTACTTTGTATGTAAACTCAGCCGCCTGCTCCGTACCGTTGTACGTTACCGTCTTTACAGTGTGCGCGTCGGTGCGCAGACTCAGCGTGTAATCCCCGCCTTCGAGCTCCCAGCCCTTGAACCCGTTGCCGTTCCTGTCGTAACAGTCGTACGACGCGAAATCATAAGGATCGATCTCGATCGTGACCGTTTCCGACGCTCCCGGATTAAGCAGGTTGGTTTTGGTAAAGCCCGCAAGCGCCACGGCGGGTTTTTCTATCGCGCTCAGCTCGTCGTGTCCCTCGTCGTGTCCGTAATAAGGAAGCTCCACATACACTTCGACGACGTCGCGTCCCGGATAATCCCCGTTATTCGTTACGGTAACGGGTATGCTTATCTTCGTTTTATCGGTAAACGAGTTTCCAGGTGCGTAAATTTTTCCGTCGACCGTTATATCGCCCACGGACCAGCTGTAATCGTTATAGCTCATGCCAAAGCCGAACGGGAACTGTACGACTCCTTCGTAACCTTTGCCGTGTACGTTGTCTACGTTATCCCACATTCCCTCGGCGTCCGCGGTTTCGTACCACTTATATCCGACATATACGTTCTCGACATAGTCCGCATAAGACCTGTCGTAATCGGTATACGTCATACCGCCCGTAAAGACGTTCGCGGGATTGGTGAAAAGATCGTAAGCGAAAGTGTCTACGGTATGCCCCGACGGAGAAACTTCACCGTATAAAAGTTTAGGCAATGCGGAAGCGGCGCGCGTGCCCGTAAATCCTATATAAAGACAAGCGTCTATTCCGGGTATGGTTTCGAGAAATCCCATTTCGAAAGGATTGGCAACGTTCATGAGTACGATGACGTTCTCATACGTCTCTCCGCAATATTTGAGCAAGCCTTCTTCTTCGGTGGAAAGCTCCAGATAATGCCGCGTGTTGTCGCTGGCGGTTTTCTCCTTGGTCTGCGAATTTGTACTCGCGTTCATACCTTCGCCCGCCATTCTGCCTATCACGACGATAGCGGTATCCGAATACTCTTTACTGTAAGCGAGCAGGTCGTCGGTATAATAATTTTTATCCGTAACGGACGGCTCTTTGAGCGGCGTCAGAGCGCTTATATGTACGCCTTTAAGATTTGCGCTCTGATGATCGGGTTTGCGAAAATCGTAATACATATCGTAAAGCCGTTCGTTATAATCGATGCCGTACTTGTTGAGCGCTTTATAAATGTCTACGTTATCGTCGAAATTGTCTTTTTCGGGCGCAACCCCTCCGGACGCATTCCAACCCTCGCTACCGTATATCCAATCTACGGAACGCCACCCGAATACGTTGACGGTCTTGACGTCGTTGTACGAAAGCGGAAGCGCGCCGTCGTTTTTCAGCATAACCGCCCCCTCCTCCATTATGCGCGCTGCCATCGCCTGTCCCGACTCGCTGGCGATAGACAAAGATTCTTCGTCCACAATAGGCGGACAAAGCGCGGTATTAACTTCACTTTCATAACGATACATTATAGAGGTACCTATGCTTATCGCTATAATTATGATCGCTATAAGCGTGAAATTAATAACCAATTTGGCTATTTTGTTCATCCTTACTCTCCTTTTTTATTTTTTAGCGAAGCACAAAATAAAATACTCCCATGCTTTCGCATTATTACTATAACATATACCCCCCCCCGTACTGATTACTTTTTGCATAAGTGCCTCGTTTTTCAGCGCAACTCGATAAAAACCACGCTAAAAACAATAAAAATAAAACGGAGCTTCGCATAAAACTCCGTTTTTCCGCGCGTTCCGTTTTCAAAAAAACCGCTGCCCGTTCCCTTCTAAGGGAAACGGACAGCGGAATTAATAGGAGATTGATTGGCTTTTGCTCGGGTTTTACGCCTGATTTACTTGTATTTCGGCGCTCATCCAAAGTATGGCGTCCGTCGCCGCTTCGTCAAGAATTATAAGACACATGATATTCTTATTACTGTAAGAGAACGTGAGACTTACCGTTTCTTCCTCGCCTGGCGCAAGCGTCACTTTTTTGCTCGGCGCGACGCCCGTAGACGTACCCGAATTTACCATATACGCCGTAAACGATATATTGCCGTCGCCGTTGTTGACGAACTTATAGGTGATCATGCGTTTTTCGCCGTTTTTCGTATATGCGCGCATAAGTCTGAAATGCTCGCCCGCGTCGCCCGTGAACGTGTACTCCGTTCCGATTTCGTCGCCTCTCAGCACATAACGTCCGGTACGAGAAACATTGTCCACGGTTATATTGGAAATATAGCTCATGTTGTAGACCTGACCGTCTTCGCGCTCTATAATTTTCTCTTCGGAATAGTCTAGTACGCCGCTGCCGCCCGACGTATAATAATCCCATTCGAGAGTAACATACGGAGTCAGCGTCACGTTCGCTTCGGGCATAACGAAATCATCCGCTAAAACGAAACTCTCGTTTTCTCCGTCATCGACGATCCAGCCGCAGAGTTTTTTGTCCGTCCCCGCGTTCGCGCCCGTAAGAATAATTTCGGGGAGCGACGTTCCCGCGGCTACCTGCGCGGTCTGCGTACCGTCCGCAAACGTTGCCTCGCCGTTCAGCGTCGCCGTATGCGTTTCGCCGACGTCCGCGGTTATTTCCGCATTAAGCCAGAGTTTTCCGTCCGTTACCGCTTCGTCAAGCCCGATAAGGCATATTATGTTTTTGTTGCTGTAAGAAAACGTAAGCGTTACGGTCGTTTCTTCA
>CALWBH010000047.1 GCA_944376015.1 uncultured Clostridia bacterium
GAGCTTATCGGCGCGGAAAACGTCATAGTAATGCCGCACATCGGCGCGTCCACGCCCGAAGCGGAAGTCAATTGCGCGCTTATGGCGGCAGACGAGCTCAAAGACTTCCTCGAAAACGGTAACATAAGAAATTCCGTCAACTTCCCCGCTTGCTCCGCTCCGAGAACGGGCGCAAGCAGAATAACGGTCATTCACAAAAACGAAAAGAGCGTTATCTCCGCCATTACCGATATCATCGGCAAAGCGGAAATGAATATCGAAAACTTCGTCAGCCAGTCGCGCGGAGAATTCGCATACGCCATCGTCGATACGACGGAACAGATTTCCGACGCGGTCGTAAAGGCAATATCCGCATTGCCCAGCGTCATTAAATGCAGAGTCATTTAATGACATGTTGCGTTGAACAAAACTCAGACGGAGCGGCTCCGAAATCGGATCCGCTCCTTTTGTTTGCCTGATCCGACACCGCCATCCGCTCTCGATGGCGGTCGCATTTTTATATCGCGTTTTTAAGCGCAAGTACGTTAAAGGGACCGTCGCATCAAACCGCGGCAGTCCCTTTATTTCAAAATTCAATTATAACGAGCACTTCGCCGCGCACCACGGTTATCTCCGCCTTGCCGCGGGGAGCGTTGCTCGCGCCGAGACTGCTGCGGCAGTCGAGAGTGAACTCTCCCGGGTACGCGGCGTTTTTTATAATGACGTCGGCGCTCTCTCCGCACGGAAACAGAGAAAAATAACGGCACCCTTCCGCTTCGGCGCGGTCTTTGCATATTTCCGCAGTCATGCCGTCGGAAATAAGTTTCGCTCTTGCGCCCTTGCTTACGAGGTAGCGTAACGCTGCGATGTTTGCCACAGTATGAGATAGGCGTCCGCCCGTACAACAATACAAGCGGAATTCCGAAAAATGCCTTTTCAGTCCTTCTTCGAGCGCGGCGAAAGTATCGGTCACGTCTTTGATCGGATCGAGTCTTATCACCTCTTTTCCGTCGGGTACCGAGCCGAACGAATCGAAGTCGCCGATTATAATGTCGGGTTCGATCCCCGCTTCGCGGCAATACGCAAGCCCGCCGTCTGCGGCGATCACGATATCTGCGGCGGTCTTAACGAATGTCAGCGCGCATTTTTCTCCCGCACCGATGATATAGCAGATCCCTTTTGTCGTATCCATATGTGATATTATAAACGAAACACGCGGCGTTTGGCAACTCATTGCGGCACCGCCGCAATAAAAAACGACAAAATGCCCGCCCGCGCCGTCAAACGCTTGACAACGGAGCGGCAATGTTTTACACTAACAGACGCTTGGGGGCGCCGATAACGCTCGGCTGAGATCTTGCGCAAGCAAGGGTCCCTTCGAACCTGTGGGTTAATACCCGCGTAGGGAAAGCAGGGATTGTAAATTTTTTTCGATGCAATCGACCGTTTCCCCGTGAAACGGTTTTTTGTTTTTCCCGAAGGAGAAATTACGGCTATGGTAACCGCAACGGAAAAAGTATGCGCGCTCGCGTCATCCGACGAAGTAGTTTATGCGTCGGAAAAATTCGCGCCCGTCGCGCTGTGGATGACGGTAGGAATCGTCGCCGCGCTCGTCATAGCGGGGCTGGTGCTGTTCTTCGCTAAAAGGACCGCGTTTTTCAGATACGTAAAGATCGCGGGTCTGTGCGCGGTAATTTATGCCGCGGCGCTCGGGATCACGATGCTCGCGCTCGAGATCGCAAAGAATTACAGTCAGTCGTACGCCGACGAAAACGGGCTCGCACGCGGTACCGTGATAAGTAACATACTCGTGCCCATACTCATCGTTTGCGGGATCGTGCTCGTCAGCGCGCTCGTTCTTGCACTCGTTTACAAATTTAGACGCACCGCTTTAAGACCCGCGATAGCCGTATGCGGCACACTGCTCCTCGCGTCCGTCGTGGTGGCTGCCATACTTATCGGGCTTTACTATACCGCGAACATAGCGAACGACGGCTATTACAATTCGGACAGCGCTTCGGTCAACACTCCGCTGCTTATCATCTGCACCGTATGCCTTATAGCCGTTGCGGTGGCGGGAGCGTTCATATTCGACAAGGGCAGCGCAAAAGGCTTTGACACCCGCACTATCGCTGCGGCAGCCATATGCGTTGCGTTCTCGTTCGCGCTCTCTTTCATAAAAATATTCGATATGCCTCAGGGCGGCGCGGTCACTCTCGTTTCGCTCCTTCCTCTGCTCGTTTTCTCTTATATCTACGGAACGAAAAAAGGCGTGTTCGTAGGCGTCATCTACGGTCTGCTCCAGGCGATCCAGGACCCGTTCATCATACACCCCGCGCAGTTCCTTCTCGATTACCCCGTCGCGTTCTCGTTCGTCGGGTTCGGCGGGATATTCGCGCATGTGAAAGCGCTCTATAAAGTACCGCAGATAAAATTCCTGCTCGGCGCCATTGCGGCAGGCATAGGCAGATACGTGTCCCACGTGCTTTCCGGAGTGTTCGCGTTCTCCGCTTATGCGGGAGACACCCCCATATGGATATACAGCCTGTCTTACAACTCTTTCGTGCTAGTGGACATAGCCATTGCCATAGCGGTCGGAGTCGTCATTTTCTCGTCAAAGACTTTCATGCGCTACGTTGTCCTTCCTTACGGCAGCGACCGAGCAAAGACCCGCAGCGCGTCAGATAAGAGCGCGGACGGAAGCGTGGCTGCCGAGTCTGACGGACTGGCACATACCGATTCCTCCGCTGAAAGTGATAAGCGCGCTTGACCCCGAGCTTACGCCAGGAAGCGGGATCCCCGGCGGCCGGATACACCCCGTAACGACGGCAATGTTTATCAGCACCTGCACTCCTATCAATACCGCCATGCCCGCGCTCAGATAGCATCCGAAACGGTCCGCGGCATTCTGCGCTATTACTATCAGACGGTAGATCATAAAGCAGAATGAGGCTATGACTATCGTACAGCCTATCAGCCCGAGTTCCTCACCTATCACGGAGAAAATAAAGTCGCTTTCGGAAAAAGGCAGGAACAGGTATTTCTGGCGGGAATTGAACAGCCCGACGCCGAACAGTCCCCCGCTGCCCAGTCCGTAATAAGATTGAAGGAGCTGGTAGCCTTCTTCGAGAGGCGACGACCACGGGTCGAGGAATGCAAGCAATCTCGCAAGGCGATAAGGCTCGATGATTATCAGCACGACCACAAGCGCGGCTAGCGGTATGCAAAGCAATATCAGATGTTTTATACGCATACCGCCTATAAGCAGCAGCAAAAGCATCGTGAAAGCGACGCACATCGTTACCGACATGTTCGGTTCGAGCATTATAAGCAGACAGATCAGTCCGCCGACGGCGATCAAAGGCAACCAACCTTTGACCGTCGTCATTTTTTTGGCGTTGCGCGACATGTACGCCGCGGCAAATATCACATACCCTATCTTCGCCACTTCGCTGGATTGCAAAGTCATGACTCCGAGATTTAGCCATCGGCGCGCGCCGTAATTTTCCACGCCCACACCCGGTATAAGTACGAGCGCGAGCAGAGCTACGCTTATTCCTATTATGACAAACCGCGCTTTTATCAGTTTGCGATAGTCGAGCACCGTCAAGGCGAACATTGCCATTATTCCGCCTATACAGCCGAATAGCTGTTTGTACATAAAGAAATACTTACTGCCGTAATTCATTTCGGCGTTATACATAGACGCCGAATAAACCATGACCACGCCGAAAGCGAGCAACCCCGCCGTAACTGCCGCAAGCGGTAAGTCGATACGTCCGTAACGATCAGTTTTCGACCGAAAAAAGATTTTTGACTTCGCGTTCAAAAACTTCACCCCGCTCCACATAGTTCGAGTACCTGTCAAAGCTTGCGGACGCGGGTGAAAACAACACATTGTCGTACCCGCCGCGACTGGACAGTCTCACGCAATCGCCCAGCGTCGCGCAAACTATAACGTTACGTCTGCCCGACGCTTGCGCGGCCTCCGCCATTTTTTCGGCGTTGGCGCCGGTCAGAAATATCGCGGTTACATACGCGGGAAGCCGTGTGAACAGCTCCGCGTAATCGCACGCCTTATCGCTTCCGCCTGCTATAAGCGCCGTACTGCCGTTCATACACTCCGCCGCCGCAAGCGTTGCCGAAACGTTCGTGCCTTTGGAATCGTTATAAAAACACGTGCCGTTATATTCGCCTACAAAGCTTATACGGTGGGCGCCCGTATGAAAGCCGCGCAGTCCTTCCGCAATAGCCGCGTCCTCTATCCCGTCAAAATATGCCGCCGCCGTCGCAAACAAAGCGTTTTTAAGGTTGTGAGCGCCGCTCACGGCAAGCTCGGATACCTGCACTATGTGTCTTCCGCACACCGTGAGATATCCGTCCATTATTTTGAAATCCTTACCTTCTCGCATTACATTGGAAGAAACGGATATCGCGCCTGCGTCGAAATCCGCGGGAATGAGAAAATAATCGTCGGGACTCTGTCCGTCCGTTATGTGCAGTTTTGCCGCGATATACTCGGCATAGCTGCCGTGATAATCGATATGATCGGGAGAAACGTTAAGCAAACATGCTATATGTACTTTAAGCGGCGCGGAATGAAGGAGCTGGAAACTCGACAGTTCGAGTATGACTCTGTCGTACTGTTTATCCGCTACCGTGCGCGCGAACGACCTGCCTATATTGCCGCATACCGCCGCGGTTATGCAGGTAGCGGAATAAATCGAACCGAGCATTCCCACTACCGTCGTTTTACCGTTCGTCCCCGTTACCCCGATAACGGGCGCGCGGTTTATCATTGCGCCCAACCCCGCTTCGCCTATCACGGGCAAACCCTTTGCGCGGGAATATTCGAATATCGGATGATCGGGTCTGATCCCAGGACTAACCACGACCAAGTCGCTTTTATCCGTTCCTTTCGGCAAACCGTCCGATGAAACGACCGTTACCTTTGCGCCGAGCTTTTTCAGCGCATACTCCGCTCCGAGCCCGCTTTCTCCGTTCCCGAGCACGAGCACTCTCATTTTGTTAAAATCCATAATATATAATATGTCGGCGTTAAGCGGCTTATGTTATGCCGCAAAAAAGCAATGTCAATATTATTACTCCCGCTCCGACGGAAAGCGTCGCGGCGGTATATCCTGCGACTATATGATTTTCGTGTATGCCTTTTTTTTCAAAGTGATGATGAAGCGGCGACATCAAAAACACGCGTTTTTTGGTAAGCTTGTACGCCGTAACCTGGATTATTACGGACACCGCGCTTACTACGTACATTATGCCGATAAGGGCGGCAAACAGAGAAAGTCCGGTGAGAACGGACAGCGAAGCAAGCATACCGCCGAGCGCGAGCGAGCCTGTATCCCCCATGAATATCCGCGCAGGATAGCGATTGAAACACAAAAAACCGCAAAGCGCGCCGCAAAAACAGGCAATGAGCAGCATTTCGTTGGTCTGCACTTCCGACGGCATAAACGCCGCCACGATGAAAAGCACTACTGCAAAGCACGTCAAAAACGCCGTCGTCACGCTTGCCGCAAGCCCGTCGAGCCCGTCCGTGAGATTTACGGAATTGGTAAACGACAAAAATATGAATACGTAATAGACAGGCGCGAAGTAAGACAGATCCGCCGTGCTCGCCGTAAAAGGCAGTAATACGGTACCTTTAACGGGCGACGCGAAAAACGCGTACGCCGACACGAGACAGGCTACCAGCAGTTGCAGAAATAGCTTCCATTTAACCGTCAGTCCCTTATTGTGTCCGCCTTTGATTTTAAGATAATCGTCGGTAAAGCCTATCACGCCGTAACCGAGCGCTACTATAAGACATATCAGCGCGGTCGACGCGTCGCCGCGAAGCAAAAGCGCGAAAGGAAAAGCCGCCGCAAGCAATATTCCTATACCGCCCATAGTGGGCGTGCCGCTCTTTACGGCGTGACTTTCCACATAACCCAATATGGGTTGATTGGCTTTAAAACGCTTGGTTATAGCGATCACGAAAGGCATCAGCGCCACACCGAGAAAAAGCGAAAGCACGAATCCGATCAATATACGTATCATTCGAGAAGCTCCCTTACCGTTTCTTCGTCCGAAAAATGCTCTTTTATTCCGTTCTTCTCCTGAGTGTCTTCATGCCCTTTCCCCGCAATCAGTACGGTATCGCCCTCTTTGCACATACCGAGCGCGTACGCTATACCGGCGCGTCTGTCTTCTTTAAGCACATAATTTTTGCTTTTCATCCCCTTTTCTATGTCTTTCATTATTTTATCGGGCGTTTCGAAACGCGGGTTGTCGCTCGTAATAACGGCAAAATCCGAAAGCTCTCCGGCAATCTCGCCCATGGCGGCGCGTTTACTTCTGTCGCGGTTTCCGCCGCAACCGAATACGGTTATGACTTTACCTCGCGTTATCTCTCTTACCGCGCCGAGTATTTTGCTCAGTCCGTCCGGAGTATGCGCGTAATCTATCACCACGCGTTTACCGCCGCGCTTTATTATCTCGAATCTCCCCGCGACCTGACGTACTTTTTCCACTCCGAGACGAACCGCCTCCGTCTCCACCCCGAGCACTTTCGCCACGGCTGCCGCGCAAAGTACGTTGCTCATATTGAATCTGCCGGGCGCGCAATATTCCATTTGCAACACGTCGTCCATCAAGTTCGCCACGAAATAACAGCCCATATCCGTAGCTCGGTAATCTATGGCAAAAACGTCGCTCGGATTATCGCAACCGTAGGTTATCAGCGGCAAATCGGAATTGCGGAATATCTGTACGCCCGTTTCGTCGTCTACGTTTATTACCGCTATCTGCGTATGCGCAGGCGTAAATAACGAAAGTTTGGCTTTTTTGTATTCCTCCATACTGCCGAAAAAATCGAGATGATCTTGCGTAAGATTGGTAAAGGCGGATACGGTGAATTTTATGCCTTCCGTCTTTTTAAGCGCGAGAGCATGAGCGGATACCTCCATGACTACCGTGTCCACGCCTTCGTCCAGCATACGCGCAAGTATTCCGTGCAGCTCGGGCGGGTCCGGCGTGGTCAGCGTAGCCGGATATTTTTTATCGCCTATATAGATGCCGTTGGTGCCTATAAGACCGGTTTTTCTGCCCGATTCGTCCATAATGCTCTTTATTATGTGCGTAACCGTCGTCTTACCGTTGGTACCGGTAACGCCTATCGTGATCAACTTGTCCGCGGGATTGCCGTAGAACGCCGCCGACGCAAGCGCAAAATCACGTCTTATATCGGTCGAAGGAAAATGCCGCGACGTAGGTTGCGACGCGCCCGAAGGATAGACTATCGCCGCCGCATTCCTGCTCTCGGCAAATATCATATCGGCGACGAGTCTTTCGCCGTCGTGCAGACAAAAATACAGATCGCCTTTACGGCAGTTGTTTCCGTATCCGATTCCTTCGACGTTGATGTCGGAGTCGGTTTTAAGTATTTCTTTTAAAAGCATATTTACCCCCTTGGGTAATCAATTATAGTATATCCGAAGAAATAAATGTACGGCAAAACAAAAGTAGTCATTTTTCGCCCGTACATTTCTCATATCTTCCGAAAACGACTTTTATGCGTCCGTATTTCCGCCCGAACAAACGCGCCGCGAGCTACGAACTGTCTTCCGCGCGAACGAGTACGACGTCGCCTTTCGGCACTTTCGTAAACGGCGCGGGAGTGGTGGAAATTACTTTACCTTCTCCGCACAGCTCGACGTTGAGCCCCGCTTTTTCGAGCACGGCGACGGCTTCCGCCGCGTCCATGCCTATAACTTCGGGCATCTCTATATATTCCGTCTGACCGTCGTCCGAACGCTCCCACATCTCACAGTCCGCTATTCCCGCAAATATTCTTCCCGCATACGGCGCCGCGGTAAGAGAACCGTAATAAGTATAACCGGACGGCTCGTCTACAATGAAGAGCACCGCATATTTAGGGTCGTCGGCAGGCGCAAAGCCTATAAACGACGAAACGTACTTTCCCGCCGCGACAGCGCCGTTTTCATACTTCTGCGCCGTTCCCGTCTTGCCGCCTATTTTTATGCCCGCTACCTGCGCTTTCGTACCGCCTCCGCTTTCCACGACGCCCACGAGCAGCTCTCTGAGCCTGGCGCTCGTCTCTTCGGATACGGGATGACCTTGCACCGTCGCCTTATGCTCGTATGCGACACTTCCGTCGGCGCCGACCGCTCGCTGTACGAAATACGGCTCGTAAAGCGTACCGCCGTTCACTGCCGCGCTCACGGCGGTTATGAGCTGCAAAGGAGTTACGGCTATTGCCTGCCCGAATCCTATACGCGCAAGGTCCACCGTCTTGACGTTTTCTTCCTTCATAAGTATACCCGAACTTTCGCCGTAAAAATCAACGCCTGTCTTTGCGCCGAATCCGAAATCGCGTATTGTATCGTAAAATCTCTCCGTTCCCATTGACAGCGCCAAAGTCATAAACACGCAGTTGCAGCTGTTTTTTACGCCGTCGGCAAGCGTCTGCGAACCGTGACCTATCGTACGCCAGCACTTGATACGCTGACCGTCCACTACCATTCCGCCGTTACAATAATACCCCGAATGTTTATCCGCCGCGCCGCTCTCTATCGCCGCCGCGGTAGTGATTATCTTGAACGTCGAACCGGGCTCGTACACGTCGGTTATCATTTGATTTTTGGAAAGCAGGTTCAGTAGCTCGATATCGTTTCTCGGTACTTCGTTCAGATCGTAGGACGGATAAGAAGCGAGCGCGGCTATTCCGCCCGTATTTACGTCCATGACGATCGCCGAGCACGACTTGGCTTGCCATTCCGACTGTGCGGAAAGCACAGCGCTTTCCGCGTACGCCTGTATCTCGGCGTCGACGGTAAGCGTCAGATCGCAACCTTTTACCGCAGGCACGTAACGCGTCACTCCGTTTTCTATCTCCCTTCCGGCTATGTCCGCGTCGGAATATACGTAACCGTCAAGTCCCGAAAGATAATCGTTATAATAACCTTCCAAACCGTTCTGTCCGTCGCCGTCCACGTTGGTAAAGCCTATAACTTTGCTGAGCAGATTGCCTTCCGGATAACTGCGTTTATACGCCGCGACGCAATATATCCCCGCAAGACCCGCCGCGTCTATGGCTTCGGCTTTTTCGGAAGATACGAGTTTCGCAAGCGTCACTTCGCTTTTGCTCTGCGACAGTTTATCCGTAGCTTCGCTTTCGGACATTCCGAGCGCGTCGCAGATAACGGCAACGGCGCGCTCGCGCTCGGTCACCGCGTTTGGACGGGCGTATACGTTATATGCCGTTACGTTGCCGGCAAGAAGTCTGCCGTCGCGATCGTAAATCTCGCCGCGCGGCGCAACAAGCGGTATATCCCTGTACCACTGATCCGTCGCCTTGCCCGAAAGAAAACTGCCCTTTATCACTTGCAGATAAAACAGTCGGACGAAAAGCAGACAAAATAAAAAGGCTATTGATATCAAAATTATCAATAACCTCTTTTGCGTCTTAGTTATACTGTTGCTTTTTTGCAAATATCAGCCTCCGAATATCGAGTTCACCCAATCCCTGATATTGTCGAATACCCCGTTGGCTTCTTCGGTCGGAGCGCTTTCTTCGACTGCGTCGTAAGTCCCGTCCACACCGTCGATTTCGACCATTCCGAGATCGGATGCTTTATCGCCTATTCCGTCTATCCATTCCTGCATTTCTTCGAGCTGATCGTTAAGCATTGCGCTGCTCGTCTCAACGGAAGTTTCAAGCGCGGATACGTCCGATTGCAGATTTCCCGCAATTATTCCCGTCGCGATGACTGCCGCCACTACGGCAAATACAGCTACGAGATATATCATAAGCAGACGTTTGGTAGCCGCCGTAAGCTTCTGTTCTTTTACGATGGACACCGTCTCTATCTTTTCGCGACGCTGTACTTCGGGCATTACGTCCGAAATACGCTTGGGGCGCGAGGGAGATATCGTCCTGTCGTAACTTCTTACCGCCGTTCTGCCGTAAGACGTTCTTTCGGGACGCGTTACGGGTCTTTCGACGATCTTTTCCGCGCGCGGTTCTGCTTTTTCGGCAGGTGCACCGATATCTTCGGTTTCGGTATGTGCGGCGCGCATTTTAAGAATATTATTACTGATTACTCTTTCGCCCGAAGAAATTTCGGTTTTTTCAACGGAGTCGGCTTCCGCCGTGTATCCGCCGTACCTGTCTTCTTCGCGTACGATTTGTCGTCTGCTTGTTACCATTTTATTACCCTGCCTTATCTAATATTACAGTTTTTCCACTATTCTCAGCGACGCGCTGTGACTCCTGTTGTTTTCTTCAAGCTCTTTTTCCGTCGCCCGTTTGTTTGTCTTTATTTGTTTTACCGTCGCTTTATGTCCGCACACGCACACCGGAAGCGATTTATCGCATATACAGTCCGTAGCCATTAAACGGAATGCGTTTTTTATTATCTTGTCTTCCAATGAGTGAAACGTGATAACGCAAAGTCTTCCGCCGCTTTTAAGTTTGCTTACGATGTCTTCCGCCGCTCGATCCAATCCGTCGAGCTCGCCGTTGACCTCTATGCGGAGCGCTTGAAACGTCTTTTTCGCGGGGTGTCCGCCTTTGCGGTACGGAACGCTACCGAATATTATCTCCGCAAGCTCACCCGTCGTTCTTATGGGTCGCTCTTTCCTTACTCTTATTATATTTCGCACTATGCTTTTCGCATAGCCTTCTTCGCCGTATTCGTAAAGCACGCGAAGCAGATCTTTTTCGGAATAACCGTTTACGACGTCTTCGGCAGTCAGGCTCTGTCTCCTGTCCATTCGCATATCCAGCTCGGCGTCAAACCTGTAAGAAAACCCGCGTTCGCCTTCGTCGAACTGATGCGACGATACTCCGAGATCAAGCACCGCTCCGTCTATACCGTCACAACCGAGCTCGTCCGTTATCCGCAGAAAATTTTTGAAATTGTCGCGGATAAGCGTGTACCTGCCGCTCATTCCTTCCGATTCGAAACGGCTTTCGGCATAATTTATTGCGTCTTCGTCGAGATCGGTAGCTATTACTCTGCCGCCCGCTTTCATGATCGCAAGCGAATGCCCTCCGCCTCCGAGCGTTCCGTCGAAGTACAAACCGCCGCGTCGAACGTTAAGCGCTTCCGTGACTTCTCCGAGCATTACGGAAGTATGATAATCCGTCATTCCTAAACTTCCCCGAAAAGCGTGTCCACGTCCTGAGCCGAGTCGTATTCGTTCCAGTTGTCTTCGTCCCAAAGCTCCACTCGGTTTATCATCCCTACGCTTACTACGTTTTTTTTTTTTTTTTCATAAGCCGTGAGATTGGAAGGAAGCGTGAATCTGCCCTGTTTGTCTTCGTCAAGAAAGCAACCGCGCGAAAATATCTTTCTCATCGCGTCAAGCCTGGGATCCTTAGAGAATCCGTCTACGCCGCCGAACCGCTCTCCGAGAATGCGCTCCGCTTCTTCCTTCGAAAAGATGTAAAGACAACGGTTTTGCCCCACCGTTATATAAGGACGGTCGCCGAGCGCGTCTTTAAATTTTGCGGGAATACGTATTCTTCCCTTGTCGTCTACCTGGTGATTGTATCTTCCCGATAAAAACACGACGGACTTCCTCCTTATTTAAGTATCGTTACGCTTATATTACCATACATTTTGACCACTGTCAACCCTTTTTGACCATTTTATATAAAAAATCTTTACTGTATGACCACAAATATCCCACGCGACGACCATCGGACGAAATGTTCGAACGAAAACGGGGCGCCGCATTCGATAATGCGGCGCCCCGTTGCGCATGTGCGGAAATAAATCGAATAATCCGATCAATATCAAAAGGACGATGGGGATTGCCCGCGCGTCGACGTTAAATCAAAAAAGCGGAGCGGAATTCGAAATCGAATTCCGCTCCGCTTGCCTACTTAATTAGGGCGTCTCTGTTTATCAAGGCGAATGATTGTCGGTACGCACCGAAATAGCGACAAACTCAAACAAGTCTGAAATCTATCTTTCCGTTTTCCACGCTGTTGCAAACCACTTTGACGGGATCGCCTATACGCCAGTATTTACCGTCGCAGACAATGACGCGGCGCTTTTCGTCAAACAACGCGTTATTGCCGAGATTTTCTTTTCTCAGCAAGCCTTCTATACAGTTAGGCAGTTCCACGAACACGCCCCATTCCGTTACCGAGCTTACGTTGCCTTCGAAGCTCTCTCCTATGCGGAAGCTCATATATTCCGCCTTTTTCATATCGTTGACGCGGCGTTCGGCGTTCAACGCTATCTGTTCTCTTACGGAGCTTTGAGCGGCGCATTCGGCAGCCGCTTTATAATATTTTTTCATGCCGCGCCCGTTGCGAAGTATATATTCGGTTATTATGCGATGAATCTGCAAGTCCGGATAACGACGGATAGGAGAAGTAAAATGGCAATAATGTTTAAGCGCGAGACCGAAATGCCCGAGATCCTTATCCATATATTTGGCTTTTGCCATACTTCTCAGTCCGGTCACCGCGACCGCGCGCTCGTTTGGCGTTCCTTTGACTTTTTCGAGCAGACCGGCGTATTCCGAAGACGTGCCGCCTTTGAATTTTATTCCAAGCGTTTCAAGATACTCGATAAACGCCTGCTCTTTATCTGCGGGCGGTTTTTCGTGCACGCGATACACGAAAGGCGCTTTAAGACTGTCGAATGTTTCCGCTACCGTTTCGTTCGCGGCAAGCATAAATTCTTCTATCATGGTATGACTGACGCGATGCGTATATTTTTCCACGTTTACGCAAACCCCGTTATCGTCGAGAGTTATTTTACTTTCGGGAATATCGAAATCTATGCTTCCGCGGCGCGTACGATTGAGACGAAGAATGTCGGAGAGCGCTTTTGCGGCGTCCAGCATTTCGCACACGTCCGCATTTTCCGCTCTCGCCTCCGCTTTACCTTCCACGATATCCGCAACGGTATCGTAATCCATACGCTTAACCGTTTTTATGACTCCCCTGACTATACGCGAAGCGGTGATTCTTCCGCGCATATCGACGTTCATTATGCAGGAAAGAGTAAGTCTGTCTTTTGCGGGATTGAGAGAGCATATCCCGTTGGAAAGCTCGCGCGGGAGCATAGGAAACACGCTGCCGGGGAAATAAACGCTTGTTCCGCGGCGGAACGCTTCTTTGTCGATGCTTCCGTTCTCTTTCACGTAATAGGAAACGTCCGCAATATGTACGGAAAGCACGAATCCTTCGTTTTTACGTGTAACGCTTATCGCGTCATCCAGATCTTTTGCGTCCGGCGCGTCAACGGTTACCGTGACATCGTTTCTGAAATCTTCCCTGCCTTCGATATCCTTAGCCGAAACTTCAAACGCCGTATTGCGGGCTGCCGCCTGTACTTCGGGCGGGAATTCTTCTTCGAGACCGTAAGCGCGCGCGACAGAAAGTATATCCAGACTTTTGACGTTAGGATCGCCCAGCACTTCGATAAGTTCGCCGAAAAGTATATCCCCGTCGCGTTCCAAAGGAAGCCCTACCACCTTATATCCTTCGGCGGATTTTCCGCAGTCCGCGGCAATGCTTTGTATAAGGAACAGTTTGCATACTTTTCCGTCGTCCGGCACGATCACCGGTTTTCCGCTCTTACTGAGCGTATACGTTCCGACCACATAAACTGTGGTTTGTTGCAAAACGTCCAGAACGTGCGCTTCGCTTTTGCCCGTACGAACGTCGATCGTAACTTCCGCACTGACTCTGTCTCCGTTCAACGCTCCGCCAAGCGCAAACGCGGGAACGAAAAGATCTTCCCCGCCGCCGTCCGGCGTAATGAACGCGTATCCTTTACCGGTACCGCGAAACGTGCCTTCGATGAGTATTTTACGGCGTTCGGAACCGCCGCGTTTCCGTTTCCCCGAATTTGCCGCTCCGTTATACCGCAATGATCTGTTGTTTTTTTTCTTAGACATAGTATTTCTCCGATGGTGTGTTAATCTGTAACTCGAAACGCCAAGAACGCGCGCGTTAATTTTATATTATACCGTAAGGCAAGAAAAAACGGCGGTCTTTCCATCCCGCCGCCTATTTACTTATCAATATCCTTTTAACTC
>CALWBH010000048.1 GCA_944376015.1 uncultured Clostridia bacterium
AGTCTTACGGTAAGCGCGCGGGCTTTTTTCGCTTTCAGTTTTACCGAAGCGACGCGTTTTCTGCCGTTCCATTCGATAGAAACTTCCACACCCGCTTTGGTAAGCAGACCTTCCGCACTGCCGCTTGCCAACGCCTGAGGGAGCGCGGGCAGAACGTATATTTCGTCGTCGCGCGACTGTAAGATCATTTCCTGTAAAGCGTTGGTTACGCCCATATTGGGTTCGAGCGAATACGCCGCCCAAATATCGCCTGTTCCCACGCCCATACCGCGCCAATCGCTTGTCGCAAAGACCAGGTTCTGCATTCCCATACCCCTGACCATCTGCGTTATCACGCCGTAAGCTTCGTCGCCGTCGCCCGTGCGCGCGAAGATATTGGCATACCGCGCGAGAAACTCGCTCGTAAATTTCTTTTTCGCCGAATCGTATTTCTTTTTCGCCGTGAGCTGGAACGCCCTGAGAAGTTCGGGAGCGTCCGCGCCTATCTCTCTGCCGGGGCAAACGGGATAATACAAGAGAGTGGACGGGGAAAGCTCGTTATCCGCGAATTCCCTGTCGATATACTCTTTGACCGTTCCGTCGGCGTTGAAAGAATAAGACGGTATGCACGTAAGCATGTGCTGCCACTTCTGTACGTCGTCCTTATAAAGTCCGGTCACCGCGCTGCCTTTAATAAGATCTGTGAGCAATTCGCGCACTACGGCGAAGTCTACCGTCGAATTACGGGCTATTTTAAGTTCGTCGTCGCCCGTAACGTAATTTCCCGGCGTGGTGTCGGGGCTGTAAGACGGGCACGTTTCGTATTTGCCGTCTTTGAGTTTGAGGAACTCCTCGTAAAACGTCGCCACGTCTTTCATGAACGGCATGGCTTTGGTTTTAAGAAATTTATCGTCCCCCGTAAACGCGTAATAATCGTAGAAAAAGCGCGCGATCCAGCCTGCCGCGGCGGTAAAGTGTATCACTTTCGGATCGACGGAGCCGAGAGCGCCCGTACCGTGTGCCATTACGGACGGTATCATTATTCCGCGACAACCGTAAAGACGGCTCGCGTTCTTTTTCAGATCGTCTGTAACGCCCGAATAATAATTGTATATGTTTTCCACGTACTCGCAAAGATTGCCGGCAAAGATCTGTTCGTACATCGATTGCAGACCGCCCGACGCGTCTATATGCGAATCCACCGCTTTGTAATCGCCGCACCACAGCCCGCAAGGCGCGCAAGGAAGGGTGTTAGGCGACGCCCCGCAAATAAGCAGGAAACGTCCGAACGCCCACAGTTTTTCGGCGAGCGCCGCGGGCATTTCACCGCTGACGAAGGTTTCGTCCATCAGATCTTCTATGGCGACGTCTCTGCCGTCCGCGTCGAAATCAAGCTCGGCGGAGCCGAAAAGCCGCGAATGAAGTTTGGTGTGCTCTTTAAGCAGTTTTTCGTAAGTGAGTTTTACAGCGGTAAGCGCGGTTTTGAGATTCTTCCATTCTTTTTCGCGCTGGCTTTCGATAAACGGACGTATAAGCACAAGTATTTTCTCCGCGCCCTTTATCGTGATGCCTTTCTGCGGATCCACGGACTGCGTGCCGCCGAAATGATTTATGCGCGCGACGCATCCGAATTCGTTACCGTTGTCCGAACGGGCGGAAAAATACATAAAGTAGTTTTCGTATCTGATATTTACGCCTTCGGGCAGCTTGCTTACCGAAACGGGAGTGCGCGCGTTGAATTTATCGTGAAGAGCAAGCGAAAACGTCGCTTCTATCGATTTCCCGCCCGATTTCGTTATTTCGTAACAAACCGTATCGTTTTCGCGCGAGACGAAGACCGAACGCTCGTACTTGGTGGTACCGTCGCGATATACCACGGATACTTCCCCGTTCTCCATATTGAGCACGCGCTGATAATCCTTAACCGCGCGATCGAAAGGCACGCTGACTTTGAAGTCGCAGAGCGGCAAAGGATAACTCATCTGCGGACGGTAGTTTTTGGTGATGAGCGCGTTTGAAAGTATGTTCTGCGCCGCGTTCGGGTCGTTATCGTCCATTTTTTTGCGCACGGAGACAAGTTTATCGGCAACGTCCTGCAATACTCCGACGTGCCCCTGCCACCAAAGATCGCGGTGATTGAGCATTATAACGTCGTCGCCTGCGCCGCCGTAAACAGCCGCTCCGACGGTTCCGTTACCCGTAGGCACGGCTTCGCGCCATGTGGAGCCCCACCACGATGCGGGTTTATTGAATTTTAAAGCGTTCTTCGGTTTTCTGATATTGACCATCTGTCGCCTCCGTAAACTTTATTTGCCGCGTAAAGACTTCAAGGTCTCCCCTTGATTTGATTATATCAAATGCGCGTTTTTTTGTCTACTATAAAACGGAAAAAAGACGGAAAATTTAATCTTTTCCGTCTCAGTCCTTTATTTTGACCTGTAAGCCGCGTTTATCAGCCTTTACGCACGAACCCGAATTTGAGATCGTAGCCGTACGTGTCCTTCATAAAGCTGCTCAACGTTTCGAATCTGTCCGCGGCGTCGTTGTTTATAAGGTTATCCGAGGTACCGTATTCGTAAGCGGTTATCGTAGGAGAGCTCGAAGACGTTATACTGAGCGTGCAATCGCCGTAACCGTAAGGCAATACGATTTCGACCTTATTCGCAGACGCGGAGAATTTGAACGAATAATCCACGGTGTCATCCTTGATCACCTGTATCACGTCTTTATCTTTAAGCCCGCTCACGGTAAGCACCACCTGAGTGGACGCTTCGTCCGAAGGCGTAATCGTATAGTTCTTCAACGAAGAGCTGTTGTCTTCCGACGCTTTGCAAAGGCTTTCCGTATACGAAGGCATTTCGGAAGGAGTTACCAGCATCTTGTAAGCGCCGAGCGTTTCGTCCCACGTCCATTCCCAATAATCGTAGCCTTCGCAATACTTAATGTTTCTGTAAACCGCTTCGTCTTTTACGAGCCAGTAATAGCTGCTTGCGGTGCCCGAACTCGAGTCGATATAGCAGACAACGCTGTCGTCGTAAATGCTGTTGTATATTTTACTGTCGGTGTAATCGTAATCGGAAGTGCGGTTAAGCGAAAGATCGGTATTGACGTATGCGCCGAGCGTGCCGGATATGAAAGTCGCAACAAGCGTAACGAGGCAAAGCACCAACACTCCGAACCAGTTGTGATAACGCCAAGCGACTTTATGCTTAATGACCTTCGTTTCGGTTACCGTTTCGAATTTACCCTTTTTGGAAATATCTTCGACGTCTTCCACCACCGTTTCTATAACGGGAACGGTATGCTTGGGCAGCTTATCGAAGACGTCTGTCATTACGGGTTGCAGATAATCGAAGTAAGGCGTTATCGACGAAAGCAGAAGCGTCACGTTAAGCATGAGGAATATAAGCGAGAACGTCGCCACCAGATTGCCTATCATCATTATCGATTGTACGGCAAACGGCAAAGCGAACATCATGGGTATCGTGTAAAGGAACAGCCTTTCGACGCCGAAACCGAATTTTGCTTTGAACGGCTTTTTAACGAGTATGTTGAGTATTACGGTAAATACGAGCGCGAGACCTATTATAAGATAAGGAAGGCTCATCGCGGGAAGTACGAAACCGAAGAATACCGCAAGCACGATAAACAGGAACGCTCCGCCGCGCGCGCAGTCCGCCGCTTTGATGCGGAATCCCCTTTTGATTATCGGATACATTCCGCAGCTCACCGCCGCCGCAAAGAATATCGCGGGAACGACAAGCGCGGGGGTAACGAAATGAGCGGTAGTCAACATTCTGAGCGTTATCGCTCCGAATGCCGCCGCAAGCGATCCGAGTATGAAGTAAGCCGCCGCAAATGCCGCGAGCGACAATGCCGCCGCAAGAGCTACGCCGCCTATACCTTTAAGCGCGTTCAGTATACCGAACGATTTGAATTTAACGGCAAGCCCTACCGCTACCGCAAGCAGTACGAGCAGAAGCGCGCTCATGGTATAAACCGCTTCGCCGCTCGCTACGCCGCTGAGTCCGAGATAAGTGTACGACGCCGCCGAAGTAGACGATCCGAGCGCGTCCCTGCCGCAATCGCAATTTCCGAAATATTCGGTAAGCGCCTGCATCGCGGAAGCGAACTGAGCAATAACGTCGGACGAAGAGGCTTTGGCATAGGTATCGTACGACGAACCAGCGTCTACCGATCCGCAAGCGGTCATGAAGTTAATCGCGGGGATCTGCCAGACTTCCGTACCCTTATCGTAGAATATATCGAAGTCGGAAGATATGTTGTCCTGTATAATGGCGTCCGTCGCGCTGTCCGTTCTTACGGAAGCGGACGAAGCGAGATATCGGCTCATTATTCCCGAATCGTTTTCGGACGTTCCCACTATGGTCAACACGCCGTCCGAAGTAAGTCCGTCGAAATTGAACGCCGCGCCTATACGGTCGTAAATATTACCGAAACCGACAAACTGATTTTTGAACGCGTACGCGCCCACACTCTGTTCGTATCTGCCGTCCGTGATAACGAACACGAGATCGTTTTCGTATTCCGTTTCGGATTCCATAACGGTTTCGATGGTGCCGAGCATAGCCGCTACCGCGCTCGCGCCGTTACCGCCGTCGCTCGAATAGTCGGAATCGTAGTGGGTCATGAACAGTACCGCGTCGCCGTAACCGCTCGCGCTTGTCGCATTCTTGGTTACTTTACCGGGTATGACCACGATAAGATTGTTAACCTGTCTGCCGGCATAAATCAGTCCTTCCTGTCCTGCATAATCTTCGCCGGTCATATCCGCAACGGTGTCGAGATCGACGACATAATCGATAGTCGGGTCGGCGAAATCCTGTTGCACGAAAGTAGCCGCGGGTTTGCCGTCGACGGTCGCGAAATCCGCCGTTATGTCAAGCGCGGTATTAGACGTCTTGGTGACCGTTTCGTCCCTGCGCCTTGCCTGCACTTCGGTGACGCCGTCAATACCGTTTATCCAACCGCTTATGAGCGTAGCGGCTTCTTCCGCGCTGCTGCCTGTACCCAGCGTATACGAGTTTCTTTCGAACGAAAGCTGCTCTGCGCACGTTTCCGCCGCAGTCAGATCTATATCGGTGCTCTTCGACGCCCCGACATAATAATAGGTTACAAAAGAGAATACCAAAAGCAGTACTGCCAAAAGAGCAAGCAAAGGATAATACACTTTGCCGAATTTACCGACTGCTTTTTTTACGTTAAGCTCCTTGTCGTCCATTGAGTAATTTCCTCTCTTTATACGGAATTTCCGTTATCCGTTCTATTCTATCATAAATGCGGGCGTAATTCAAAGCGAATTAGCCCACTTTTTTACAATTTATAAAATTTAACCTTTCGGGGTAACGCCGCAAAAGGCGTCGAAACCGAATTTTACCCGCTATTCATTGCCGATCGGCGATTTATCGATACGCTCGAACGCGCGTTTTATTCCGACATCCCGTCGTAAAGCGCCGATATGCCGTCCGCTTCGGCGGTCAGCCTTTCGGCGACTTCCGCAGGTTTCTCCACCTTTACGAGCGAACCGAAGGAAAGCAGTTTGCGTATAAGCTCCGCTCCGCCGAAAACTTTCGCGCGCGCGACGTAGCCGTCCGACGTTGCGCTGACCGCTTCGCTTCCGAGCCATTCTTCCACAAGCGCGAGGGCGCCTTCTTTTACCCGCAATTCAAGCTCTATTTTTCCGCCGAGCTCCACCGAAAGCGCGCCGCGCACGTCCGCGTCGTCGCGTCTCTCGAAAGTTCTGTCGGTAAGCTCTATCCGCTTGATACGCGCAAGTCGGAAAAGTCTGTACTGATTGTGAAGGTGGCACATTCCGTAGACGTAGCGCACTCCTTCTTTTACCGCGATGCAATAGGGATCGAGCAAACGGCGCGTCGTTTTGCCCGACTTGTCCGTATATTCTATATCCACCGTAACGCCGTTGTTTATCGCGGTAGTCACGGCGTCCGTTTTTGCCGACGCGTTGTCGCCGCCGTTCCACGAATCGAAATCGACGACCAGCTTTTCTCCCGATGGCATTCGCTTTCTGTCCCCGTCGGCAAGCGCGGTGAGCTTGTCCAGCAAATCTTCGCTCAGATCGTCTTTGAACGTATGCGAAAGCGCGCTCAGGCATACTTTTATCCTGCTCAGATCGTCTTTACCGAAAAGCACGCACGGAAGCTTGTAATCGGCAGGTATGCTGTAACCGCCGTTTTTACCCGTAGTCGATTCCACGGGCACCCCCGCTTCGCTGAGCGCGTCCATATATCTCTGCGCGGTACGCGTGGATATTTCGAAGCGCTCCGCCACCTCTTCCCTTGTGACGCGCCCGTTATTGATAAGCATGAGCATTATGCCGTACATCTGAGGAATATTCATACGGTTATTATAACTTATACCTTTGCCGCCGTCAATCGATTTGACGAAAATCCCGCGACGCGTCAGAAAACGTATTCGTACATTCGACGGGCAAACTCCACTCGTTTCACGTACTCGCGCGTTTCGGGATACGGCTCGCCGCCCTCTTCCTTCCACCGCATGACGTTGCCGTAACCCGCGTTATACGACATCAGCGCGTCTTTTTCGTTGCCGCACCTGCTTATGAGATATTGCAGATACGCGCTGCCGAGGAAAATTTCGCTCTCCGCGCTCCCGTCCGCTTCTACGCCGGTGCGTAAGGATATGAATTCGCGCGTTTCATCCGTCATTTGCATAAGACCGCTTGCGCCCGCCGCGCTTACGGCGGCTTCGTCGAACTTGCTTTCCGTCCATATAACGGCGCGTATTAGATTTTCGTCCAGCCCCGTGCGGCGGGAGGCGTCGGCTATTTCGGCGCCGTACGTTTGGGGAAAGTATGCCGAAGCGATAAAATACAAGACCGCTATCGCGACGACAACGGTCAGTAGGATTACGCTTGGTTTATTCTTCGATATCACGCCTGCTTTATTCTTTTCAGCCACCCGTTATACAGCTCCTTTGCCGCAAGAGCGAGCGACGCTTTGTCCCCGTCGTTTATAACGGTAACGTCCGAAAGACGTTCCCTTTCTTCGTCCGAAAGCTGCGCGCTTTTGATACGGTCGAACATTTCCCCGCTCAGACCGTCGCGCTCGGCGGCGCGCGAACGCCGCAACGCTTCGGAAGCACGGACGTTGACCGTTACGTCCGCGAAAGACGAACACCCGCTTTCGAAAAGCAACGGCACTTCCACCGCCGTGATCGCGCTTTCGGAAGCCAGCGCGCGACGTTTTATCTCGGCTTTGACCGCAGGGTGCACAATGCTTTCGAGCAAACGCAACGCTTTTTCGTCTGCAAACACTCTTTTTTTAAGCGCGGTTCTGTCGAGCACTCCGTCCGTCACGCATTCGGGGAATGCGGTTTTAATCGCTTCGCATACGCTTTCGCCTTCGCGTTGAAGCTCTCTCGTTATCTTGTCGGCATCTATAGTATACGCGCCGAGCGCGCCGAGCATACCCGTAAACGCGCTTTTTCCGCTCGCAATACCGCCCGTAACCGCCGCTATAAGCCTGTTTGCGGGAGTACAGCCGCAATAGCGCTGTCGATAAATATCGAATTTTTCACAAAAGTTTTTTATTCTGAGATTGCCGCTCTTTTTTTTGAAATCGGACGGCAGGTACTTTACCCCGTACTTTTCCGCCGCGGCGCGCATGAAAGCGTTGAGCTCTTCCGCGTTTTTCAGCGGGCTCGACGTGAGCGTGGTGGTAAAATAATCGTAGCCGAGTTCCGCGCACTTGCGCGCGGTACGATCGATGCGCATTGCGGTGCATAACCGACATTTATCGCCGCCTTCTTTGCCGCCGAGATATTCTCCCACCGCCGTTTCGTACTCTCGCGTATCGTAATCTTCGGTCAATACTTCTATATCGAGATTCAAGGCTTTTATCAGCTTGCGTACGTTTTTCAAACGCTTTTCATACTCCGCTTTCGGTCGGATGTTCGGATTGTAAAAATACGCGGTAACCGAAAATTTTTCGGCAAGCTCGCATACCGCCGCGCTCATACAGGGCGCGCAACAAACGTGCAGAAGGAGTTTCGCGCTTCCGTTCTGCCGCGAAAGAATGTTTTCGTATTCGGTAACGATCTTATTCATGTCCGCCTGCCGTTCCGTCAATCTTTTTCTTCGCCGAGCTTTTCCGCGACTTCCGCCATTTTAAGCGCGTCGAGCATCTCGCCTATGCCGCCGTTCATAAAATCGGTTATGTTATAAAGCGAAAGTCCTATCCTGTGGTCGGTGACTCTGCCCTGCGGAAAGTTGTATGTGCGTATACGCTCGCTTCTGTCGCCCGTACCCACCTGACTCTTGCGCCTGTCGGCTTGTTCCTTGTCCGATATCGATTTGAAGTGGTCGTAAACGCGCGCTCTCAGAACTTTCATCGCCTTGTCCTTGTTCTTGACCTGACTGCGCTCGTCTTCGCAACATACGACTATGCCCGTGGGCAGATGCGTTATGCGCACAGCGGAGTCCGTTTTATTGATATGCTGTCCGCCCGCACCGCCGCTTCGGTACGTGTCTATGCGCAAATCCTTATCCGCTATCTCTATGCTGACGTCCTCCGCTTCGGGCAGTACCGCCACAGTCACCGTCGACGTGTGTATACGCCCCTGCGTTTCCGTTTCGGGTACACGCTGAACGCGATGCACGCCGGATTCGAATTTCATTCTGCCGTAAACGTCGTTTCCGCGCATAAGGAAGGACGCTTCCTTCACCCCGCCGAGCTCCGTCGCGTTCACGTACATGTCTTCCCATTTCCACCCGACGGTATCGGCGTACATTTTATACATACGCATTAGCTCCGCCGCGAAAAGCGCCGCTTCTTCTCCGCCCGCGCCGCCGCGTATCTCGATTATTACGTTCTTACCGTCGTCGGGGTCCTTGGGCAAAAGCAGTATTTTAAGCTCGTTTTCGATATCCGCAATGCGTTTTCTGCATTCGCGCAGTTCTTCTTCCGCGTACTCTTTCATATCGTTGTCGCCGAGCATGGCTTCCGCTTCCGCGGCGTTTTTTTCGGTACGCAAAAGCTCGGCGTACTTTTCCGCCACCGGCGCGACAGACGTATGCTCCTTGCAAAGTCTGCTCCAACGCTTACTGTCCGCTATCACTTCGGGATCCGCTATTTCGCGTCCGAGAGTTTCGTACCGCGCTACTATGTTTTCCAGCTTTTCTCTGTTCATCTCTTTATCGCCGTAATCGCCCTGTCGCTACCGCTCAGGTCTTTCAGACATTTTATTTCTTTGAAATCTTTTTCGAGAAGCGCTGTCACTTCCGCCGCCTGATCGTGTCCTATTTCAAGCACCAACGCGCCGCCTTCGTTCAGTCTGTCCGCCGCCCTGTCGGCTATAATGCGGTAAAAATCAAGCCCGTCTTCACCGCCGTCCAGCGATAAGCGCGGCTGACAACGCACTTCCTTCTGCAAGCCGTCGATGTCCGCGCTCTTTATATAAGGCGGATTGCTCACTATTATATCGAACTTACCGTCGATGTCCGAAAACACGTCCGAGCGTATGAGAGTTACCTTTTCGCCCAGGTTTTCTTTTGCCGTTTCGAGCGCCTCCGCACTTATGTCGCTTGCCGTCACCGTTGCCGCGGTTTCGCGCGAAAGAAGCGCGGCGATACAACCGCTGCCCGTCATAAGGTCGAGCGCCGTTTTATAACCGTTTTCCTTTATAAGCCTGACCGCTTCGAGCGCGACCGTTTCCGTTTCCATGCGCGGAAGGTGCACGTTTTCGTTTACTTTCAGTTTTATGCCGTAAAAATCGCTCTCGCCCGTTACGTAATCGAGCGGCTTGCCTTCGGCGCGCTCGGCTACGCGCTTTTTAAGCAGTTCCGACTGAGCGCGGGTAAGCTTAACGCAATGCGCAAGCTCGTTTCTGCCGACTCCGAGCACCGAACAGAGCATCCAGTCAGGTTCGCTCACGTCGTCTATCCCGACAGCCGCATATTTTTCGGCGGTGTATTTGCGCGCGTCGCGCATCGTCATTTCGTAAAAATCCACAGTGGGGATCGTGGGGTCGGCGTCCATTTCGCGCACTTTTTCAAAAGCCGTTATGGCTGCTTCCGCCATGTCGTCGTCGGGCTTCTTGGTCGTGAGCGCCTGCAACGCGAAACCGGGCGCTTTGAAAATCATGAAAAACGCGTTGTCCGGCATTTTGGCGACGAATTTAAGCAGTTCGTACGACAAGCCGGCAATAAGCGGTATGCAACAAAGCCCTACCCCCATTATCATAAGATTGTAAAGTATTCTGCCGAAGCTTTCTCCCACGGCAAGCTGGATATTTTCCGTACTGAGTCCCGCGAGAGTAAGCAGCCACGTTACGAGCGCCATTACTATCACGCTCAAAAATACCGTATAGAAAAGAAAGGTCGTTCCGCAACGCGCGTGACGGGTAGAACATTTCTGTACGTTCTCCACGGTAAGCGGCATACCGTGCTCGTAACAATTTATCGTACGGTGCTCCGCGCCGTGGTACATGTACGTGCGGCGTATTGATTTAAGTCTGCTCGTAAGAAACAGATAAAATATAAGCACAAGGACTTTGATAACGCCTTTAAAAAGGCTCATAACCAGCGAATACATCGACGCGGACAGTACTTTGTCCAATCCGAATATCAGGTCGATGAAAAGCCAGTTGAGCACTCCGGGTATGACGATGAACAGCGCGACGGCAAAAACAAGCGCGAGCGCGACGGCAAGAAACATTCCGCCTTTGCCGAGCTTAGCGTCTTCGTCGTCGCCCGCAAACACTTCCGCGCTTTTCCCTATATATTTCACGCCGCTCGCAAGGGACAAAAAGAAAGAGCAAACGCCGCGCACTATCGGTACTTTGTAATACCATTTCTTACGTGCGGGGTTTCGCTCCGTGTATAAAGTCAATTCGCCCTTTTCGTCGCGGCAACAAACAGCGGTACTGACGGCACCGCGCATCATTACGCCTTCCAAAAGCGCTTGCCCGCCTATCGAGCAAGGCGTGCATTTGCCCGGCGATTTCCATTCCGATGTTTTCTTTGCCATAATCCGTAAATGAAAAGACCACCCCTGTCGGGTATGCTTAAAAAGCCGCCTTACGGAAATGGTCTTTATATACTATTTATTGAGATTGGAATATCTCTTGTTGAACTTATCTATTCTGCCGCCGGTCTCCACTCTCTTCTGCTTGCCGGTGTAGAAAGGATGGCACTTCGAGCAAACGTCCACTTTGAGAACGTCGCCTTTCTTGGTGGTGCCGGTTATGAATTCGGCTCCGCAAGCGCAAACGCACTTGACTTCATGGTAATCGGGATGTATCTTCTCTTTCATTTCTTGAATCTCCTGTTTTATATCAGCCTTAATATTATATACGGCGCGCTTTGTCTTGTCAAGCGATTATTCGTATAATTTTTTCGCTCCGACGCTTATTTTTTAAACACCATGCTCTTTATGTCGTCTACCGCCGTTTTTATGCGGGAGACCGTGGGCATAAGCCGTTCTATCTTGTCGCGCGCGTGCATAACCGTCGTATGGTCTCTGCCGCCGCACACGTTTCCTACCGTTTCGAGAGGCATATTAGTCAGATCCGCCATAAGATACATACATATCTGACGCGGCTCGACTATCTCTTTGTTCTTTTTCTTGCCGAGCAGATCCGCGCTGTTCATTCCGAAATATTTGCACACGCAATCGATAATGGCTTCGGGCGGTATCTTCTCTTCGGTTACGTTGCGATAGTCTTTGAGCGTATCCCGAACGAGATCCACCGAAGGCGGTTTTCCCGTCAAACCCGACAGAAAGACCACTTTATTGAGCAAGCTCTCCATTTCCCTTACGTTGCTTTCTATCTTTTCCGCCATGAACGTAAGTACGTCGAGAGGTATATTGCATTGCAGCTTTTGCGCCTTTTTGCGAAGTATAACGATACGCGTTTCGATATCGGGCGGTTGAATATCCGTAATAAGTCCCCATTCGAAACGAGTGCGCAATCTTTCTTCGAGATCGGGTATCTCTCCCGGACTGCGATCCGAAGTGAAAACCAGCTGTTTGCCTGCGTCGTGCAAGTCGTTGAAGGTATGGAAAAGCTCTTCCTGCGTGCGTTCCTTACCCGATATAAACTGTATGTCGTCTATCATCAGAACGTCCGCGCTCCTGTATTTATCGCGGAAAGTATTCTGAGACTCTTTGCTGTTGCCTATCGAAGAGATGAAATCGTTGAGAAACTTATTGCTCGTAACGTAAATTACTTTGAGCTCGGGATGAGACAATAAAAGCGAATTGCCTATGGCGTGCATAATGTGCGTTTTGCCCAGACCGGACGCGCCGTATATGAAAAGCGGATTGAACTTCTGCCCCGGCGCTTCGCTGACGGCGTGAGCCGCCGCCACGGTAAGCTCGTTGGACTTTCCCACCACGAATTCTTCGAAATTATATTTCGGATTTATCGGCGTGCCTATCCCGCATACCGATTCCTTGCGTTTTTCTTCTTCCGCCCCTTCGTCTTCCTTTACCGCCGCGGAGTAATCGTCCTTTTCGCCGTCGACGATGACAACGATGTCGGCAAGGTAAGGCGCGACTTTCTGCGCAACCAGCTTTATCGTTATCTTCATGCTCGAATTGACTTTGAGTTTATGCTCGTCGTTAGTGGCGATAAGCACGAGCCTGCTTTTATCGTCTATACAGTAAGGCGCGAGAGTTTTTATCCATACGTCGAAACTGACCGCGCTGAACTCGATCTCGAGATCGGATAACATATCCCGCCAAATGTCGTGTGCCGTTTTCATAATTTATCCCCGCGTTTTAAAGTCGCTGAAAAAGAACAGCGTTATTTTTTGTATCAATCCTGTAAACTTGGCTTCGTCCCATTCCATATCGAGCAATTCGAGTATGCCCGCAAGATATCCGTTAGCCACGACGTTCGCCATTATGCGTTCGGATTCGTTGATCTCCCTGTCGCCGAAATTACGCTTTATTATTATGTCGCATATAAGCTGATCTATTTCGTCGCGGAATTTTTCGTATTTCGTACCGTCGCATTTATAAAGCAATATGCAAAGCTCGGTACGGTTGTGCCAGAACACACGGTACAGCTCTTTGGCGATAAACGAGGAAAACTGTTCGAGCGGCATATTGAGCACCGTCGTTGTCCCTGCCAGATCCGCAATAAATTTGGGGATAAAATCGTAAACCGAGCTGACTATAGCGTCGAGCAGCCCCTTTTTTCCGTCGAAATATCTGTAAAAATTCCCAACGGGCACACCGGCGCTTGCCGCAATGTGAGAAACGCTGCTGCGCTGATAACCCTTGTCGAGAAATTCTCTCTTCCCCGCGTCGAATATGCGGTTTTCTATCGCTTTTTTCTTGACCTGCATTTATCTTTTCCTTACCGTTTGTAATATTGTATCACAACGCTTCCGACCGTGTCAATAAGTGAGCGTTCATTTGCGTTTGATTTGCGCATAAATTTCGCTTTTGCTTACTCCGCGATCGCGCGCCACCGCTTTGAGCGCTTCTTTGTCGCTCAGTCCTTCCGCAACGTATTTTTCGTAATGCGCTTTTACGTCCAGCTCCGCATAAGGCGCGCTTTTTTCCGCGCCGTCTACGACAAGCACCATTTCGCCTTTAAGCGTCACGTTTTCGGGCAAATCGGGAAGCGTGAACCGTATCGACTCTTCGTAAAGTTTGCTTATTTCCCTTACAAGGCAGGCTTTTCTCGCCCCGAGCGTTTCCCCGAGATACGCCACGGTCTCGGCAATATCGTGCGGAGCCACGTAAAAAACGAGCGTGCACTGCATATCGGCGAATTTTTTCATCGCGCGCTCTCTGTCCGCGCGCTTTTCCGGCAAGAACCCGACGAAACAAAACGAACTCGTATCCGCGCCCGAAAGTATCAACGCGCTAATCGCGGCGCAACCGCTTCCGACTACGGTATAGGGCAACCCGCGTTCGCGCAGTCTGTCGACGAGAATTTTACCGGGGTCGCTTATGAGCGGAGTACCGGCGTCGCTTATGAGCGCTATTTCCTTTCCCGCGGCAAGCTCGTCCGCTATTCTGTCGGCTACGCGCGCTTCGCTGAATTTTTCATAAGCACGCGTGGGAGCGGTTATACCGTAACGCGACAGCAGCACTGCGGAATGACGGGTATCTTCGCACAGAATGATATCCGCTTTTTTAAGGACTTCCACCGCCCTGTAAGTTATGTCGCCGAGATTGCCTATCGGCGTTACCACTATATACAACATAATTTATTAACCGTTGTCCGCGCCGTGTTTTCAAACTCCCCGACGCTTCCGCCGCGTCATGCCGTCGCCCGTCAGTATCCGCCGTCCGCGCCGGGATAATCGTCGGCAGTGGAACCCAATACTTTTCTTTCGGGCAATACTTCCAGCCCGCTTTTACCGCCCGCCACGCATTTGAGCAAAAACAGATGAGGTTTTTTTCCGTCGGCGGGTCTTAATATCTGCAATACTTTGGGAGTAAGCGACTTCCGAACGGCAAGGCAGATTATCTCTTCCATTCGCTCGGGGATGTGCACGATATAAAACCGTCCGCCGTCGTTAAGCAGTCCCGCCGCCGCGCCGACCGCGTCCGCCGCGGTCATTTCCACTTCGTGCCGAGCTATGCGCACGTATTCGTTGGCGCTCGCCTCTCCGCTCCCCGCTTTGCGGTAAGGCGGATTGCAAGTCACTATGTCAAAAACGCCTTTCCCGAAATATGACGGCGCGTCCTGCACTCGCATATTGTATATTTTAATAGGCAGTCCGTTCAGTTCCACATTGCGCCTCGCAAGCTCCGCTACGCCCTTTTGCAACTCTATGCCTACCGTCGGTATGCCCTTTTTCCCTGCGAGCAGGACGGGCACTATACCGCTTCCGCAACCGAGATCGATCGCACGGTCTTTCGCTCCGCCTTTAACGAAATTGGCAAGCTCGACACCGTCCGTGCCGAAAGGAAAAAATTCATCGCTTTGGATGAATTTAAGTCCTTTCGTCTGCAAGTCGCAAATTTTTTCCATCAGTTTATCTTATACACTCCGTCGAGATTGCGGAACTGCTGAGCGTTGTCCAGTCCGTAACCTATGATATACGGATTGCCTTCGAGAGTGAACGCCGTATAATCGGGATCGATATCCACCACTCTGCAATCGGGCTTATTGAGCAAAGTCGCTATTTTGACGGTATTCGCGCCTTTCGCCGTAAAATAATCTTTGAGCGCTTTGAGCGTTCTGCCCGTATCGATTATGTCTTCTACGATGAGCACTTCCGCGCCGACTATCTCGCTTTCGTCTATGGAAGAATATTTCATGTTGACTATTCCCGTCGACTGCATGCGCCCGCCTTCCGAATTATAATACGAGCTTGCGGCAACGAAGCCGAAACGCACGTCGCGATCCTTTATCGCTTTGACGAGATCGGCATAAAAGATCACCGCGCCTTTTATAACGCACACTGCGAGCAAAGGCTTGCTTGCGGGATAACTGTCCGTTATTTCTTTTGCCATTTCTTCGACGCGTTCGGTTATCTGCGCCTGTGTGTAGATCTGAGTGTGGTTATTCATCCTGAGTATATCTCCCCGCCGTCAGTCT
>CALWBH010000049.1 GCA_944376015.1 uncultured Clostridia bacterium
GTACATTAACTATTGGAATAATGAGAGAATATCTCTCAAACTAAACGGAATGAGTCCGATTCAATACCGAACTCATTCACAAGCAATTTGATTTTATTTTGTCCAAACTTTGGGGTTCATAGCAAAATGTTTTTCCATGGCAAAAAAGCATGGCAAAAGGGAAAAAATAAGTAATTTTTATACATTTTAAACTATTCGCAAAAGTCAGCTTTTACGAATAGTATGTGAATTTTTGCGCGATACAACGGAAATTTATATAAAGTATTCCTGTTCTTGAGATTTTCTGTTTAATAACGGTTTATATAATTATAAATTTATCACGCGTATTGTGAAAGGTATTCATTAAATTAAAAATATTTTAGCTAAAATTTATTGTGAGCCGATTAAGAATTAAAGTAGCTTTATGTAATTCTACTTTTGTTTGTCGATCGAAAATATAAATTTTCACAAATATTTGGGATTCGATAATTATACGTACCTGCGTGGAAATCACATGATCTATGCTGTTGCATAGAAAGTAAAGTATCCGGAATACAAATAGTGTGCCATAGGCTTTGGTTTGTCTTCGCTTGCCTTTTTTGGATTTCTTGGCAAAGTTTTAGCCTTTTTTGGAGTCATACTAAAATAATTTAAAAAAATATATGTACTATTACAGACATAGTACATATATTTTTTTGAATAAAATGCCTTATTTTTATTTTATTGACATTTTTTTTAATATATGTTATTATTTTATCATGAGTGATTATTTTAAAAGCAGAGACGAAAAAAATCTTATGAAAATAAACGAAATATTGTCTGTCATGCCGGAATTTGTGGGACAGTTCATTTTCGGTATTGCTTCTCAGACCTCCACACTCACCCGCCTTAATTATCTTATGGATATTAAGGTATTTTTGACGTATTTGACAGCCAATAAATACGTCGGCAAAAACTTGGCGGATATAACTTTAAATGATATAGAAAAACTATCTCCGCATGATATAGAGTTTTATATAGACGGTTTATCATCATATAATTACGAAGGGAAAAAATTATCTTGCGGTGAAAATGCCAAGGAAAGAAAGCTCGCTTCTTTAAGATCGTTTTACAAATATTTATATAAAAAAGAGCTTATTTCGTCAAACGTAAGTTTAAAGGTCGATATGCCCAAGCTACACGAGCGACCTATCGTAAGGCTTGAACCGGACGAAGTCGGAAAATTGTTGGATACCGTCGAGCACGGAGCCAATTTAAGCGAAAGAGAGCGAACATATAACAGCGTAACGGGCTTGCGCGATCTGGCGATCATTTATTTGTTTTTAGGCACCGGCATACGAGTCAGCGAGCTTGTCGGATTAAATAAAAAGGACATTGATTTTGATAATTTAACTTTTATCGTGACACGTAAAGGCGGAAATCGCAGTATACTTTATATGCCGCTCGATACTGCAGATATTTTAAAAAAATATCTTGATTGGTTAGAAAGCGAGATTAATAAAAATACTGATTTTTCGCGTAAAATAACGGACAAAGACGCATTGTTTTATTCGCTTCAAGGCTCACGCATAGGGGTGCGTACGGTAGAAAAATTGGTTAAAAAATACGCTTTACCTGCCGCGCCTTTAAAAAAGATCACGCCTCATAAACTAAGGAGTACATACGCTACTAATCTTTACCGTGAGACCGAGGATATTTATGTAGTTGCGGATGTGCTCGGTCATTCGGATGTAAACACTACAAAGAAGCATTATGCGCAAATGAGCGAAGAACATAAAAAACATGCCGCAGAAGTTACTAAAATAAGTAAAAAAAGCGATTAAGCGCAGTGAGAAAACTTGTGTGATTATGAATTTTTCCGTTTAAGCCGCTCGTTTAGTCTTGCGGTTTAAACTTTGTGCCGATATATAATAAGTTTGCTTTATCTTATCGTTTATTTTTATTAAGTTTATTTTTTTTGCGGCAGATTTGCTGTTTTTTACGAAAAATGTAATTAATTGTAATTTGAAAAATTAGAACATATATTTGACAAACGTCGATATAATTTGCTATACTTTAAAAAATAATTGTATCGGAGATTGATTATGGCGGTACGTTTGGAAGACGATTTTTTAAAAGGTACAACGAAGCGCATATATGATTATATTTTAGCGTATACCGATGAGCACGGTTTTCAACCGTCATTTCGTGAGATCGCCGACGATGTAGGGATAAAATCCGTTTCTACTGTCTTTTACCATCTTGATAAACTTGAAAACATGGGGCTTATTAAAAAAAGCTGTTCGAAAAATCGAGCGATCGAGTTCAAGGCGAAAAGCGAAAGAAAAGCTACGCGTGAAATACCGGTTGTCGGTAAAGTTGCCGCGGGGGTTCCGATACTTGCCGTAGAAAACATTTCGGACACGATCGAATTGCCGGAGAACCTTTTCGGCGGCTCTTCCCTTTTCTTTCTTAAAGTTCGGGGAGACAGTATGGTAAATGCGGGAATTTTCGATGGCGATCTTATTGCGGTAAATAAACAGGAAAACGCCGATAACGGAGACATTGTTGTGGCGATGATAGACGACGAAGCTACCGTAAAACGTTTTTATAAAGAAAAAGAACATATTCGTTTACAGGCGGAAAACGAAAAGTACGCTCCGATAATAGTAAACGACGCCGTTATAGTCGGCAAAGTAGTCGGACTTTTAAGGAATCGTGTTTTATGATACCTGCTGTGATGTTTAAAGACAACATAATTATTACTGCATATCTTAAAGATCGTTTGATAAAAGGGCGGTCTGCGGGTGCCGATTGGGGCAATATTACGCTTAAAGATACCGAAGTCATGTCTTTTGACGGAAAATTTTACCGTAAAAGCGAAAGCGAATCTTTTGACCTTTCCGAAGTTATCGCCGTAGGCGCTACCGGCACTCGCAGTTGCGTAGTAAAAAACGATTTATGCTGGGAATTGTGTGAGCTTGAACGAGAGCTTTCCGTTCGGAACGAATGACTTGCCGTTTACTTTGGATAACTATGGTTGAACCGTGATATGCTCACGGTTTTTTTATGTTCCGTGCGTATTTTTCATTTTTTGCTAATTTTTCCTTTTAAAAAAGCTATCGAGTATCAGACGTTTTTTTAACTAAAAAGTTGTTTTGCATAGCTGATTGTAAAAGTCAAAAAGGTTTTTATCGACAATTTTTTGAAAATTTTTTAGTGCAAATAATTTGATATGCATGTGCTTATAACTGTTATAAAAACAATTCCGATTCATGCTTGAAAATTTTACATTTTCTTATTGAGGCAAAAACAAGCAAAAAATCGGCTTAAAATTGATCGGTATTAAAATAGCGCCAAATCATAATCAAGGCATCGATGTTTCTTGTTTTCATATCGCCAAATTTGCTTCGCTGATATTTTTCCGAAAAAGAATATGACGACAAAAATGATTAAAATCGAAAAAGCAAAATTTAAACGCCGTATAAATGCTTTTATGTGCGGCGTTATTACATAATTTGTTTTGTATTACGATTCTTGATCGGCTACCCGAATTTTCGGCTGATTTTTACCGAAAACATGATAGAAATTTTTTGAAAAGACCTATTGTTTAGCGCTCAAAGGCTTCCACGCACCTTTTAAGCGCGATTTTTGCATGCTCGTATGTTATGCCGCCTTGAATGTATAGCGAATAAGGAGCTCTTACGGGAGCGTCTGCGCTCAATTCTATCGACGAGCCTTGCACGAAAGTTCCTGCCGCCATGATTACCTGATCGTCATACCCCGGCATATCCCACGGCTCGGGACGCGCGTATCCGTCTACGGGTGACGCGCATTGAACAGCCTGACAAAATTTTATCATTTTTTCTTTATCGTTAAAATCTATTACTCTTACAATATCCCCTACGTTGTCGTTTGCGCAAGGAAAAACTTTATAACCTAAATTTTCCATGACGGCGGCGAAAAGCAGTCCGCCTTTTCTGGCTTGAGCGACGATGTGCGGTGCAAGAAAAAGTCCTTGATAATAATTTCTGTAAGAATGTTCGTAAGAGCCTATCTCGGTGCCTATACCGGGTGCGGTAAGGCGCATAGCTGCTTTATCGGTCAGATCGGCTTTTCCTGCAATGTATCCGCCCGTAGGCGCGAGCGCTCCGCCCGGATTTTTGATAAGCGAACCAATTATAAGATCCGCGCCCGCTTCCGAGGGTTCTTTTTCTTCGGCGAATTCGCCGTAGCAGTTATCTACCACGACAGGCGCGTCGGTATATTTTCGAACAAAATCGATTACGGAGCCTATTTCGTCTACGGAAAAGCCTTTACGTCTTTCGTATCCCGGACTTCGCTGAATATAAATCATATTATAGTTCTTTTTGCAAAGCGCCGCTTTTATTGAAAGACGATCGAAGTTGCCGTTTGCAAGCGGGACGCAATCGAAACCGATTCCGAAATCTTTAAGGGAACCGTTCCCTTCTCCGAAAATAACTCCTTTTAAAGTATCGTATGGAGTTCCGGAAACGGAAAGCGCACTTTCGCCCGGTCTGAGCAATCCGAAAAGAGCGCACGATATGGTGTGAGTGCCCGACGCAAAATGCGGAGACGCTATTGCCGATTCGGTTTTGAATATAGAAGAAATCAGCTCCGAAAACTTATCTCTGGAGTCGTCGCCGTAGCCGTAGCCCGTCGACGGGGCGAAATGTCTTGATGACACTCGGCAGGATATAAACGCGTCTAATACTTTTTGTTGGTTAACAAGTGCGACTCTGTCTATGTCGGCAAATTTTTCCGAATATTTTTCTTCCGCTTGTTTTATAAGTTTATCGTAATCCATTATTCACAAATTCCTCGATGGCAATGTCTGCTTCCTCGGTATCCCAATTATAAATCGTAACTTTATTTTCCCACTTAAGCCATCTGAAAAAGGTCTGTTGCTTTTTAATTAAACGATGATAGTTGAGATGCATCATACTTTTTATCTGTTCGTCGTCCAATCCGTACATAATACCCGTTCTTACGTCGTGATATCCTACAGAAAGTAACGCGCGGCAGCTGTAAAAGTTTTCAAGATTTCTGACTTCGCGCAGTAAACCGTCTTCGAACATTTTATCTATGCGTTTTACCGCTATACTATCGAGTTTATCCCGATCAGCATCCATTATAACGAGTAAAGCGTCGTACATGTCGGCATACATCGGCGAGTCTTCGGCGTCTATTACAGGCGGCATAAGCGCAAGTTCAAGCTGTCTGATTATGCGCGGCATATCGTTTTTTCTGACTTCGGTATCTTTGTTGATTTCAAGAAGACGGGAATACAGATATCCTTTTCCGTGTTTGGCTTCTAACCTGTTCAGTCTGTCTCGGAGCAAATAGTCGGGACCGTTGTTTCCGCAGCTGTAACCGTGCAATAAGGCGTTTATGTAAAACCCCGTGCCGCCGACGACTATGGGGAGTTTACCGCGCGATATTATGTCGGTTATGCATTCTTTGGCGAGATCGGTAAAATTTACTACGCTGAATTCCTGAGTGGGATCTATGATATCGATCAGATGATGCGGAACGCCGCGCATTTCTTCGGTGGTTATTTTACCCGATCCGATGTTGAGATTTTTATATACCTGTACCGAATCCGCGCTTATGATCTCGCCGTTATATTTCAAAGCTACATCGACGGCATAGGCTGATTTTCCTACACCGGTGGGTCCGCCTATTACCAAAATTCGTTCTTTGCCGTTTAAACTATCCTTTTGAACCATTTTTCGATTTCCGTTTTTTCAATCCTTACCGCAATCGGTCTGCCGTGCGGGCAGAAAAGCTCGATTCTGCCGTCGCAGATATCTTTTATCAAAAGGTTGATATCCGCTTCCGTAATATCTGTTTCGCCCTTTATTGCGGCTTTGCACGCGCTTTGCATTACGTTATCTTTGATTATATTGATTTTGCTGAGTTTGTTTCTTTTAAGCAAATCTATAAGCGCCGCGGTGAATTCTCTGAAATCCATGCCGCTTAGTATGAGAGGTATGTACGAAAACGAATAAGAATTTCCGGAAAGCTTATTCAAACCGAAGCCGAGATCGGTTATTTCTTTTTCATGTGCGTCAATAAGCTCGGACTCGGAATATTCCACGTCGAATATATACGGGAACATCAGGTCTTGAACCGAATTCGTTCCGCTTTCGACAGCGGCTGAAAGTTTGGTATATAATAACTTTTCGTGAGCGGCATGCTGGTCGATCAGTATAGCCTCTTTTCCTTTTTCAAATATAAGGTAAGTATTGAACAGTTTTCCGCAATATCTGTATAAAGAAAAATCGAAATAATCGCGTGTGCTTTCCGTCTTGCGTAAATCGTCCAAAAAAACCGTCTGTTCGCCTGAAATACCGTTGGTGATTCTGATCGGCGTTTCGTTAAAAACGGGTCCTTCTTGCGACGCGAAAGTAAAATGCGGAAAGCTGTCGGGACGCTCTGCAATATAATTGTCGCGAGCATAATCGTTGCGCTCCGCAAGATTTGTAACTTTTCTGACAAAGCTTTTTGCGTCGATACTGTCGTCTGCGTCGGCTACATTATCCGAGATATGCGCGCTAAGCTCGTTAACATCGATGTTTTCGTCCTGACTCAGTCGGATCAGCTTCGGTTCCGTAGCGCTTTCGGAGACGGAATCGCTTATCGCTTTTGTAAGAAGCTTCTTTATACGCGCTATGTCTACAAACCTTACTTCCATTTTGTTTGGATGAACGTTTATGTCTATCATATCCGCGGGAAGATTTATGAACAGTACGTAAGCCGGATATTGCCTTTTCATCAGAAGGTTTGAAAAACAATTGTATATCCAAAAAGAAATGTCGGAATTAATAACGTATCTGCCGTTTACGATTAACGTCTGATAAGAACGGTTATGCTTAGAGTATGCCGGTTTATTAACGTAACCGAATAGTTCTATGTCAGGCATAGTACAGTGCAGAAAATTCATTTCTTTTATGAAATTTGCTCCGTAAACGGAATATATTGCTTCGTCAAGCCCCTTTCCTTCGGATCTGTAAATTTCCTTGCCTGATATGGAGAGCGTTATGGAAATGTTGAAATTTGCCAATATAAACCGTTGTATAAGTGTGCAGATATCGTTTTCTTCGCTTCTGTCGGATCTGAGAAATTTCAGTCTTGCCGGTATGTTTTTGAAAAGGTCGAATACTTCGACGCACGTTCCCACGGAAGCTCCGGATATCGATTCGTCTATAACTTTTCCGTTTTCGAGCGTAATGCTCCCCGCGAGATCGTCTTCTTTGCGTCTTGACGTCATGGTAACGCGCGCTACAGAAGCTATACTCGGTAACGCTTCGCCGCGAAAACCGAGAGTCGTTATGGAATCGAGATCGGATAAGGTTTTGATTTTGCTTGTCGCATGCGGCAAAAATGCGGTTTTCAAGTCTGCCCCGTCCATTCCGCATCCGTTATCGGTAACTTTAATGTGTTTTCCGCCGTCAAAAATTTCGACGCCGATTGCGGTTGCTCCGCTGTCTATGCTGTTTTCGACCAGCTCCTTTACGACTGAAGCGGGACGGTCTACTACTTCTCCCGCCGCTATTCTGTTGAATACGCTGCTGTCAAGTATATTTATAGTGCTCATTATTCTCCCCCGGCTTTTTCTTTAAGGTCGCTTAAAATGTCGTATGCGTTTCTCGGACTGACTTCGTCCAGATCGAGTTCATTGAGAATTTTAATTATTTCGTTTGTTTTATTTGCGTTAAAGAGCGATATCTGTTGATACGCGCTGTCGTTTTGTCTGGCAACGTTAAGCTTTTCCAGCTTTTTAAGATGATTTTTCGCGCCGCTTATAACCTTTTCGGGTAATCCCGATAAACCCGCTACTTCTATACCGAAACTTC
>CALWBH010000050.1 GCA_944376015.1 uncultured Clostridia bacterium
TTACAAGACTTTTTGTCGGAAAAAATCTTACACGCTCAAAAAAGCCGTTCGAAGACATAATTTCGTCAAACGGCATTGCAGACCTGAGTCTGCTATATACTCCGATAATTTCTGTTTCACCGCTTTACGCATAGTCCGCAAGCGTTCAGATACTTCGGTTTGAGCGGAAGCGGTGTTCCCTTTCAAGCAACAGTTATCTTCGTCCTGCGTCCGTTGCAAACGGAAGCTATCGGTTACGATCATAATATGCGTAGCAATACGCGGCTTTATACGCTTTTTTAAAAAATATCGCAAAATTTCCGCGCCGTATAGCACGACGCCCGCACTCGGCAAACGATGCTGAAAAGCAAAAAGACGAAGCTCGGCTCCGTCTTTTTACTCTTGAAAGCGAACGAATTACTGTTTGGTGAATTCGTTATTCGTGCACTTAGGGCAAGGGGGCATCGTATCGCCGTTGCCAAGGTGCACTTTGGTATGACAGTTGGTGCAATCATACGTTCCGCTTCCCGGAGTAGTACCGGTCTTGTAGATCTTATCCATGCTTTCCTCCTTCGATATAAGTGTGTGCAGGCTATAAGAAATTATGCAAAAGGAAAACGCCCTTTCCGAAGAAAGAGCGTCGTTTTCAAAAAAACCGTGCATCCGTTTTTGTCACAGAACGCCAAAGAGTCTCGCAAGCAGTTAGCTCGCCCAAAGCTTACTTGTGGCACACGCTAATAGGCTGCTTAGTGCTGCTGCGGTCAAGCCCTGACACGGTTCACAGTAAAGCGTTGCACAAGACCCTGAGGTCATCACCACTTACTTACAACTTACCTTCCACGCCCTGCGCCGAGAACGGCTTTCAGCCCTGCTGTAGCGGATTGCAGGTAAAGGGCACCGCTGGCTCCCCACCTAGCACGGCTATGTTATTTTAGCACATACGCCGTAAAACCGCAAGCGTTTTGATGTGGGTTCCGCATACTCAATTAGACGGGAATTGTCTTTTAACTTTGTTTTTTGCCGTTATTCCGTATAAAATGACTACTATGACACGCATAATACCGAGCCGAATATACGGTAATACTTATTTTTTAATACAAAACGCCGCTTTTCAGGTAAAGCGGCGTTTGTCGAATAATTCGAAAAGTTTTAAGACTTTCTGAGATAGTCGCAGATGAAGTCGAAGATGTTTCCGTCCATGACCGCCTGCACGTTGCTCGTTTCATAGCCCGTACGGTGATCCTTTACCATGGTATACGGACAGAATACGTAAGAACGGATCTGGCTTCCCCATTCGATTTTTTTGAGCTCGCCTTTTATATCCTGCGCCTTTGCCATTTGTTCTTGAAGACGCAGTTCGACGAGTTTGCTTATAAGCATACGCATTGCGTATTCCTTGTTCTGGGTCTGGCTGCGCTGGGTCTGACAGCTCGTCACTATACCCGTCGGAATATGCGTTATACGCACGGCGGAGTCGGTCTTGTTGATATGTTGACCGCCCGCGCCCGAGCTTCTGTAAGTATCGATACGGAGATCCTTATCTTCGATTTTAATCTCAGTGTCGTTTTCTATTTCGGGCATAACGTCGAGGCTCGCAAACGACGTATGACGGCGCGCGCCCGCGTCGAACGGCGAAATACGCACAAGTCTGTGCACGCCCTTTTCCGCTTTGAGATAGCCGTACGCGTTCACGCCCTTTACCTTGAATGTGACCGTTTTTATACCCGCTTCGTCGCCCGCGAGATAATCGAGCTCTTCGTAAGAGTAGCCCATTTTATCGCAGAACATCTGATACATACGGTAAAGCATACTCGTCCAGTCCTGCGCTTCGGTGCCGCCTGCGCCCGCATGCAAAGTAAGTATCGCGTTGCAATCGTCGTATTCGCCTTTGAGCAAAGACTGTATGTGCAATTCTTCGAGCGGCGTTTCGAGCTTGGATATCTCCGCCGCCACTTCCGCAAGCGCGTCTTCCCCTTCTTCCGCCGCCATATCGACGAGGTCGTCGAGAGCGGACAGCTCGGATCTCATTTTGAGCAAAGAAGTAAGCTTATCGCTTACCGCTTTTGCGTCGCGGTTTATCTGTTCCGCGCGTTTAAGATCGCTGTAAAGATCGGGGTCTTCCTGCGCTTTTTTAAGCTCCGCGTCGCGCTTTTCGAGCGCGGGGATATCGGACGCCTGTTCGATCCCTTCGAACTTCGCCCTTAATTCTTTTATTTTTATTTTAAGTTCGTCCGCTAACATTTAACGCTATTATTGATCCTTTCCGCAGCAGTCTTTATATTTTTTGGGTCTTCCGTCCGGCCAGCACGCTCCGCAAGGACAAGGATCGTTTCTCGAAGGCAGTTTTCCTTTCACGATGGTTTCTTTCGTTCTCGTGAACTTTCTGCCGTCCGAAGTGGTCGCCTGTACTTCTTCGCCTACCTGCTGACGCTTCTGCACTTTCTCGTCGCGCTTGATCTCGGAAATATGCGTAAGGTTACCCACGATATGTTCCTGTATCCTTCCGATCATATCGTTGAACATTCCGAAACCTTCCTTCTTGTATACGGCTACGGGATCTTGCTGTCCGTACGCGTAAAGCGCAACGTTTCTGCGCAACTCGTCCATATCGTCGATATGGTTGGTCCACTGGTTATCGATAACGCGAAGGAAGAGATTGCGTTCGAATTCCGCGATATTGAAATTAAGCTCTTCCGCCTGCGCATGTATCTGAGCGTAACGCGCAAGCACGTTTTCGGTAAGCTTCGCTATAAGCTCGTCCACTGTAAGCGCGCTGAGCACGGTATCGCTGAAATACGTTTCGCCCTTGGGCACGATGGCGATCTTCTGAGCTATATCCTGGTTAAGACCTTCGTTATCCCAATCGTTCCAGTCGGTTTTGGGATTGGTATGCTCTTTGACGATCTTCTTCGCCTGGTCTTCCATCATCTTTATTATCTGTTCGTGCACGCTCTCGCCCCTGAGCACCTTATCTCTCTGCTCGTAGATTATTTTACGCTGAGTGTTCATTACGTTGTCGTATTCGAGGACGTTGAGACGTTTGGAATAGTTTATACCTTCGAGTCGCTTCTGCGCGCCTTCGATAGCGCGGGAAAGCAGACGGGAAACGATGGGAGTATCGTCTTCTCCCGCAATATACTCGGCAAGACTCTTTATACGTTCGCCGCCGAAAAGCTTTATCATTTCGTCGTCTACCGAAAGATAGAACACGCTCGAACCGATTTCGCCCTGACGTCCGGAACGACCGCGAAGCTGATTGTCTATACGGCGGGATTCGTGACGTTCGGTACCTATGATGCGCAGACCGCCCACTTCTTCGACCTGAGTTTTTTCCGCTTCCGTCTTTACTTTATAATCTTTATAAAGCGAATTGTATCTTTCACGCGCGGCAAGCACTTCTTCCCCGCCGGCGTTTCTCTCCGCGCTCGGCACGGGGAAAACGTCTTCGGGATTTACCGTCATATGCGAAGACGCTATCTCGATTATCTCTTCGGGCACGCCTTCCTTTTTCATCTGACTGCGCGCAAGATATTCTGCGTTGCCGCCGAGCAGTATATCGGTACCGCGGCCTGCCATATTGGTAGCTATCGTGACCGCTCCGAATCTTCCCGCCTGCGCGACTATATCCGCTTCCTTTTCGTGGTTCTTTGCGTTGAGCACGTTATGAGGCACTTTCGCCTTTCTGAGCATTTTGGAAAGTTCCTCGCTCTTTCCGACGCTTGTCGTACCTACGAGCACGGGCTGACCGCGCTCCTGACATTCCTCTATATCCGCTACCACCGCTCTGAGTTTAGCGTCCACGCTCGCGAAAACCTTGTCCGTTTCGTCCACGCGACGGCTGGGAATATTGGGCGGTATTACCACGACGTCGAGACCGTAAATGCCTTTAAACTCCGTTTCTTCCGTTTTAGCGGTACCCGTCATTCCCGACAGCTTGGTATAAAGTCTGAAATAATTCTGGAAAGTGACGGTCGCGAGAGTCTTGTTTTCGCTCTGTATCTTGACGTTTTCCTTCGCTTCTATAGCCTGGTGCAAACCGTCGCTGTAACGTCTGCCCGGCATAAGACGTCCTGTAAACTCGTCGACGATTATTATCTCGCCGTCCTTGACTATATAGTCCACGTCCTTTGCCATGATGTAATTGGCGCGGAGAGCGTTGTTTATATAATGGTTGAGTTCGCTGTTATCCGCGTCGGCAAGGTTGTCTATTCCGAAATCTTTCTCCGCTCTTATTATACCGTTGGTGGTAAGCGATACCGCGCGCTTCTTTTTATCCACTTCGTAGTCGCCGTCCGGCTCTTCGTTCGGATCGAGCGGCTTGCCTTCGTCGTCGACGTTTGTGGACGCACGGAGACGGCGCACGAAACGCTGGCAGGACATATACAGCGAGCTGGAATCCTGCCCCTTGCCGCTTATGATAAGAGGCGTTCTCGCTTCGTCGATAAGTATGGAGTCCACCTCGTCGACGATACAGAAGTTGTGTCCGCGCTGCATTTTCTGATTTTCGTAAACGACCATATTGTCGCGCAGATAGTCGAAACCGAATTCGTTGTTCGTTCCGTAAGTAATGTCGCACGCATAAGCGCGGCGTTTCTCGTCCCTGCTCTGATTGGGATAAACGACGCCTACGGTCATACCGAGAAAACGCGGTATCTTGCCCATCCACTCGGCGTCGCGTTTTGCAAGGTAATCGTTTACGGTGACGATATGCACGCCTTTGCCCGAAAGCGCGTTGAGGTATGCGGGAAGAGTTTCGGTAAGCGTTTTACCTTCACCCGTTTTCATCTCCGCGATACGTCCCTGATGAAGTACGATACCGCCCATGAGCTGTACGTCGTAATGTCTGAGCCCCGTCACGCGTACGGACGCTTCTCTGACTACCGCGAACGCGTCGCAAAGTATATCGTCGAGCGTCGCTCCGTCGGCAAGACGGCGTTTGAATTCGTCGGTCATCGCGCGAAGTTCGTCGTCCGTCATTGCGGAATATTTCGCTTCGAGCTCGTTTATCTTTTCAACGCTCTTGCTGAGCTTTTTGATGTGTCTGCGGTTGTCGCCGCCGAGTATCCATTTGATAATTCCCATTATTTTCTCCTTGCCGCCTGCCGCGGCAAAATTATTTACATATTTTTTCCGAGTAACTGCCGAGAAACTTCATAGCCACCGTACGTTGCGAAAGCTTGCCGAGTACCGAAGACAGCTCATCGTTTTCGTTACGCTCGAAATCCACGAAAAACACATATCTGCCGAGTTTGGATTTGTGCGGACGCGATTCTATCTTGGTCATATTGAGTTTGAGTTCGGCAAAGAGCGAAAGCGCGTTCATCAGTGCGCCGGGTTTGTTCTGCGTCTCGAACACCACGCTGCACTTAACGCCCTGCTCCTCAGGGAGCGGCTCTCTACCGAGAAGAACGAACCGCGTCGAATTGTTCTTGACGTCCTCTATCTCTTCGTCTATTATTTCCTGACCTTCCGCGGGAGCGCGCGCGATCGCCGCTTCGTTCGGGTTTTTAAGCTGTGCGAGCGCGTCCGCCGTACTCGCGGTCGCTATCACGTCGGCATCGGCAAAATGCGACCGAAGATAATCGGCGCACTGCGAAAGCGCCTGCGGATGCGAATACACGGTTTTTATCTCTCCGCGCCGCGCGCCTTTAAGCCCTATCAGATGTTGCGGCACGGGCAAAACCGTTTCGCTCCTTATATAGAGCGGCAACGCCCAGAGAGCGTCCAAAGTGTCCGCTATGCTTCCGCCGCAGGAATTTTCTATCGGCGCGACCGCATAGTCGCACTCGCCTTCGTTGACGGAATTTATAGCCGCGTATACGGTATGATAACCTTTGGTTTCGTCGCCGCTTCCGGCAAACCTGAGCGCGGCGGCGTATGTGTGCGTATATTTATCGCCGAGATAGGCTATTTTACTCATTGACGTACTCCGTAAAAAGCTCCGTCAGCTCGTCCGGAGTGCAATCGGGTATGCGCGAAAGCGCGCGGTATATTTTTCTATGACGCTCAGCGCCGCAAATATACACGGAAGACGAATTCCCGAGTCCGGCGGTATTGATTTGAAGTCCGTTAAACGGTATCACCGCGTCGGCGGACAACGAAACCGAAGTGAATACTATGCAGGTAAAAGAAGCGCTTTTATACGCTTTTGCCGCGTCAATGAAAGGTTTAACGTCGCAGGAAGGCGCGCTTATGACTACCGCCGCGTTTTCGCCGCGTTCCACCGAGCGTTTCATCATTTCCAGCAAAAACGAATAATCGTCTTTGGTGCCGTTTATGACTGTGGTTTCCGGATTCATTACCGATACGAGCAGTTTTTTAAAATCGCTCCCGCCGTTTTCGAAAATGCCGAAAACCGTTCCTTCGAACGCCATGCACAGACCTTTGAATATCTCTGCCGCGGCATTCTCAAAATACGCCGCGTTTTCCCGTCTTACCCCCGTAATCGCAAGGCTCTCGCCCATGCCGAACGCAAGTATATTGTCTATAATGCTCACAAGCGCGTGATTGCCGCGGATCTCGACTTTTTCGGACGTCCTGTCCGCCGCCATTTCCTCGAACGCCGCTCTTACGGAAGGGCGCGTGGTGGGTTCCTCGTTTACATAACGCACGTTTTTAAGCACGCGCGCTTTGTTATAATAAAGCACGCCCACGTTACCTATAACGCGGTCGCCGCTTTTGATACCGTACTCTTTCACGAAAGATTCAGGAACGTAAACGTCCGATTCGGGTAGTTCGCAGAAAGGATCTCTCCGCAACACGCCGTCGCCTTCCGGGAAAGGACGGAAATATCCGGAGACCATTTTTATTATACGCATCCTGCCGCTCAAACCCTTCGCCAAAGCCCGACGCTCGTCCGGACCGAACTCGTAAACGCTGTGCTTTTTGCTGGTGATACCGATTTCCAGCTCGCGCCGTCTTACAGCTTCGTCAAGCTGTTCTTTATTGAGCACGGTCGGCGATTTCACGCCTATAGACTTGGCGTATTCTCTTTCCGCTATTATGTTGGAGCCTTTTCCGCTCACATCTGTCTTGGTTCTTGCCACGATATTGATTATATCATACGTTAAGAATGCTTGTCAATGCGTTTATACGGCTTATGTTAAAATATTAGCGTAATTTTAATTATCCGTTTAACGATCGCCGAAATACAACGCTTTCAATTCTTTGTTATGTCAGACATAATACCGCGTTTATTTAGCGTTATTATGCGGGAAATCGAGTATTATCGTTACGGGACCGTCGTTAATCTGATTTATCGTCATATCCGCGCCGAAAACGCCGGTTTTTACGCCTATCCCTTCGGAAGCGATCATATCGCGTACGTCAAGATACAGTTTTTCCGCACGGTCGGGCAATTCCGCTTCGGT
>CALWBH010000051.1 GCA_944376015.1 uncultured Clostridia bacterium
GCGCTCCGTAAGATATGCCGCGTCCGCGGCATAAATTCGCTCAGTGTAGTGTACAGCGAGGAAGAACCTTTAAAGACTTCGTCCGCGCCCGCTTCCGTTTCTTTCGTACCCGGAGTAATGGGTATGATAATGGCGGGGCGCGTTTTGCGCGATCTGTCCTTATAATTATCGGGTAAGAACGCGGAAAGAATTCGCTATGGCGGCAAGGCATACGCCTACGTCGCCGATTATGGCGAGCCAGAGCGGAAAGGCGGGAAGCGCTATCGCCAGCGCCATTATCGCGACTTTGATTATTATAGATCCTACGATATTCTGCATAGCGACCGAAATCACTTTTCGGGCGTGTTTTTTACCTTTAAGCACTTTCGTAAGGTCGTCGTTCATTATAACTACGTCGGCGGCTTCGATGGCGGCGTCGCTGCCTATACCGCCCATTGCGCAACCTATATCCGCCGTCGCGAGTACGGGAGCGTCGTTGATACCGTCGCCGCAGAAGATGACCTTATGCCCGTTGCGTTGAAGTTTGCGCACTTCTTCCGCTTTGTCTTCCGGGAGCAGTCCGAAGCGCGTTTCGTCGACTCCGGTTTCTTTCGCGACGGCAAGCGCCACCTCTTTTTTATCGCACGTAAGCATTACCGTTTTTTCTCCGTCCGCGCGTAAAGCTTTTATCGCCCGTACGCTGCTCGGCCTTACCTTATCCGCTACTGTGACATAGCCTTTGTATTCGCCGTTAACGGCGATATATATGACGGTAAAAGGGGAATGCGCGTCTTCGAACTTGATTCCGCAACCGCGCAGGAAGGTCGAATTGCCCGCGACGACCTTTTTGCCGTCGCATACCGCGCGTATACCGTGACCCGCCACGTCTTCGGCGGAAGTGCAAACGTACGGGGTGGGGAGATCGAACGCGCGCGCGATCGGATGGTTGAACTTATTTTCGCAAGCTACCAGCATTCCGAAGGTTTCTTCGTCAGTGCGGTTTTCTTTTATGGCGAACCTGCCTTCGGTAAGCGTGCCCGTTTTGTCCACCGCGACCGTATCGGCAGAGGCGAAAGCGGAAAAACAGTTCGCGCCCTTTATCAGTATTCCGAGCTTGCTCGCGCCGCCTATGCCGCCGAAAAACGTGAGCGGTACGCTTATAACGAGCGCGCAAGGGCAGGAGACTACGAGTAGCGACAATGCCGTGTAGATCCAATCGTTCCATGCGTTGACGCCGTAAGCGAGCTGTATTATAAGCGACGGGATAACGGCGATCGCGACTGCGGCGGCGCACACTATCGGCGTGTAAATTTTCGCAAATTTACTTATAAAGGTTTCCTGCGCCGATTTCTTTTCCGCCGCGTCTTCCACGAGCGCAAGCATTCTGCACGCCGTCGATTCTTCGAATTTTTTGGTTACTTCTATTTGTATAAGCCCGTCGGAAGCTATGCATCCGCTTTTGACTTCGCTGCCTTGTCCCGCGTAAACGGGCACGCTTTCGCCGGTGATCGCGGAAGTATCGATGTAGCTCGCTCCGTCCGTGACCTTTCCGTCAAGCGGTATGCGCTCTCCCGCGCGGACGATTACGGTTTCTCCCGTTTCTACGTCTTCGGGGGAAACGGTAACTTCCTTGCCTCCGCGAAGCACCGTGGCGCTGTCGGGCCGCAACGAAAGCAGACTTCGTATGTTTTTACGCGAACGTCTGACGGCAAGCGCCTGAAAATACTCGCCCACCTGATAGAGTATCATCACGAGCACGCCGTCCATCATGGCTTCGCCGCCCCCGCGCGAGTTAAGCTCCGCAAAGTCTTTAAAAACAAGATTGAGAACGAACGCGCCTACAGACGCGATCAGCATTAAAAAATTTTCGTCGAATATTATCCCGCGCGAGATGTTTCTTGCCGCTTTCAACGCGACGGACCATGCCGCCGCCGTCCATGCGAGCGCGTAAAGCGTAAAGTATGCCGCAAAGATTCCCGTCGCTTTTTCGATCGCTACGCCGGGTATAAAAAATATAAGAGATACGATTACGGATATAAGCCTTTTGTCTTTCACTTTGCGCTCATCCTTGCGTCGGGCTCTATACGCTTCAATATCCTTACCACCGCTTTTTCCGTTTCCGCGATATCCCTTTCCGTGGTTATCTTCATAGTTCCGAGCGCAAAATTCAGCTTGCATTCCACTCCTTCCAGCTTATTGGCTTCGGTTTCGAATTTTCCCGCGCAGTGCGCGCAATCCAGCCCGTCTACTTTGTATGTCTTTGTCGTCATATCTCTCTCTCCTTTCGATTAAACAATTAAACAAACATTTAATCTATATGTATTATAAACCGCTTTTCGCCGTTTGTCAAGATAAAAAAGCAAAAAATTCCGTAATTTTTAGGCAGAGTACTCTCATATACTTGATAAAGAATAAGAGCAAGGAGAATAAATAATGAAAAAGGCTATCGTACTGTCTGTGGTAATTATGATATGCTTGACGAGCGTGATGATGTATACCGCGTGCGGCAAAGCGGAGGATAATACCAAATACACCATAAAAGCGGTGTACGACGAAGCAAGCAGGACGCTCAGCGCGGACATGATCGTGCATTACGTAAACGACAACTACGAAACGGACGGGGTATATTTTCATTTATACCCGGCGGCGTACAGGGAAGGAGCGCGGTTTTCCCCGATAGCGGAAAGCGACGTCGATACGGCGTATCCGAGCGGAATTTCGTACGGGGGGATAACCGTTGAAAGCGTTACGGTAAACGGCGAAAGCGCGGAGTGGGAAATAGGCGGAGAAGACGAGGACGTTCTTATCGTAAATACCGCGCTCAAAAGCGGCGGCAGCGCGGATATAGGAATGACATTCGTCGTGACCGTACCCGAAGTGCGTCACCGTCTCGGGTATGCCGACGGAGTGCTTAATCTCGGCAACTGGTATCCGATAGCCGCGGTATACGAGAACGGCGCTTTCAGGTGCGATCCTTATTATTCCAACGGCGATCCGTTCTATTCGGAGTGCGCCGATTACGAAGTGGAGCTCACTTTGCCTTCGGGTTGGGAAGCGGCAGGAAGCGGAAGCGTTTCGGCTGCGCTCAACGGCGAAACGGTAACGTACGATTTCAGCGCGTCGGACGTGCGCGACTTTGCGGTTTGCGCGTCTCCCGGATTCACGTGTGCCGAAGGCGAGCAGGACGGCGTGAAAGTGCGGTTTTACGGAACGAAAGCTCAGGCGGAAACGGGGCTTGCCATAGCGAAAGACGCGATACGCACGTTTTCCGAGCTGTTCGGCGCATATCCTTACGAGACGTTCAGCGCGGCGGTGACGCCTTTTACCGAAGGGGGAATGGAGTATCCCGCGCTTGTATACATATCTTCGGATATGACGGGCTCGTTGTTCACGGATACGATAGTGCACGAGACCGCTCATCAGTGGTGGTATGCGGCAGTGGGTAACGATCAGATTAACGACGCCTGGATGGACGAAGGGCTTGCGGAATATTCCGCTACGCTGTTTTACGAAAACAATTCTTCTTACGGTATCCTTACGGAAGACAGGATAGCGGACGCGATGCAGTCTTTCGTACTGTTCTCCGAAATATACGGAGACGCCGAAGGCTTCGGACGTATGGATCGCGCGCTCGGCGAATACTCGACGGCTACCGAGTACGCGTTCCACGCTTACGTAAAAGGAGAGCTTATGTTCGATTCGCTCCGTCATCTTATGGGGAAAGACGTTTTCGTTAAAGCGCTTCAAGCGTATTACAAACAATATTGCGGAAAAATAGCTACTCCGGCGGCACTGATATCCGTTTTCGAAGACGTTTCCGGACTCGAACTCGAAAGCTTCATTCAGAGCTGGATAAGCGGCGAAGCGGCGGTGAAATAAAGTGAAACTCATCGTAACCAAAAAACGTGCGGTAATCGCCGTTGCCGTTATAGCGCTTGCGGTTGCGCTGGTGATAGTGCTTGCGGCAGTAGTGCCCAATGTCGTCAGCGCGGTCGCGCCCAACGGGAAAACGGTAGTTATAGACGCGGGTCACGGCGGCGCGGACGGCGGAGTGGTCGGAGCGACGACGGGCAAAAAGGAAAGCGATATAAATCTCGGCGTGGCGAAGAGTTTGCGGCATTTTTTGAGAGAAGCCGGATATAGCGTGGTGATGACGCGCGAAAAGGACGTGGATCTCGCCACCGACGGCGAAGATTTCAAGCGTTCGGATATGAGCGCGCGAAAGAAAATAATAGAGGACGCCGCTCCCGATCTCATGGTGAGCATACATCAGAATTTCTATCCGCTCAAAAGCGTGCACGGCGCACAGGTGTTTTATGCGGCTACGAGCGAAGTGAGCAAGGGTTATGCCGAGCGTATGCAGGAAGTACTGAACGCCACTCTTGACAGCGATCGCGCGGCTAAAAGCGGGGATTACTACGTACTCACGGCGACGTCATGTCCCGCTATGCTCGTGGAGTGCGGCTTTCTTTCCAATGCCAAAGAAGAGCGGTTGCTCGTTACGGCGGAGTATCAACGGGAAGTCGCATATTCCATATATACGGGGATAAACGCCGTTTTGTTCGGATAAAAGTTGCATTAACGTCAAACATATGGTAAAATGAGTTTAAGGAGTACCGATATGATAAGACTTTTGGAACACAGCGACGAAAGCGTTTATGTCGCGCTGGTGAAAGAATTCTATTCTTCCGACGCCGTGCTTCGCGGTATCGAAGAAAAATACATTACGCGTACATTCAGGGAAATAATGCGCTTTTCTCCGTATGCGGAAGGATTTATATTCACGGTGGACGGAGAAGCCGCAGGATATGCGCTTATTGCCAAGACTTTTTCGCAGGAGCACGGCGGCTCGTTGATATGGATCGACGAACTTTATATCCGAGAAGCATATCGCGGAAAAGGGCTGGGCAGTCGGTTTTTTCAATATATTGCCGAACGTTATAAAGATTCCGCGTTTCGGCTTGAAACGGAAAAAGACAACGAACGCGCCCGCAAGCTTTATCGCAAAATGGGTTTCGAAGAATTGGAATATATGCAAATGATACGTAGAATCAAAGAATAAGCTTTTCGGATTGACAAGCGTATCGTTTTATGATATAAGCTTAAGCGTAAAACAAGAGGGTAGCCGGCAGAAATATTTTTCACTAAGGAGAATCGTAATGGTAAAAAAATTTATAAAATCTACATTTGTCATCATAGCCGCATGCGCAATCGCATGTGCATTTGTATTCGCGTCTGCCTTGCGCGTCGATGCGGCGGAAGCTTCGACTGCGGGAACGTCGCTGGATTTTATGACGGAAGCGCCGCAGACGGAAACGGTGTGCAGTGCCGGTGCCGGTACCGTGACTTATAAACCTACCGGTGAAAATTCCGCCGTTATAACAATGAACAACGCGACTGCGGGATCGTATTTTCGGGTATCGTATAACGGACCCAATTATGTAAACGCCGCCCTTGCGGCAACGGGCGACATAACGCTCGTTCTCGTGGGGGAAAATACCGTATACATCGATTCGTCGCAGTCATGCTCTCCGTTGTTTTTTTACGACGCCAACGTAACGGTTAAGGGAGCGGGCTCGCTGAACATTCGTTTTAAAGACGAAACGTCGCAGAATTTTAACGCAAATCCGTTGCAGGTGGACGGAAATTACGGTATCGAAGGCAGCGTCGGCAATCCGTCGTTTGCCGATACGGGAAATCTTACCGTGGAAAGCGGCAGTATAATTATATCCGCAAAGGGATCGAGCGGCTCGGGCGCTGTTACCGCTGATAACGACATAACGGTGAAAGGCGGCAGTATAACTACGGAAGGGCGTGCAACCGGTCTGTATTCGGTATACCGCGACGTTATCGCTCTCGGCGGCGAGATTAAATGCACCGATTTTACCGCAAACGGCATATATACTCGCCGCGGCGGTATACGCGTTGACGGAGCGAAAGTTACGCTCGAAAGCGAACAGAACAGATATGTTTTCGGAATGTACTCGAAAGTCGACGGCAAAGACGTTTCCGAAAATGCGGGTAAAATTTCCGTCGAAAGCGGGGAACTGTTCGTAAAATCGCCTTATCTCGGAATATACGCCTGCGGTTCGCCCGAACTCGAAGGCAGCGGCAGTATAAGCATAAGCGGCGGCGCAGTGAACGTCGAATGTAAAAGCGCGAAAGATCTCGTCGCGGGAATATACGCCGAGATAGACGACGATTCTCTGAACGGTAAAATAGAAGTGAGCGGCGGCTCTGTTTATGTCAATACGCAAAGCGACTATTCGGGAGAAGACGGAAGTACCGTCGGAATATGCGCGACGGGCAAAGCCGAATTTTCGGATTGTTCCGTTACGGTTAATGCTTCGGGCGCGGAAAACGTTACCGCATATGCGGTCAGCGCGGGAAGCGTTATGCTCGACTGCGATTTTTCGCTTGCGGGTACGACGGGCGCGACGGATGTTCCGCCGCGGTTCGGCGCAGGCATAATCCCGAGTGCTTCCGCGAGCGGTGCGGAAGGCGAGTATGAAACTTACGACCCTGAGAAACACGGAACGTATAAATATATAGTTTATGAAACCGTTACTCCCGAACCGTCCGTGCCGATTACGGGCGAAGGCGGCTTGCCTGTCGGTGCGATCGTCGGCATAGCGTTCGGTTCGTTGGCTGTGATTGCCGCGGTAATAGTGATTATATTCGCTATAAAAAAGCGTAAAGCCGTATAAGTTTAATTTATTATTATAAAAGCGGTTGGAAACATCGAAGTTTCGCCGCTTTTTTTGTTTTAATAAACAAGCATCTACGTGATATATTCAAAATAATTGCAATTATTCGCCGTCGGTGTTATAATTTGAACGTATGGAAGACAGAGAAAAAATAGGCATAGTAGGACTCGGACTTATCGGCGGATCGCTTGCGCTTGCACTTCGCGGCAAATACGACGTGATTGCGCTGAGCCGTAATCCCGAAACCACGGCATACGCGCTCGGATGCGGTATGATAAACGGCGTTGCGGAAAGTTATTCCGATTTTTCGGACTGCCG
>CALWBH010000052.1 GCA_944376015.1 uncultured Clostridia bacterium
AGCGGATGCGGATGGATTTTGCGGGTGACGGGCATTTTTTCGGAGCGAGCGGAGCGGAAGCGGTCGCCATAAGGTGACCCTATGGCGACCCGAAAAAATGTTTGCGCGCGAAAAAGACGCCGCAGACGCGGGTTGCATTTGCGCAACCCAGCGAAAGAAAAACGCGAAAGCGTTTTTCTTTCGTAGGGTTGCGCAAATATAAGATTGTGGACAAACAGTTGTCCATATTAGTGCGCTATTTTATATACGAATTAGAAAATATGTTCTAAAAATAAGGAAGGTAATAATGAAAAGGTTTGCGCTTGCGCTTGCGAAGATGAGACCGCGGTTGGAAAGCTATGCGGAAAAGACCGATAAACAGATAGACAGAGTGGCGACGCGTGCCGGGGGCGAGACGATGGCGGCGGTTGCTCGGGTGATGAGCCTGGTGGACAGAAAAAGGCGGCTCGTTGATTTGGCGGTGATATGGTCGAGAATGACCGCGGCGCTGACGGAAAACGAAAAGCGCGTGCTTTGCGAAAGGAGCGAAGCGCGCACGGAAGAAAGTATTGCCGAAGAGCTCGGCGTATGTCGCGGCACAGTACGCAATTATTATAACCGTGCGCTCGACAAGTGCGCTTTCGCGCTCGGCTCCGTAAGGCAGACGGGGTTCGATCTTAACGAATACGACGAGTTGTTGAATCTCCCCGTGGGGCGGACGATCTCCGTAGAGCCGCGCCGCAGTTCGTCCCGCGCGTAATAAGGCGCCGCGTTGCCCGGCAAAGACTTTTCGGCAAACTCGTACGTTTAGTGCGCTCGTCCGAGCGTCGGATAAAGCGGCGGTTCGAAATTTTCCGCGTTATGCGCGCCTGAACGTTTTCGCGGCGGTCAGGCGTTACGCTAAGCGACGTAGGATTGACGTAAAGCCGACGTTCACGATTTTTTGCGGCTGAGCAGAAAAACGAGCAGAAACGCGGGAACGGCAAGGCAGACTACGAGCAGAATTTCGAGCGGAAAGGCAAGCCCGGTTTTGGGTTGTTCTTCCGCAGGCAGTTCGGGGGTATCGGGTATCGTATCGTCGGGATCGACGGGCGCCACGGCTTCGGTATCGTTTGCGGGCGGATAGGTGACCGAAAGCCCTTCGCCCGAAACGTAGCCGCGAAGTACCGAATCGGCGCGGGTGACGCGCACGTAATAAACGTTTTCGACAGGGCTGTCGCCGTAAAGGAATATGCTTTCGGCGGCAGTTATGCTTGCGAGCACGGAAGTGCACTCCGCGGACGAATAAAGGTACACCGAAGAAACGGTCTTTTTCAGTTCCGCTTTTCCTTCCGCGGGATATTTGTTAAGCGGTTCGTAATCCACGTTTTGGCAAGCGCCGTGCTTTACGTAGCCGGACAGATCGAGATAGGTTACGCGGTCGTATTCCCGTCCTTCCTCCTCGACGGCGACGAAGTATGTCGGCGGCAGGATAAAAGCGGCGGTAAACGAGATACCGTCGTAATAATAAAAAGTAACGTTTCCGCCTACGCACGCCCAACCGCGGGAAGGAAGCGAAAGAGCGAGCAAAAGCAACAGTGCCGTTTTCATTTGTCTATTATAGAACGCGGCGGAGTGCGAATACTGACAAAATTGGAGAAAGACGTAATGAATATTGACGAAAAAGCATTGTTGATCCGTCTTGTCAAGCTGGAACGGAAGCTCAGGCGAGCGCGCGCCGACAATAAGCTGGCGCACTATAACGAGCCGCCCTGCGTGCACGAAAAGCAAATGGCTTTCCATAAATGCAAAAAGCGCAACCGCTGGGTATTCGGCGGCAATCGGAGCGGAAAGACGGAATGCGGCGCGGTGGAAGTGGTGTGGCGTGCGCGCGGCATACACCCGTACAGGGAAAACAAGCCTACCGAAGGCTGGGTGGTAAGCCTTACGCGCGAAGTACAGCGCGACGTGGCTCAGCGAAAAATACTTTCCTATCTTAAAAAGGAATGGATTGAAGACGTGGTTATGGTATCGGGCAGGTCGGGCGCGCCCGAAGGCGGCGTTATCGATTATCTGACCGTGCGCAACGTGTTCGGATCGCTTTCGCGCATAGGGTTCAAGTCCTGCGAGAGCGGCAGAGAAAAGTTTCAGGGAACGAGTCTCGATTACGTTTGGTTCGACGAAGAACCGCCCGAAGACGTATACGACGAGTGCCGTATGCGCGTAGCCGACAAACGCGGCGAGCTGTTCGGAACGATGACTCCGCTCAAAGGACTCACTTTCGTTTACGATCGCATTTACGCGTCGTCCGACCCCGACGTGTGGTGCGAGTTCATGGAGTGGGCGGACAATCCTTATCTCGACCGCGGAGAGATAGAGAGTCTGTCCGCGTCGTTGCCGCCCGACGTTCTGGAAAGCAGGCGGTACGGACGATTCATAAAGCGTAGCGGAATGGTGTATCCCGAATTTGACGAAAACGTGCACGTCATACCGCCTTTCCGTATCCCGCGCGAGTGGCAGGACCGTATGTCGATAGACCCCGGACTGAACAATCCGCTTGCCTGTCACTGGTACGCGGTGGACGGCGACGGCACGGTGTTCGTGGTCGCCGAGCATTACGCGGCGGGCAAAGACGTGGACTGGCATGCGGACGCGATCAAGAAAAAGTGCGCGGAGATAGGCTGGGAAGGCGACAGATCGGGGAGATACCGCGCGCTAATGGATTCTGCCGCCAATCAACGCACGCTCAACGGAATCAAAAGCGTCAGCGCGTTATTCTGCGAACGCGGAATACTCGTCGATACCAAGGTAAACAAAGACCTTTACAGCGGAATAAACACCGTCAAAAGCTATCTGAACGGCGTTAACGGCAAGCCGCGTCTGTATATTTTCGCCTGTTGCGTCAATCTGATACGCGAGCTTAAAACGTACGTATGGGGAGACGGAGAAAACCCCGTTAAGCGCGACGACCATTGCCTTGACGAGTTGCGGTATTATCTGATGACCAAGCCGCAGGGCAGGAACGCGCCGCGCATAAAAACGGAAATCGAGCGCGACAAAGACCGTCTTGCCGCCGCTCTGACCAGGAGAAAGTATGGAAGATAACGCCGCGCTTATAGCCGCGCTCCGAAAAAAAGCCATGGGATATACCGTGAACGAATGTACGACGGAGTACGACGGCGAGGGCAACGAAATTAAAAACAAGGTCACCGTAAAGGAAGTGCCGCCCGATCTTTCGGCGATAAAAATGTTGCTCGAACTGGAAGGAAAGGACGAGAGAGAACCGGACGAAGAAGAGCTTATGGCGGAAAAGAAAAAGCTGTTATTGCAGCTCGGAGAGATCATTAAAGGAGAGAAGAATGGAACTCGAAAAAAGTAAGTACAAAATGGTATGCGAGCTCGGCGCGTGCGGCAGACGCGCGGATTACTCGATCAGGTTTGCGCGGACGGGGACGAAAAGCAATCTCAACGTTTGCTCGGAGTGCCTTAAAGAGCTTGCGCGGCTCGCGGAACAGGTAAATGCCGCTCCCGCGGACCGAACGCGCTCCGACGCCAGGCGTAAGCGGGGTGAAAGGGAATGAACAGACTGATAACCGACGAAAGCATGAAACGGGAAGAAGAACGGCTTACCGTAGAAGAGGTGCGCAAGGATTACGAGCGGCGCAAGGAAGAGCGCCGCGCGATAGAAGCGCAGTGGACGCTCAACGCCTGTTTTCTTGCCGGCAGACAGTTCGCCGAGATAACTCCGCTTTTTGCCGTGCGCGACGCCGACCCCGATTATCCGTGGCAGGAAAGGCAGGTGTACAATCACATCGCGCCGATAGTCGAAACCCGTCTTGCCAAGCTTGCGGGAGTGCGACCCGTAATGAGCGTGCGCCCCGCGTCCGGTTCGGATAACGATCTTAAAGTCGCGGAAGCGTCGGGCAAGATACTGAACGCGGTGACTTCGCGGCTGGAAACGGACAACGTGATAGCGCGCGCCACGCTGTGGAGCGAACTGACGGGCAGCGGATTTTATAAGGTCACCTGGGAAGGTGGACGGTCGGGCGACGTAGCCGTTACCGCGATATCGCCTTACGAAATATTCCCCGACAGTCTGTATGCCGCTGGGATGGACGAAGTGCGTTCGCTCATTCATGCGAGAGCGGTGCCCGTGGCGGAAATCAACGAGCGTTACGGAGTCAACGTCGAACCGGAAGACGTGGAATTCGTTATGCCCGAAAAGCCGAACGCGCGCGTGCTCGCCGACCTTCGCAGGACTAAGGTCAGCGACTGCGCGGTGCTTATTGAACGCTACGAGCGACCGAGCCGATCGAAACCGCGCGGAGAGCTGCTCATAGTCTGCGGGAACAAGCTGTTGTGGGCGGGCGCCCTGCCGTATGCCAACGGCAGAGACGGGGAAAGAACGATCCCGTTCGTCAAGCAGGATTCGCTTGTCACGCCGGGCGCGTTTTTCGGAACGAGCATGATCGAGCGCGCCATTCCGGTACAGCGCGCATACAACGCCGTAAAAAACCGAAAGCACGAATTTCTCAACCGCTTGTGTTGCGGAGTGCTTGCCGTCGAAGACGGAGCGGTGGATACGGATCAGCTCGAAACGGACGGACTGCGTCCGGGTTCGGTATTGATTTACCGTCAAGGCAGTCAGATACCGCGTATGCTCGATCAGGGCGGAGTGCCTTCGGCTTTTGCTTCGGAAGAAGCCAAGCTCGAAGAAGAGTTCAACATAATCACGGGCATAAGCGATATAATGCGTTCTTCCGCGGTGCCTTCACAGGCTAACAGCGGTACGGCAATACAGCTGCTTATAGAGCAGGACGACAGCAGACTTGCGATCACTTCGGACATGATAAGGGCGGCGGTGCGAGAAGTGTCGCGTATGGTGCTCCGTCTCTATAAACAGTATGCGTCGGGCGAACGGCTTACCAGGTGCGTGGGCGAAGACGGAAAAGTGGAGCTCCTTAAATGGAAAGGTTCAGACATAGGCGAATGCGACGTGGTATATGACACGGTAGCCGAATCTGCGCTCAGTCGCAGCGGCAGACAGTCGCGCCTTCTCGAACTGCTCGGTCTGGGGCTTCTCAACGACGAAGACGGTAAGCTCGGCGTTTCCACCCGTCACAAACTGCTTGCGGCGTTCGGTTACGGAAGCTGGGAAACGGCGGAAGAATTGCGCACGCTGCATGAAGAAAAGGCGGACGGAGAAAATCTCAAAATCGAAAAAGGCGAGAAAGTCGAGGCGGACGAGATCGACGATCACGACCTGCACGAACGCTCACACGTCAGGTTTATGCTTTCGGCGGAGTTCGAAAAAGCCGCCGAGCGCGATAAACGCCTTAAAGAACGGATGCTCGAACACATCCGCAGTCATCGCGCCGTGAAAGCCGCGGAGGCATTGATTGAAAACGCACAGAACGGACAGGCGGGAGCTTAAAGCCCGTCTGGCGCGGCTGGAAACGGAGAACGCCCGTCTTCGTCAGGCGCTGCGCGAAACGGCGGCGGAGAGCACGTCTCCGCCCCAAGCCGCGGAAGAAGATTTCGTTCCTATTCTTCGTTGCGGCTACCCCGTGAGAGTATCGCCGCTCAAAGCGAGGGATCTGCAAGAGGCGAAAAAAATATTCACGTTATCCGACAACGGTTAACGAATAACAGATCAAGGAGAAAAAATGGTAACCATCAATTCAGCTGAAAACGCGCTTAAAAGCGTATATCTCGGCGCTGTGACCGAGCTTCTCAACACCAAAGTAAACCCTTTGATGACGAAGATAGAGCAGACGAGCGCGGATGTCTGGGGCAAGGAAATAAGAAAGGCGGTATCGGTAGGGCTTAACGGCGGCGTTGGCGCCGGAGACGAAGCCGGTACTCTTCCCAAAGCCCACGGCAACAATTATCTTCAATTCGTGTCTACGCTCAAAAACCTTTACGGTCAGATAGAGATATCCGACAAAGCGATAAGGGCGAGCGCGGACGACAAGGGCGCGTTTACCGATCTGCTCAATGCCGAGCTGGACGGACTGCTCCAAGCGAGCAAGTTCAATCTCGGCAGAATGCTTTACGGCGACGGTACGGGCAAGATAGGCGAAGTGGAAGAAGTAGAGGACAACATCGTGACCGTGACGTATACCCGCAATCTCATGCCCGGTATGGTCGTTGACTTTTATAACGGCGCCAACCTGGTCGCGGGCGGTGTACGCATAGTCTCCGTGGACGACGGCGCTTGCACCATAGAGCTCGATTCGGAGCCTACGGGCTTGGCGGTAGGTCACGGCATTTACGTTCAGGGCAGTAAGGACAAGGAGATAACCGGTCTCGGCGCCATATTCGATTTAACGAAACCGCTCTACGGTATCGACAGAAGCACTTCGGCGACGCTCAAACCTTACAAGTCCACTCTTTTGACGGGCATAGACGAAACAGCCATACAGAAAGCGATAGACACTCTCGAAACCCGCGCGGGCAGTAATATAGACTTTATTGCGGTCAGCAGCGAAACCAAATACGCTTATATGGAGTATATGGCTCAGTATAAGCGCAACATCGATTATATGAATATCGACGGCGGTTTCAAGAGTCTGAGCTTCAACGGCATACCGCTCGTTTACGACAGGTTCGTGCCTTCGGGTTATATGTACCTGCTTGACACGAGCGTATTCCATCTCCATCAGCTTTGCGATTGGAGATTCCTCGAAACCGAGAACGGCAACGTACTCCGCCAGAATCAGGGCTATCCCACTTACACGGCGACGCTCGTCAAGTACTGCGATCTCATCTGCGATCGTCCGAACGGTCAGGGCGTCATCACGGGGGCAAAATAAAAGCTTTGAAAAGAAATCCGAAACTCGTTTCGGTTACGGACGACGTGTACTTTATAGCTTCGCGGCTTAAAGAGATCGATCCGACGTATTATGTCGTTTACGATATTACCAAGCGCAGATACGAAGTACACAGCGACGAGCAGAGAGGCAGTTCTCTCTGCTTCGTCGTTCCGTATGACAGGCTTGACGCGCGTACCGTCGATTACGCGCTCAAAACCCGTAACGCGTCCTTTTGCAAAATGGCGGGCGACTGGCGGAAAGACCCGTTGCGGAGAACGCGTTTCAAGGAGGAAATAACATGATTAAAGACGTTTGCAGGGCGGCGGCGCTGTCGCTCGGGCTGGAAAAAGAAAGCTCGGAAATGGGAGACGAAACGGCGACCGAAACAAACGAAAAATTTTTACGGCTGTATAATCTCGTGGTGAGCGAGCTGTACGACGTCTACCGCAGGGGCGATTATGCCGAACCGCCTTTCGGATCGGATATGAGCGACGAGCAGGCGCGGTTTTTCGGCGTCAGCGACCGTGTGCTTGCTTACGGCATAGCCGCCGAGTACGCCGTCGAGGAATGCCTGGATACTGCGGAAATGTGGGACGCGCGTTACAAAAACGCGCTCGCGCTCGCCCCGAAAAAGAGCGTGAAAATACCGGCAGGGAGATTTTACTGATATGAACGGATTGAGAATGCCGGGCGGCGGAGTCCGGCGTACCGTAAATAATTTTACCGCAAATGCGGATATGCGTTTCGACGAAGCGGTGCTGGCGGACGGTACCGCGGCGCGGGTGGTCAATTTCGACGTTACCGACGGCGCTCTTACCGACGGTTACGGTATCGAAAGCTCGCCGCGTTTCGAAGGAATAACCGGAATGTCGCTCTGGCGGTTTACGAGATACGATTACGACGCGGGCGGGTATGTTTCCTGCGATATGTACTGCGGCGAGGACGGAAAAGTCTATTACGATTACGGCGACGGCTGGCAGGAGCTGCCGGGCGTAACGTTCACTTCCGCGCCTTCCGCCGTCGGCTATCGTTTGTACGGCGACGACAGCATACTGATGACTTCGCCCACTGACAAAATGTACGTGTGGGACGGCGTGGGCGCGCCGAGAAAGGTGGACAGCCCGTATATAACGAGTATGGTGCTTCATTACGAGCGTATGTTCGCCACCGTTGCGGGAGAGAGTAACGCCGTTTATTTTTCCGACGATCTCGATCCGACCAATTGGAACGATACCGATCTGACGGAAGGCGGTTTTATACAGCTGCTCGACGAGCGCGGCAAACTGCTTAAAGTAGTGGACTTTATCAATTACGTCTACGTTTTCCGCGAGTACGGTATTTCGAGACTCACCGCGTACGCCGATCAGAGAGATTTCAACGCGGTCAATCTTTACGTCGCGGGCGGGAAGATTTACGAAGGCGGAGTATGCGCCTGCGGCGATACGATAATGCTTACCGGCGCGGACGGGCTGTATGCTTTCGACGGTTATTCTGCGACGCGCAAACTGCGCGCGGTCAAATTCAAGCCTTCGCCGCATGCCAGCGCGGTATATTCGGACGGCAAGTACTACCTTGCCGCCTGCGTGGACAACGACGACGGCGTTAACGACTCGCTCGTGGTATACGATCTTTCCGAGGGAACCTTTTCTTTGTCTTCTCTTCCGGTGAAACGGCTTTGCAAGCTTGACGGGGAGGTTTTCGCGGTCACGCACGACGGGCTTATCGGAAAGGTGAGCAAATGCGGCGCGCTGTTCGGAGAAGCGCTTGTTAAAGTTTGGGAAAGCGGCGTTTCCGATTTCGGTTCTCCCGACATCAAAACTGTGTCCGAGATCACGTTGCGCACGGACGGCGACATAACCGTGACCGTAGAGTGCGACGGAAAAGCTCGGAATTATAATGTGAGCGGCGGCGGTGGCGTAAAACGTTTCCGTCCCGCGGTGAGCGGAAAGACCGTTCGGATAAAGATATCATCGCAGACTGCGGGAGCGCGTATTTCCCGATTGAGCTGTCTGATAAGGAGAATGTGATGGATTACGGAAAAGAAGCGTACTGCAAGGTTAGCGAACTGGAAGCTCTGATAAATTCGGACAGGCAGACGGCGTCGTCGGCTACGGGCGTTTACGATCCCGCAAAGGGCGGCAGACAGACGGTGGCGGCGTACGAAGGCGGGAACGCGTTAGTAAGCGTTACGGTAAACAGTGAAGGCGCGGGTAAAGTCCGAGTATACTTCGGCGAAGCGAAAGCTTCCGATATTGCGGCGGGCGGAACGAGCTGCGTTACCTTTGCCGTAAGCGGTTCGGGCGACGTGGAAGTCGACGCGGACGAAGGCGTTACGGTTACGGACGTATCCGTCGCGGTTATAGGCAATGGAGCGCTGTCCTTTTCGGACAACGGTAAGCTGGCCGCGGATTCCTGCGCCGAAAAGACGTACGCCGCCGCTTTGAAAGACGGCAGTCTTAAACTGTATCTGTTGACGGACGGAGTTTTTTGCGAGGTTTTCGACGTCGGCCGTGCGGACGACTTCGATATCTGCGCGGAAGAAAACGCGCTTACGCTCGTAACCGCGCACGGCGGTAAAAGTACGATAACGCGCATTACGGACGAACGTCTGTTTTGCGCGGCTATGGACGGGGGAAGCGCCGTAGCGATCGATCGCGACGATCAGGGACTTGTAGCGGCGCGTTACGACGGCAAACGCGTTACGGTGACGCGTTTGTCGGACGAACTCGGCGTTCTCGGCTCGACTTCCTGCCACGGTTCGCCGTCGGCTGACGCGCTGACGTTCGTAAAACACAGCCCTCGCGCGCGACTGATAGTGTCCGACGGCGGTAAAAACCTGCTCAGAACTTCGGACGACAGCGGCGGCGCATACGTAAAGATAAAGTGCGCCGTAACGGCGGGAGAAACGGTATGACGGCAAAAATGGCGGAAGCGATAAATAGCGGTAAAAAATATGCGGCGTTCGTCCGCGCGGTGCTTAGCGACGGTCGCGTAATAGTTAAACCGTCCGAAACGACGTTCACGCGGTATGCCGACGGAGCGGTGATGCGCGCGTCCGCGTTCATATCTCCTGCGGAACTGAACGGCGCAACCGTCGTCAGAACGGGGCTTGCCTGCGAATCCGACGGCGAAGAGATAACGGGAAATTCCTGTCCGTCGGAAACGGGCGCGCTCGGCGTGACCGCGAGTTGCACGGTACGCGCGGATATTGCGGGAACGGTCGGCGACAAACTCGCTCGCATACTCACGGGTGTAGAATCTCTCTGCGAAATGATTATACGCGCGGAATGCAAGGACGGCGCTTCGGCGGAGTGCGAGTGCGAAACGGAAATAACGGAAAACGGATTTGTTTTGCGCGCGTCCGTTCCCGCGTCCGCACGCGTATTGACGGTAGTTGCGGGCGGGGAGGATTCTCTGGTGTTGAACGCTCCCGTTCAGACGGAACGCTTTGCTTTTCAGGCAACGAACACTTCGATGAACGCGGAATTCTGGACGGAGCTGGATATCGCGTCGATGGCGTCCGTCGCGACGGACGGTTCGGCGGTGGATTTCATTTATAAAAATCTGCCGTTGCGCATATCTTCGGTTGCGGAAAAACTGCCCGAATGTTTTAACGGCAGACTCTCCGCATTCGGAAAATATCTTGCGGTTAGAGCCGCGGACTCGTTGAGGGTATTCCGCGGCGACGAACCGGTGGTCGAACGCGCGGCGCATGACGTAGTCAGCGAATGGGTATCCGAAGACGGTATGCTGGCGTATTCGGAAAACGGAAAGGTGAGACTGTGCAAGGGCATGACCGACCTTTTCATCAAAGAAGTGAACGCCGATTACGTCGTGATTACGGGCACGGGGTCGAACGCAGTCGTGCACTGTCTGGACGTGAACGGCGGGGTGTGCGTGGGGCTTGACGTCGGCGGCACGCAGGTTTACAGCCGCGCAAGCAACGATCTTGCCATAGGGCTGTCGGACGGAAAAGTGATGGCGGTGGAGCAGGAAAGAATGGCGCTGTATTCGCCGGCGGGCATACAGACTTTTGCGCGCGATCTGTTTTTTATCGTGAGAAAGGTCTATCGCAGTATGCCCGATATACTGCTCGTCGAAGCGGGTCCCGAAAGCGTATCCACTAAAATGATAGTCAGTTTGCGCGCAACCTACGTGCTTGACGAAAACGGGGAAGTTACGGACGCCTGCGACAGACTGTTCTGCGTGCGCGACGGCGGCGGATACGAACTGCGCGTTTTTAAAGAATTTCAGGCGCAGACGGTGGCGGAAGTCGGCGGCGGAGAGCTTGCTTATACGGACGCGCTCTATGTGCGCGGAGAGCAGGGGACGTTCAGATACCGTCCTCTCGAATGCGCGACGATGACCTATTCTCTGGGGATCGAAATAAACGACGCGCTTACTTGCGAAGCGGACCGATACGTCGTCGGAAGCGGAGAAAAACAAATATCGGTCAATATTAACGTGGAGGAGAATTAATATGGAAATAATATCTGCATGTATCGAAAGCGGATGTTATTCCGCAGTGTGCGCCGTGCTTTTGAAAAAAAAAAAAAAAAACAGCGCAAAGCGTGAAAAGTATTACCGTACGGTAATTAACGGACTGCTTGTCGGGTTACAGGCATTGGACACGGTGAACGTAAAGCTGGAAGAAGTGGAAAAACTTTGCGCAGGCGCGAAGAAAGCGCGGGAGAAAACGAAATGCGAATGCTCGGAGCTACGAACATCGGCGGCGGAATCTTGCTGAGCGCAAGGTACGACGGCAACCAAGGCAAAGCGTTCCTGCTCGCGGGCGGTCGGATAACTGCATATCCGCTGGACGGCGGATCGCCTTCGGCGGTCGGTTACGGCAACAGTTACTGCGAAACGGAAAGCGGCAATGTCAGGCTTAAAGGGGAGGTACCTGTTTATGAACAAAACTGAACTGCGCCTGCTCAGGCGCGATGTGGCGGCAGCCGAAAAACGAATTTATAATATCGGAGGCAAAAAAGATGGCGTCATACGCTGAATATCTCAAAAAGGTGATTAAAGAAAACGAGGAAAAACTAAAAGCCGCGGAAAAACCCGCGGACGCGGAAACTTCGGTAAAAACGGGGTCGGTTTCGTCCGCGGCGAAAGAAAAGGCGGCAGTTTCGTCGAGCTCCGCTACGGGTAATATAATGACGGAAGAACAGCTCTCCGCCGAACTCGGAAAGATAGACGACATGTATAAGATCTCGGCTGCGGGCAGTCTGCCCGATCCCGTCAAATACGAACGGTTGGAATACGACGCTCCCACCGACGAAGAAATAGCGCATAACGCCGCGTCTTCGCTGGAAGATTACCGTTTGTCGGAAATCTCAGGGATAGAAAAAGACGCCGCAGACCGAATACAGGACAAGGAAAACGAAAAAATTTCCGCGGCTATGCGCGCCGAAGAAACGGCGGCGGAGACGACTGCGCGGTATGACGAAGCGATTGACGACTTCCGAAACGACGTGCTTAAACGCGGTCTCGCGCGTTCGAGCGTTGCGGTCAACGGGTCGGAAGAATTGCAAAGCGGGAAAGCTCAGGCGCTTACCGACATAAGCGGCGCGGCGGCTAAGGAGATTTCCGAGCTCGACGGCGAAATAAGCGCGCTCGAAAGAGACAAACAAAAGGCGCTTTCGGATTTCAATATTGCGTATGCCGCAAAGCTTACCGAAAAGATAGCCGAGCTTACCGCGGAGCGCGAAGAGAAGCAAGCCGAAGTTTTGAAGTACAATAACTCGCTTGCCGAAAAGGAGCGCGAAGACGAACTTGCGCTTATAAAGCTTTACGACAGTCTTTCTTCCGAGGACGGCACTGTGCCCGATGACAAGCTCGCCGAATTTTACGAAGCCAAGTATAACGTTATAAGAACGTATCTTTCGGGTCTCGATCCCGACACGGCTTCGCGCGAGATACGGAACAACCCGCTTTTGCGCAATTCCGTGTCCGACTTCTTCTACTATCGTTTATATAACGAATTTGCGGGAGAATCCCTTTAAAACCGCTATGCGGAAAGGAGATAAGATGAAGATAAGTAAAAAGGTAATATTCGCGCTTGCGTCTTTCGTTATTCTCGTTTTGCAGGCGTTCGGTATAAAAGTAGACGTTCCCGTCGTTAACGAAATCGTATCTGCGGGCGCCGGCATACTCGTAATGCTCGGTATAGTTTCGGATACGCATTCGACGGCGTCAGGCAATGAGGAAAAGGGTGAAACCGACGAAAAAGGCGTAAATGCCGAAAACGACGAATTTGCGGAAACGCCTAATGATGTTTGTTCTGAAAAAGAGGAAGGGACGGGCGTCGAAAAAAACACGGAAAAAGTTAAAATTACCGAAGAAAAATCTTCGGGAGAAAGCGCAGTAGAATAAAAAACCGTGCGTACGGGCGTGTGACACTTTCATACGCCCGTGCGTTTCGCGGAAAAGGAGATTTATAAATGTCAAGAAAATACGTAATAGGAAAAGTACCGGACAATGTGTATGTCAAGAAAAATGTCGGTACTTATTATATATGCGCCATAATCAAGGACGAACATCCGTATGTGCGCGAATGAGCATTGTACCATAAAAATCTCGGTTTCGATAAAATCGTGCTTTACGACGACGGCAGCACTCATCCGTACGATGATGAAATAGGCGATCTTATAAATTGCGGTTTTATCGAAATGCGCAATTGGTCGGGTAATCAATGGAGCCGACAGTCGAGAGTATATAACGAATTCGTGCGTAGTCGAGAGTGGGGTGACGACGATTATTGCGCGTTCATAGACATCGACGAATTTATATTCTTCGACGAGGCAAATGATATAGAGGAGTTTATGGATTATTATGCGGAGTTTGCGGGAGTTGGACTGAGCTGGAAACTTTACAACGCTAACGGGCATATAACCGCGCCGAAAGGCGTGTCTACGCCCGATGCGTACACTCGCGAGTTTGATTATTTCGAGCCGCGGATTAAAGTTATCGGAAGGCTGAAAGATATAAAATGTTTTCCGACTGTGCATCATTTCGAACCGCTTCGCGGACGGCTCGTGACTACCAATAACCGTACGATATACGGTATGCACGGAAATTACTGCGATTATACCAACGGACACATAAAGCACTATTTGACAAAAAGCCGGGAAGACTGGTTGCATAGACTTCGTCGAGGCAACATAACGCGCGGACTACGGACGGTAGATATGTTTTTCCGATTTAATCCCGAGCTTGCGCCATATAAGCGCAAGCTTACCGAAAATCTCAATTTGAAAGAGTTTCCCACGATAGGCAAGGAAACTCGTATATGGGACGGTGACGTATGAAAACAGATATACTTATATCGGGTTACGGGAATATAGGCAGGCATATGTACGATGAGTTTTCGCGATTAAATCCGGATATATACGATCCGTTTATGCCCGAGTACTCGGAAAAAGCGGACAGGCGTTACGGGTTTGCATTTATCTGCGTACCGACGGACGGGTTTTCCGACGGCAGCTGCGACACTTCGGTAGTGGAAAGCGCGGTACGTGAAACCGACGCGGAAATAATCGTCATAAAATCCACGGTGCCGCCGGGAACGACCGAGCGGCTTATAAAAGAAACGGGGAAAACGATAGTGTTTTCACCTGAAAATTACGGAACGACTCAGCACTGCGCGCAACAGCCCGGTTTCGTCATTCTCGGCGGGGCACGAGAAGCGTGCGGAAAAGTCGCGGAGCTTTACGCGGAAGTCAAAAACGGATATTTTCGAGTACGTTTCACCGATCCGACGACCGCTGAGCTGTGGAAGTATATGCTTAACGCTTATCTCGCGCTTAAAGTTACTTTTTGTTGCGAGTTTGCGGATATAGCGGAAAAATTCGGAGTGAATTACCCCGAACTGCGCGAGCTTTTCACGGAGGACGAGCGGGTGGGCGCGTCACATACTTTTGTATATAAGGACAAACCGTATTACGACAGTCATTGCTTCAATAAAGACATTCCCGCACTCGTATCGTTTGCGGGAGAAGCCGCGCCGCTTGCGGCGTTATTTCACAGACCGAATACGATGCTTGCGGTAATGTGGTAAAAACAACGGTTTGCGCTGATTCTGTCGATGAAAAAATAGAGGAAACATATACTTACGACGAGGACGGAGAAACGCTTATCGGCACGGCAAACGGCATAAGCGGAGGGGCTATACATACCGAAACCCAAACCGATCCCATAAAGCAACTGACAACGAGCATAACTCAACGTAATTTCGGCACACTCGGAGCGAACAGACAGGAATTTTCATACAACGAAT
>CALWBH010000053.1 GCA_944376015.1 uncultured Clostridia bacterium
AGACAGCTGTATTCTACCGAACCGCCTATAAGCGAATGCGTGCCTATTACGATTTTAGCGTCGCCGTTTTTGATTTTTTCCAGCGCGGCAGTTCTCTCTTTCGTATTCATCGACCCTGTAAGAGAAACAGTATTTATTCCGAGCGGAGCGAAAAATTTTTCAGCATTTGCGGCGTGTTGTTGCGCGAGAATTTCCGTAGGAGACATTATCGCAGTCTGATATCCCGACAGCGCGGCGTAATATGCGGCAAGGAATGCGACTATCGTTTTACCGCTGCCTACGTCGCCTTGCAGCAACATATTCATTTTTCGATTCGAATTGAGACGGAAAATTATTTTTTGAACGGCGTTGCTCTGATCGTCTGTCAATCTGAAAGGTAGCGACGCTATTGCTTTGCGCAGCTCTTCGGTATGGTCGGAATATCTGCCGATACGTTTTTCACTCTCGCCTTTTACAAGGTCGTAGATTGAGACGGTATATGCAAGTCTTTCCGTTGCTATGCTTTTTACGGCTGTCGCCGCTTGAGCAATATCCGTCGGGAAATGCGCGGCTACTATAGCCGACGACAAAGGCATAATGCCGTACTCCTTCGCAGTCGATTCGCTTATAAATCCGTATACGCGTAAAGATTTAAGCGCATTTGTTACGGCGTCGACCATTACGCCTTGCGGCAGACCTTTCGGAAGCTTATATACGGGCAATATTTTTACGTTGCGGTCCGGAATAATGCGTGGAGCGGATATCTCGATGCTTTTATTGAAGCGTTTTACTTTTCCGCTTACTATCACGCTGTTTTTCGTTGTAAGAGTACGATATACGTAATCTTGATTAAACCAAGTACAAACCAATGTTTTTCCGAAAGAAGTCAATTTTGCTTTTACGAAAGAAAGACCTTTGCGCACTCTTCTGATTTGCGGCTTCCCACAGATTTCGCCGCAAAATATTACATCTTCCCCGTCTTCGGTAGAGTCCCAGTCTATTACGGCGTTACGGTCAAAGTATGTGTACGGAAAGAGCAATAAAAGATCGAGCGGATCGTTGATTCCGTTCGTTTTAAGCAAAGCAATTCTTTTGCTGCCCAATCCTTTTATGTCTTCGAGTCGCATATAAACCGGTACCTGAAATTTATGTCGATAAAAATAAAGGGCGGTTTTGCCGCCCGATCTTTAATTTATTTTTATTCAAGCGCGATTATGTAGTAGTAAAGCGCCTGACCGCCGTTATGCGCGTCTACGTCGCAATCGGGATATTTCTTTGCGATTTTCTTTATAAGCCCGTTTGCGTCTTTTTCTTTGGTCTTATAACCGTAATACACGGTTATAGTGCTGATATCTTCATCGATAAGCTGATCTATTATACTTTCCGCCACATCTTCAGGAGTTTCGCCTTTAGCGATTATGTTTTTATCGCTGAGACCGATTATGTCTCCTTCGTTAAGATCGAATCCGTCGATAGAAGTCGATCTTACGGCAAACGTTACGCTTCCCACTTTTACCGCCTGACGAGCTTCTTCCATATTTTCAAGATTGTTTTCGAGCGTATCCTGCGGATTGAAAGCAAGCACCGCGCTGAGTCCCTGCGGAACGTTGACCGTAGGAACAACGTGAATGTTGCGCTTGCAAATTTCTTTTGCCTGTTCTGCGGCAAGTATTATGTTCTTATTGTTGGGGAAAACGAAAACGTCGGTAGCTTCTATTTTATCGCAAGCGTTTGCGATATCGTCGGCGCTCGGGTTCATCGTTTGACCGCCTTCGATTATTTCGTCGACCATAAGGTCTTTGAAAATAGACGCCATACCTTCGCCCGAACATACCGAAACCATACCGTAAGGTTTAAGCTCTTCTTCCCTGTGCGAAACGAGCACTCTGTTCTGCTCGAGCATATTTTCGATTTTTACCCTGTCAAGCTCGCCAAGCTCGACGGCATACGAAAGCGCTTGACCGGGAGTATTCGTGTGCACGTGAACCTTAACCATGGAAAGATCGCCGATGACGAGTACACAATCGCCGATTTTCATCAGTTTATCGCGAAAAGCGTCTATATCGGCTTCGGTCGCCGTTTCTTTAAGATGTATAACGAAAAATTCGGTACAATATGCAAACTCTATCGCGTCGAGAGAGGTTATATCCGCATGGAACTGTTCGTAATTGTTCGTCGGACGACCGTCCGAAACTTTCTTTATACTGTCGTCAAAGTCAAGGTTGACTTCTTCTTCGCCGATAAGGCTGTTATAAAAGCCTTGGAAGACAATAAGCAGTCCGCGTCCGCCGGCGTCTACTACGCCTGCTTTTTTCAAAACCGGCAACATTTCCGGAGTTTGTTTCAGAGTATCTTCCCCCGCTTTAAGAACGGAAGAGAAAAAGTCCGTTATGTTGGTACCGCGTTTTGCGAATTTGGCGGCTTGCTCGGACATCATTCTTATGACGGTGAGTATTGTGCCTTCCTGCGGCTTAGTGACCGCTTTGTAAGCGATCTCGGTACCTTTTTCCATTCCTGCCGCAAGGTCTTTTACTGTAATTTCTTCTTCGCATTCGGCGAGAACCGACGCCATGCCTTTAAGAATCTGACTGGTGATAACGCCGCTGTTTCCTCGCGCTCCCCTGAGAGCGCCTTTGGATACTGCTTCGCAAAGCAAGTCGATATTGTTGTTCGGGCATGCCGAAACTTCTTTTGCCGCTGACAATAAAGTGAGCGACATATTCGTTCCGGTGTCACCGTCGGGCACCGGGAACACATTGAGAGAGTCTACGTGCTGTTTATTATTGTCAAGGAGCTTTGCGCCGTTCAGTATCATTTTTCTGAGCATAGCTCCGTTGATAGTTTTAATGACCATGATATATAATATCCTCCGTCTTGCATACAACCAAATCTGCAAGTTTCAGAACAATATGTTTTATTTTTAATAATGTGCATAAAGGCGCACATAAGACCATACCGTATTATATTTTAAACCAAAGCAAAATAAATTGCAAGAGTTTTTACCGATTTTATAAATTTATTATTCGGAAAACGATTTTTTTTGTATAAAATGAAAAAACTATCCGAAAATACTTGCATTTATTCTCCGTCAGTGATATATTATTACGGTAAATCATAACGGAGGCAACGGCAAATGAGCAAAGTATGTGAAATATGCGGCAAGGGCAGATCCGCGGGCAAAAATGTCAGTCACTCGAACAGACATACCGTAAGATCTTTCAATGCCAATGTTCATAAAATGAAGTTGGAAATTGACGGACAGGTTAAAAGTGTATACGTTTGCACGCGCTGCAAAAGAACGCTGAACAAAGAAATCTGATAAGAGATTATCGACCGGTATTTACCGGTCATTTCTTTTTTTACGCATTATATTTTACTTTGTATTATCGAAAATCTTGACTGAATTTTTAAAATTAGGACTTTGAAGTTTTACTCTGCTTTCCTTTTATAGCCGTCATAACCTATTTTTAATGCGTCGTTTTTTATTAAACTGCCGATTACGTAGAAATTTAAAAAGGAATTTTAAAAGGTACC
>CALWBH010000054.1 GCA_944376015.1 uncultured Clostridia bacterium
GAAGTATATCGCAAAGAGTACGGCAACTATGATCGTTACGACTGGTATATCGAACTTGGGAAGCGGCTTGCCCTTGATCGCATTGACGATAAGTCCGAAGACAAATTCAAGCAATGCGATTATGAGATACACGAGCAGACCTACACCGATACCGTCTGTAATGCTGTAACCGAGAGGCATGATGACTATAGTCAGGAATGCGGGAACCGCGTTTTTCACGCTAGAGAAATCAATATTCTTTACGTTGCCCATCATCAGCACGCCGACATATACGAGCGCGCACGCGGCAGCCGCAGAAGGAATGAACGCAAATACGGGGAATATGAATATCGAAAGGAAGAATCCGATAGCAACGATGAGCGAAGTCATACCCGTTTTGCCGCCTACCGCAACGCCTGCACCGGACTCGACGAAAGTCGTGACGGTGGAAGTACCGAGCATAGCTCCTGTGCAGGTAGCGATGGAGTCGGCATACATGCACTTGTCGAGAGCAATGGGTTTATTGTTCTTATCGAGCAATCCCGCGCGGGTAGCGCAACCGGTGATCGTTCCCATCGTATCGAACATATCGATCATGCAGAAGGATACGATGGTCATAATGCAAAGCATTACGCTCTTTCCTGTAAAATCGACATCCCAGAACGAAGCAAGGAATGTTCCCGTACCGGATTCAAACGAGAAGAATTTACCGAAATTTTTCCAGAACATCCAGCTTTCCTGATTAGCAAGAGTATTGACGTCGGCAACGCCGAAAGGAATGGCAATAAGAGTGGAAACAATTATACCTATGACAACGGCGCCCTTGAACTTAAAGTGCGAAAGAATAGCAATGACGATAAGTCCGATAAAGCATATAACAGCTCCGCTTGCCGCATAATCACCTATTTTAGGTGCATAAACATTGAATGCGACAAGGTCGACCTGAGTTACTGAAGGCACGATAACGCCCGCGTTCTGGAAACCGATATACGCTATAAACAAACCTATACCTACGGGAATAGCTGTTCTGACCGCAGACGGAATACCGTCGAATATAAGTTCGCGAAGGCTCTTCAGTTTACCGGTTTCTTTGTCTCTTCCGCCGGGAATCACCGAAAGGAGAAGGAAAATAACTCCGCTGATGAGGACAAGCAACATTGCCGTACCGAACGAAAACTGGGTTGCGGCCACTCCTGACGCATAAGCACCGATCAAAGCGCCGACCTGTGAGTTAAGACCCATGCCGGGAGCCTGCGCATACGGCATTTTAGCCACAATCGACATAAGCAGAGTACCTATGATCGCGCCGAAAGCCGTTGCCAGGAATACTGACGGAGCGTAACCTGCAAGAGCAGGATTTGTGCCCAGTATCATACTCGGGTTTACGACGAGTATATAGCACATTGCAAGGAACGTGGCTATACCTGCGAAGATCTCCACCTTGAAGCTGCTCTTTTTCTTCGAGATGCCGTAGAAATTGTCAAGCCCGCGAAGAAAACCGTTCTTGTAGGGGGAAACGACGGTGGCGTCGCCTTCGCCGACATTGACCTGCTCGGGGATATCCCCTTCCGCGGGAGCGGTGTCGGCTGCTTGCGCTTCTTCGGCAGGCTGTGCCTCATCCGTGCAAGCGGAAACCTCTTTCTCGTCAAGAGGTTCTTTGTTTTCAGACATAATGTCCTCCTTCATAAGTATAAATTTTCCCCCTGCCCAAATATAGCTCTCGGTCGGGTCGGAATCGACTTTAATCGGAAGTGATCTTCGGGCGCGCGACGCGCCGCGAACAAACTCCCTATATTAATTTTATTTTAACATTAATTAAAGATAAACGCAATCGATTTTAAGTGCTTTTCACAAAGCGGTCATAAATTTTTATTAAATAAAAAAATTTTAATTGCCGCTTAACTTGCTTTTAATATTCAAAGCGTATAAAATAAACGAACGTGAACGGATGTTCGCGTATACGGCACGGTTGAAAGAACATGCCGCGTAAAGATCGGGAAAACGGAGACGAGAAAATGAAAAAGAAAATTACCATTATCGTTGCGGCTGTGACGTTTGCGGTCTGTACGTGTGTTTTTGCGACGGGCTGCTTCGGTTGCAGTACGGTAACCTATGACGTAAACATGAAATCGGTAAGTCTGACCACTTACAATTCGTTTACGGCAATGCTTCAGGACATACGCCCCACGGTTGTGGAAGTTTACGGCGAAGGCTCCGGCTTCACGAGCGCGGGCGCGGGCGTTATTGTATCGGAAACCGAAAACGCGAATGAATATCTTATAGTGACGAACCAGCACGTCGTGGAAGATTGTTACGAATTTTACGTCAACGTACTTTCCATAGCAAGCGACGGCACGGAAAGCACGATCATGTATAAAGCGAACTTCATAGGCGGTTCGCACGAACGCGACATCGCCGTTCTTTCCATCGCTTCGAATGCCGACCTTTCCTGCGCCGAATGGATGGACAGCGACGATCTTCGGGTGGGCGCCGACGTTATCGCGATAGGCAATCCCACGGGCACGCTCGGCGGCACGGTAACCAAAGGTATCATATCCGCAACCAGCCGCAAAATCGACGTGGAAGACATAGGCAGTATGGATCTCATTCAGTTCGACGCGGCTATAAATTCGGGTAATTCGGGCGGCGCGCTGTTCTGCACCGTTCAAGCCGACGACGGAACATATACCTGCGCGCTTGCAGGCATAGTAAACGCGGGAACGGACGATTACGAAGGCTTAGGGTTCGCCATACCCTCCAACGACGCGAAATATGCCGCGGAAGCGCTTTTGTCCACATACAACACCGACGACCAGATATACGGCTATGTCGAAGGAGACAGCGGACTGACGATATCCGTTGCTACGGCTAACGTAATGGCAAGCTCGACGAGTATGGAACGCGAAGCCATCGTATACCCCGTCAGCGCGAGTGAAAGCATTTCCAAGCTTGTTACCTACTCGCAATACAATTCAAAGGGATATTTCCACGCGCTGCAAAGCATATCCGTCACCGATGCCGATACCGGTAAAATCGTTTCCGTCGATATAACCTCGGAATCGGACGTATTCGAAGCGCTCGACAGCGTAAGCGCGGGAGATACCGTCGAATTCAACGTAGAACAGGTGAAATTCACGCGCGTCGGTTTCAGCAATTACGCATATATGACGGGAACGGAAGAAACTATCGAAACGGTAGCGGAACAGTATCGCTATACCCCGCCCGCCTCTCCGTTCGCATAATACCGAAATCGAACGCGAAAAAATATGTTTCAGAACAAAACGGGGTTGCTCGCGTTAAGTCAGCTATCTTTTTGGCTATAATCCGCATTTTTCAGCACGCCGCAGGGTCACCTAGTCGGCGGCTGCCCTCGCTTTCGCTCGGTGAAAGAATGCGAATTCTATCTCAAAAATATAGCTGCATTGCTACCCGGTAGAATCAATAGTTTCTTTATTCAATAACTGCTTCTTTTAAATCTAAATTAAGCGGCTTTTATTGTTCTACTTTATTTATTTTAAAATATTATTGTTTCCTGAATGCGAGCAGCACCACGGCAAATATACTTTAAATTAGGAATTCAACTCCTCGAAATGTCTTTTTTTCTTGTAAGCAGCGCGATCGGATTGACAAGCGGCTGTTTCTTTTCCATAAACTTGCGTCCGTCCGCACGGCATATACGCTGTGCCGCGAATCTTCCGGTTATTACCGCGGGAGGAAGTCCGCCGCTTTGGAATATGCACTGTCCGGAAAGAATGAAACCGTTAAGCCCCGGAACCGTGCCCTTCTGCATAAGCGCTTTACCCGTGGACGTATGCACAAAGCCCTGGAAGGAACCGTGCCTGGTATTAAGATACCTTTCGTACGTCATCGGAGTTATCACGTCTATCGTTTCGAGCGAGCCTTCGAGTTCGGGATACCGCTCGTAAATACGTTCGATGAGCTCGCTTGCTATACGCTGTTTTTCCGCTTTGTAGGTGCCGTCCGCTTTGCGTTCTTTCCACCAGAAATACATATCGTCGTCGCCTATTATCTGCGCCTGCACGACGCTGCAACCGTCGGGGCATTTAAGCGTCGGATCGTAGGAATAATTGCGGATAGCCACTCCGGGATAATCTCTGTCTACGCGAACGGGACTTTTGAACATACCGTGAAGCCCTACGGGAAAATCTTCCTGAGAAAGCTGTTTACTGCACTTGAAAGCGGCGATCGTCATCGTATAAATGGGATAAGTCCGTCTGTCAGCCCAGCGCTTTTCCATTTTATTTACTTTGTACGCTCCGCCGAGCAGTTTTTTAAGGCAATGCTCCGCCGCGGTACTCGATACAACCCAATCCGAGGACAGCTTAACGCCGTTTTTCAGTTCCACGCCCACGGCGCGGTCGTTTTCCACGATGATTCGTTCCGCTTCGCTATTGTATCTTATGATGCCGCCGAGCTGTTCGTAATACTCCGCCATTCGCTTGCTCATGCCCGTACTGCCGCCGATAGGAACTCCGCCGTCTTTATTCATAACGTGCGAGAGCATATACAGCATACTCATAAGATTGTATCCGGGCGCCATGTAATTGGCGAAAAGATAACGGAGATGAGCGTTTTTGAAACGTTTGCCGTACTCCACGCAGTCCACTTTGCTGTATTTGCTCACCCAATAATAATCCCCCGCCATGGTAAGACCTATCTTGATAAGCTGCAAGGGGCTCATCATATCGACGGGTTTATCCACCGGTCCTTCTATCTTGCGGAAGCGCTTTATCATGCGGCAGAACCGCTTTATCTCTTTTTCGTCTTCGGGCGCAAATGCAAGTATCTCTTTTTCGAATTTATCGAAATCGGCATAAATAGTGAGTTTTTTGCCGTCGTTGAAATCGAATACGGAAAACACGTCGTGGAAGAATATTTCGGTATCTTCTTCGAGCGCGTGCGTTTCTCTCCAGAATTCGTAATAAGGGTTACCGGGTTTCGTTCCGACAAGCCAATGGATACAGCCGTCTATATAACAACCCTTTCGCTCCCAACCTATGCAAGCGCCGCCGGGGATAGCGTTCTTTTCGAGTATCTCCACGTTATAACCGCTTTTAAGCAGGTATATACCGGTCGCAAGACCGGATACGCCGCCGCCTATGATGAGTACTTTTTTATCCGTCATTTATTTTCTCCGAATTACCTTTTTATGCCTTTACCATATATAGTAATTCCCCAATATAAACCAAATATAAATTATCGGATATAAAAAGTATATTTTATCGTTATTTTTGAAAAAAATTATGCGTTGCTCTCTTTTTCCGTCAGATTACGCGCGAGCACCGTCCCTATAAACATACCTCTGTCGTCGGTTACGGGCAATATACCGTACCTGCCGACAAGCCCGGCTATTTCCGAACATTCCGCCGTCGCGCCCGTTTTTATAAGATCGAAACCGTCGCGTATCTCCACGAGCAGACTGCTCGGATCCGCGTCGCCCGATTTTATCGCCCATAAAAGCATACGCTCGTCGACTATCCCGAGATATTCGCCGGTAACGCTTACAACGGGCAAAGCGCCGCCCGCGTCATGAAGCCTGTCCGCGGCTTTTTCCAACGTATGATCGGCGCTCAGATATTCGGAGCTTCTTTTCAATGTCATTACCGTTATTACGTTCACGATATTTTCACCTCGCTGATCACAGTGTAACGTAAAATCGTGAATATAACCTTGAAAAATGCCGCGCGTTTATTATATTCCGATTAGAATACGGTTAATTTTCCCTTTAATCGCACTAAAAATACCGCCGCAATACTATACGTCGGTATCTTGAAAAGGGATAGCGCTTAAACGCGCTTGTAACGGGCTGTTTTATAACGACTTTGCGATCCGTTACCATCGTTTGCCGTTATTTTTCAAGGAAAGCGTTGTCTCCCGTATATTTCGGAAAGCGCGCTTTCGCGGATAATCGACATCGCAGGCGGTCGCATTCTGCGCCTTACCTTGCGGACGAAGAAACGTTGCCTTGTCCGTAACTTTTCTGTCGGAATTTTTTTACGAACGGTTCTGTCTCGCGTTTCTTACAGGCATATTATACCGCCGCGTAACAAAAAAGTCACGCGGAAAACGTTTCGACGATGTAAACATTTTGTAATTTTATTCCCGCAGCCTACGCTCAGTTTAACACCGCGAGAGCGCTTCGGCTCGGCGTTTTATACCGCAACGCGCTTGACAAGCGCCGCCGAAAAGGTGTATTATTAAACGTAAACAAAAACAAATAATAAGTTCAGAGGTATAATACTATGGAAAACCGTTGGGAACTCAATAAAAATCTCGCACAGATGCTCAAAGGCGGCGTTATAATGGACGTCACCACCCCCGAACAGGCGCGCATCGCGGAAGAAGCGGGCGCTTGCGCAGTCATGGCGCTCGAACGCATACCCGCAGACATACGCGCGGCAGGCGGCGTTTCGCGCATGAGCGATCCCAAGATGATCAAAGGCATACAGGAAGCCGTTTCCATTCCCGTTATGGCTAAATGCCGTATCGGACACTTTGCGGAAGCGCAGATACTCGAAGCGATCGAGATCGACTATATCGACGAATCCGAAGTGCTTTCCCCCGCCGACGACGTTTATCACATCGATAAGACCAAGTTCAAAGTGCCTTTCGTATGCGGCGCAAAAGACCTCGGAGAAGCTCTCCGCCGTATCAACGAAGGCGCGTCCATGATCCGCACCAAGGGCGAACCGGGCACGGGCGACGTCGTTCAGGCTGTGCGCCACATGAGAAAGATGATGAGCGACATCCGCCGTCTCACCTCCTGCGCCGAAGACGAACTGTTCGACGAAGCGAAAAAACTTCAGGTGCCTTACGATCTCGTGCTGTATGTACACAAAAACGGTAAACTGCCCGTCGTCAACTTCGCGGCAGGCGGCGTAGCTACCCCCGCCGACGCTTCGCTTATGATGCAGCTCGGCGCGGAAGGCGTGTTCGTCGGCAGCGGTATATTCAAGTCGGGCAACCCCGCAAAACGCGCACGCGCCATCGTCCAGGCAGTCACCAACTATAAGGACGCCAAACTTATCGCCAAGCTCAGCGAAGATCTCGGCGAAGCCATGGTCGGCATTAACGAGCAGGAAATACAACTTTTAATGGCGGAGCGCGGTAAATAATATGCGCATAGGCATACTTTGTCTGCAAGGCGCGTTCATAGAGCATATCCACGCGCTCGACAAGCTGGGCGCGGACAGTTTCGAGATAAGACAAAAAAGCGACCTGCGTCGCTCGTTCGACGGGCTCATTATCCCCGGCGGCGAGTCAACGGTCATAGGCAAACTGCTCGGCGATCTCGGAATGACGGATAAAGTGCGCGGAATGATAACGGACGGACTGCCCGTCTTCGGCACCTGCGCGGGACTCATACTGCTCGCAAAACGCATCGAAAACGACGACCGCACTCACCTTTCGACTATGGATATCACCGTAATGCGCAACGCTTACGGCAGACAGCTCGGCAGTTTCGCCTGCGTCGCTCCTTTCGAGGGCATAGGCGAAATCCCGATGACTTTTATCCGCGCGCCGTATATTACCGAAGTCGGAGCGAACGCGCACGCGCTCGCAACCGTCGACGGACACATCGTCGCCGCGCGGCAGGACAATCAGCTCGTAACCGCGTTTCATCCCGAGCTTACCGACGACGCCCGCGTTCACGAATACTTCCTCGGTATGATCAAAGGAAAGTAAAAATATTAAAATACGTAAAATTTAAAAATGCGCCTTGAGAAGTTTGTCTGACTTTGCTATGAACCCAAAAGTTTGGACAAAATAATAATTAAATTGTTTGTGAATGAGTTCGGTAAGCTACCGGACTCATTCCGTTTAGTTTGAGAGATATTCTCTCGTTATTCCGCCGTCGCGGTTAGTGTGAGCCAAAGTTATACAACAAAAAAACGGCTTTATAAAAAACCGTTTCTGACGCTGATTAATTTTAAAAATTATTTATCGGTTACCTTTTTTGTCTGCGGCGACGGCATAGCAGTCGTTTTCCAGACTGCAACCCCCGCATTTGGTGCAACCAGACATTTTTTCGGGGTCGAGATTTGCAGAACGCAGCATTTCGCCGAGTTTTTCTTCTATACGAATATACTCGTCGGGATCGCACATCGGAAGCTCGGGCATAGACGAGTTATCGAACAGGCGGAAAGGCATTACGGTGGGAATAAC
>CALWBH010000055.1 GCA_944376015.1 uncultured Clostridia bacterium
ATGAATATGAATACGAAGAAATTCCCTTTTCTCCTCCGAATAAACGGGCAAAGGGAGTGTTGAGTCCTGCCGTGCTCGATCTCATAGACAAAGAGCCGATCGCATAGCGTTTGTTATAAGGATGTTCCATTATACGCACAAGACGCTCGGCGTCCGTTATTTTACTGTCGGAATCCAACGTTATGGCGTATCTGAAAGGTTTTATTCCGCCTAAAACGACGGCAAATGGTGAACGATCGCCGTTGAGCACGAGTTTATTAAAATCGATAAGCGCGCCGCGTTTTCTTTCGTAAGCCTTTTTTCTCAGGCATACGAAAACGCGCCCGTCCGTACCGTGCACGAGAGAATAAATATTTTTAGCCGCCGAATCGATGTCGTAACTGCCTATACAGTCAACCAGCAAACCGTAAGAAAATGCCGCGTTTCTGTTTGCGGCGGCTATCGTAAGCAGATCGTCGTAAACCGTTTTAAGCGCTTTTTCTCCGCTTACTGCCGCGCAAATCACGATTGCGGAAGAAGGAAGCGTACCGTTCAGAGTTTCCGGCACCGTTCTTCGCCGTACCAGTCGCATTGCGATCTCGTCGCATATAATAAATGCGCTTTTAAAAAATACGGGCAAAAGCGCGATTGCGGCTATTATACCGATAGCCGACGTCGGAAAAACGTATAGCGCTACACATGCGGACGCGCCGAAAGATATAAGCGCCGAAACGATCGAGGTTATTATCGGTAAAAAATCGGAAGGCGGCGGTATAAGATATTCCGATATGTCTTTACCTTCCTTTTTGGAAAGTCTGCTTATGCGCGCGGCAAAAGCCGCTTCGCTCTCGCCATTCTTTTTTGCCGCTTTTTCGGTAAGAAGCAAATAATCGATTCGGGTTTTTACGGTAACGTCTTTCCACCCCGTTTTATTTCGCGCGTATATCTTACCTGCCGCCGAAATTTCGGTTATAAATTCCTCGTCAGTGCTTTCGGCTCTCAGGCTGTCGGTAAGCGCGTCCATACCGCCGCTGTATTCGGCAAGCAATCGAGCGTCGTCCGAAGCGGCGGAATGTACGTTTCCGCCGCGCCTGCCGCAATACTCCGTAAGCCTGTGCTTTCCTTTTGTATCGGAGTATTCGAAAAGCGTTTTGACGTAGGATAGCGACTTGACGTATTTTTCGTTTATTCTTCCCGCTCGTGCGTCGGCACGGGCTTTGTTCTCCGCTCTGTATCGGTAGATTATTTTGGAAGCGTATACCGCAAATTGCTTTATCAGCGCATAATTCAAAGCGTCTCCGAGCGCTCTTAACTCGGAGTACGGTATAGTCGTTCTTGCGGTAAACACGTTAACACACCTGCGAACGAGCTCTTTATCGGTTACGCCCGCATTTTGTCTGACGATCGTTTCGGCAAGGTCCACTATATTCGTTTTGCGCGAAGCCGCAATGCGCGCAAGCCGCGCCGCTGTTTCAGCCGCTTTGTCGCAAGCCGCGCGAATCAAAGAATAATTATCCGCGAATCTTTTCTCATAACCGTCGCATTCCGTCGATGAAGCGCTTTTACGCGCTATCACTCGAAACGCATTGTTTATATATTTTCGGGCGAGCGCAATGTCTCCCCTGACGTCATATACGGCAGGAGGCATAACTGCGAGTCTTGCCGCCTGATTGACTATATCGTCCCTGTCTGACTTTTCGGGTAAGCTGAATTCGCGCACTTTTCCGGAATCGGCTATAAGCGCCGCAGACAACGCCGCCGCTACGAGTGCCGCAACGACAAGCGAAATCAAAAGTATCGGATACATAATATAACGATTATATCCCGAACAATTTATATTATAACGCTTGCATTTTCCGAAAACAGATAGTATAATACATCCGAGATGACCGGACGGTTGCGGCGCGTTCTGCGCGTCGAGGAAAGTCCGAACACCACAGGACAGGATGCCGGCTAACTACCGGTGGAGGCGACTCCAAGGAAAGTGCAACAGAAATAAACCGCCGATTTATTCGGTAAGGGTGGAACGGTGAGTTAAGAGCTCACACGGTTTTACGGTAACGTAAAACGCTATGTAAACCCCATCCGGTGCAAGATCCGAGAGATACAGATTGTCCGTCTTCTCTCACATATCGCTCGAACCGTACGGTAACGTACGGTCCAGACAGATAGCCGTCCACGACAGAATTCGGCTTACAGGTCATTCTCGCCAATAAAAAAGACTGCCTTGGGCAGTCTTTTTTATTGTGTCTGTTTTAAAAAATCATTCTTTTCTTTCGGTATTCGAAATTTCGTCCGCCTTTTTTTCGTCGCTCGCTTCCGACTCTCCGTCTGCGTTTGCCTGCTCTGTTCTGTCAACTCCGTTAACTATAATTTCGGACCTGCTGCCGAGGAAACCGACGGACGCCTTTTCCATTGCCGCGTCCATTGCGCAGAAAGGCGTAAAGAGTTTATCGAGCGTTGCTTTATCCGGCTTTTCGGTAAGCAGAGAAACTACCGGTACTATGACGAACCCCGCGATCATCGTCCACGTGCCTACGTAAATAGACGAAGAGAAAAGATATTCGTATATAAAGGATTCTTTGAATCCGACGGGCAAGCTTTCGCCGCAAAGCGATATCACCAATGCCGCTATACTTATCGTTACACCGAAAATAAAACATGTATAGCAAGCTTTTTTCGTCGTACGTTTCCAATACAGACTGAACAGATACGGCGCAAGAAACGCGCCTGCAAGCGCTCCCCAACTCACGCCCATCATCTGCGCGATGAAAGCAAGTCCCAATTCGTCGTAAATTATGGCGATTACCGCGCTAATCACAATAAACACCGCTACGAAAATGCGGATAAGTCTCATCTGTCCTTTGTGGCTTAAATCTTTCTTTATTCCGCCTTTGATCAAGTCGAGAGTAAGCGTCGAGCTGGAACTCATCACGAGCGAAGAAAGCGTACTCATGGAAGCGCTAACCACCAGCACGAGCACAAGAGCGATGAGCACCGGAGGAAGCGCGTCGGCAAGCATTGAAGGTATTATTTCGTCATACATGACTTTACCGTCCGTACTGTACGCGAGACGCCCGAAGCCGCCGAGAAAGTAGCATCCGCCCGCCACCACAAGCGCAAATACGGTGCTTATAATCATGCCTTTCTTGATACTTCCTTCGCTTTTTATGGCATAGAATTTCTGTACCATCTGCGGCAATCCCCAGGTGCCCAGGCTTGTCAGAATTACGACCATTATAAGCCCGTAAAGATCGGGACCGAAGAAAGACGTATATGCGCCGAGCTGTTCGCTATCCGCCGATATCTGAGAAAGGTCGGTTATTGCCTGCCCGAGACCGCCGAAATTGATCACGACTGCCGCAATTATAACAATAATGCCGAAAAGCATGATAAGCCCTTGTATAAAATCGTTCCACACGGTGGCCATGTATCCGCCGACAAGCACGTAAACCGCAGTCACAGCCGCCATGACTATTATGCAAACGAAATACGGTATGTTGAACGCCATCGCGAACAAACTGCCGAGACCTTTATATAACGACGCGGTGTAAGGGATAAGAAAAACGAACACGATTATCGAAGCGAAAATTTTCAGTTTATTGTCGCCGAAGCGCTTGCCGAAATAATCGGGCATGGTCGCCGAATCCAGCTGTTGCGTCATAACGCGCGTGCGTTTACCGAGCACCGCCCAAGCGAGCAAAGAACCGATAACCGCATTACCTATTCCTATCCAGGTAGCCGCAAGTCCGAAATTCCAACCGAACTGCCCCGCGTAGCCGATGAAAATAACGGCTGAAAAATAAGACGTTCCGTATGCGAACGCGGAAAGCCACGGACCCGCGCTACGACCGCCGAGCACAAATCCCTGTACGGAAAGCGCGCTTTTACGGCTTCGCAATCCGATATATATCATAACCGCAAAATATACTACAAGTACGGCAATGTAAAGAAACGCAGTCATTTTAGACACTCCGTAAAATTTTGTAACATTATAACATACAAATGCAAATTTATGCAATTGTTTTACGGGTGTTTTAATGTTCGATTAGACGAATTACCGTCAGTTTCTTAATTGCGCGGAAATCTTGCTCAATACCTTTTTTTCTATACGCGATACATACGAACGCGAAATTTTCAATTTTTGAGCCACTTGCAGCTGCGTATAAGGCAATGCGCCGTTAAGCCCGTAGCGCAAAGTTATAATGATGCGTTCGCGCGTGGGCAGCTCCTTTACGCATTCGCGAATCTTATCCATAAGCACTTTGTTTTCCACTTCTTCCAAAACCGTCTCCGCGGGTACCGATAAAACGTCAATAAGCGTGATGTCGTTACCGTCTTTATCCGAACCGACCGATTCCGACAAAGACACGTTACTGCGATGTTTTTTATTTGCGCGGATATACATCAAAATTTCGTTTTCGATACACCGCGCCACATAGGTAGCAAGCTGACTGCCTTTGCCGTATTCGTACGTCTGAACGCCTTTTATGAGTCCGATACTGCCGACGCTTATAAGATCGTCCGCTTCTCCCGCGCCGCTGTATTTTTTAACGACATGCGCTACCAGTCGCAGATTATGCTTTATGAGCATTTCGCGGGCGTGCTCGTCGCCCTGCTTGCTTTTTTCGAGATATTCCCTTTCCTCATCTTCGGTGAGCTGACGCGGAAAAGACCCGTTGTTCTTGATATAAGCCGAAAAACAAAATACCTTTCCGAGAAAAGCAAGAAAACTTTCAAATACCATCATATACCTCCGCAAATAAGATATGCGGAAAGTTGTTGATAATTGTCGTAATCGGACGAATATATTTGATAAATCGAAAAATTTTTTAAAATAAATTTTAAACGCGCAGCGCGAATATATTTTTTTCCGCCGCGCATAATAAGGGTATGAAAATGCTCATGGGAAAAAGTTGCGAAACAAGAACGGCGGAAGTAAATGCAATGAGTATAATGATCTCTTGCATAAGGACCGCCATGGTGCTTGTCGGTATCGGTTTCCTTATAATGAAACTTGCCGGCAAAACCGACGCTTTCTCCATCGTGCTTTACGTTCTCGCAGGAGTCGCGGTGTTAATCGGTATTGTTGAATACGCAATGCTGCGCGGCTCTCTCGAAGAATGTGAAAACGAAAGAGATCGCTGACCGGCAGCGCGATACTGCCATTACAAAAAAATCAGACGGAGATTTTGTCTCCGTCTGATTTTTTTGTATATCGATTTACGCCACGAAAAGTCCCGGCCAGAATATCATTGAAATAAGGATAAATATAAGTCCGAGTATTCCGAAAATGCCGATAAGTATCCAAGAATACCATTTGGGGACTATTGCCGCAGAGAACAATGCCGCTATCGCGTTTATCAGAAACAGCAACACGAAAGCGATAACGCAATTTAAAACTATTTTCAATATCGTTCGGAACTTGAATATCTTGCCTTTCGATAATATTTTTATAACTATCATTACCGCTATAACGATAAACAGCGTAACGAGAAACACCCACCATTGCTCTTTAAAAGATTCGGCGAGTTTATATGCCCAATCGGCGTTTACCTCCGCATCGGAATTTTCCGACGCGGACAAGACCAAGTTTTCAGACATTTTAACGTCCTCCTTGCTTTCGTATATATTTTATCATACGAAAATTAATTTAATCAAGCGCAGACAAGCAGGTTTGCGCAATTCTTATCTTTTTTTAATTTTATGACCGTAATTATATTAACTATACGCAATGTTTTCGCGCCATAATTGCAGCGGCTTACCATTTCGCCTGCGAGCGGTATAATGTGTTGATTATTTTCTTATAATAGTTTACAATTTGTTTACAAGTTATAGATAAGTTTGTTACAATTTTTATATATAATTATATCGTAACGGAAACTCAAAAGAAAAGGGAGATTATTTATGGATTACATTGCTGCCGTAATGGGACTGCTCGGCGGTCTCGGCGTGTTGTTTATCGGCTTTAAAGTCTTGTCCGACGCTATCGAAAAACTCGCAAACGAACGTTTGCGCAGCTGGTTCAGTAAAACGTCGAGTACGGGAAAACTCGCCGGCGTGGGAGTCGGATTGGTCACAACGGCGATCGTGCAGTCGTCATCCGCAACCACAGTTATGACCGTCGGTTTCGTCAACGCGGGCGTGATGTCGCTTACAATGGCAACTGCCGTCATAATGGGAGCGAACATAGGAACTACAGTGACGGCGCAGATTGCCGCGCTCAGCGCGTTCAATTTTGCAACATTCGTGCTGCCTTTTGCCTTTATCGGTATCTTCATGACGATGATATTCAAAAACGATAAAGTCAAAACCGTAGGATACATACTCGGCGGTCTCGGACTCGTATTCGTCGCGCTGGACGTTATGAGCAGTTCGATGGAGATTTTCCAGCAAAGCGAAGTGTTCACGCAGGCGATGATGTCCATCCAGAACCCTTTCCTGCTGTTACTGATAGGTCTCGTTTTCACCGCGATTATTCAATCGTCTTCCGCCGTAACTTCAATTCTCGTCGCTCTCGCCAGCACGGGCGTTACGATCGGAGGAGGCGGTAACAGCGTACTCTTCATTATTCTCGGAACAAACATCGGAACGTGCGTTACCGCGCTGCTTTCATCCATAGGAGCCAACACCAACGCCAAGCGCGCCGCGCTCATCCACCTGATGTTCAACGTATTCGGTTCCATTCTTTTCATGATAATGCTGCTTATATGGAACGGAGACGGCACCAGTTTTATGGATATGACGTTCGCTACATGGTTTGCAAATGCGCCCACGACGCAGATTGCGATGTTCCATACGTTTTTCAACGTCGTTTGCGTGCTGTTGTTCTTCCCTTTTATAAACGTTTTTGTAAAAATCGCCTGCTTCATAATACGGGATAAAAAAGCAAAAACGCCGAAGGAAATCATTACTTATCTCGACGACCGCCTGCTTCAGACTCCGTCGATAGCGGTAATGCAGGCAAAAAAGGAAATCACGCGGATCGCAACCGAAGCCATGGGCATTCTCCGGAAATCCGTAAACTCGTTCATTAAAAAAGACGCTGCCGAAGAAAATAATATTCGCGAAGAAATCGACAAAATCAACGAATCGTCAAAGCGTATTACCGAATTTCTCGTCAAACTTTCAGGCGCAGACCTTTCTTATAAAGACGAAAAGACTTTGTCCGCGATGCATGAAGCGATAGGCGATGTGCTGCGTATAGCCGATCTCGCCGACAATATGCTGAAATATACCCGTCACTACATAAACGACAAGCTCGAGTTCTCGGAATCGGTTATAGCGGATATTGAATCGATGTGCGAAAAAACGGAAAAACTGTTCGATGAAAGCATGCGCGCGTTCAACGAAGTCGACGTTACGAGCGCAGTGCGCGCCGAACAGATAGAAACCGAAGTAGACGGCTTGAAAAAGCATATCGTGGACGGACATATCAAACGCCTTAACGAAGGTTCCTGCCAGCCGCAATCGAGCAGCGTGCTCATAAATCTCGTCGGCAATCTCGAAAGAGCGGCGGATCATATTCTCAATCTGGCGCATACTTTCGACGCCGTATAATCTTACGCGTCAAACGGAATAAATTATGGAAAAAACGCTTTATCTTCTCGAAGACGACAAAAGTATCTGCGATCTCGTAAAGTTCAGCCTGGAACTTGCGGAAATCGACGTGCACTGCTATAACACGGTAAAAGATTTTAACGCCGCGCTCGCACTGTTCGTGCCGAAAGTAGTGCTGCTCGATATCATGTTGCCCGACGGTAACGGATACGACGTTCTTACGCAGATTAAAAAAGCTTATCCGCAAGTTACCTGCATAATGCTCAGCGCGATGGGGCGCGAAAACGATAAAGTCAAGGGATTTAATCTCGGAGCGGACGATTATATCTCCAAGCCTTTCGGAGTGCTCGAACTCACGGCGCGCGTAAACGCGGCGTTCAGACGTCTCGGCGTAACCGAAGTACTGACGGCTCAAAACGTAACGCTCAACGAACGCACTATGTCGGTTACGATTGACGGACGACCTGCGTCGCTGAGTAATATGGAATTCAGACTGCTTGCCTATCTCATAAGACACGCCGACTCGGTTATAACGCGCGATAAGCTTTTAACGGCAGTTTGGGGGTACGACGAAGGCGAAACGCGCACGGTCGACATTCATATCGCCAGACTGCGTAAACTCGGCGTAAAGGGCATAGAAACCGTTTTCGGGGCGGGATATAAATTTGTAAAATGAACAAACGTATTTTTTTACCTATTCTGCTCGTAATGCTTTTCGTGCTTTTGTTTTACGCGCTTACGAGCTCCGAAGTGCTTTATTCTCAGAACGAGGGCGACGCGAGCGAAGATCTGCGCAAAAGCATGCAAACGTACAAAGACAATTACTCCGCTACGGACATAAGCGCCGCGGAGCTTTCGTCATACCTTGACGTCGAAGTTTGCTATCTCGACGGCGATTTTAATGTAATGGACGTTTCGAGCGAGCGATACCGCGTCACCGACAAAGAATTATCGACATTAAAGAATACTTTAACTAACGGTACGCGCATATATATTTCAGACTCAACGGAAAAAGGTCGGTCTTATGTAAATATTTGCGAGAAATTCGGCGATAAGACCGTTCGCTTATCTTTGGAGATATTTTCTCGCGCGAAAGTTTATCTGAGCATGCTCCCCGCGCTCATAATTTATGTGTGCATAGGAGTTTTGCTGTCGCTTATACTTTCCTGGATAGTAACCTCGTTCGTCATAAGACACGTCAAAGAGCTTGCGATCAACGCGATAGGTAACGATAAACACATAAACGCAAAATTCGTAGAACTCAAACCGATAGCGGATGTCATAAATCTCAAAAACGAGCACGTACGCAACGCACAAAAAAGCAAGGACGAATTTATTTCCAACGTGACGCACGAGATGAACACTCCCCTTACGTCCATACACGGTTTTGCTGAACTGATAGCTTCGGGCGACCTTCCCGCGTCGAAAATCAAAGCGGCAGGCAAAACGATCGAAGCGCAAAGCGAGCGGCTCAGCGCGATGATAAAACAAATATTAAATTACAGCGCAATAGACGACGATATGCTTACGCCGTACGACGTAGATCTTTCAAAACTGACAAACGAAGTGCTCGATAATTTCGAGCCGGTGCTCAAAGATAAAAATATTACTCTCGTCAGAGATATACAGGACGGGGTCCATATTATGTCAAGGCACGAACGCGTTACCGAAATACTCGATAATCTCGTAAGCAACGCGATTAAGTATAACAAACAAAACGGAAAAATTACCGTGACCGTCAAAGACGCGCTTTTGGTCGTGGACGATACAGGAATAGGAATCTCGCAGGACGAACTGAAACACATTTTCAGCAGATTTTATACCGTAGACAAATCTCACGGCGAAAATATGGGCTTCGGTTTGGGACTGCCTATTGTAAAAAAACTTTGCGATAAAAGCGGTTGGAAACTTTACGTCGACAGTACGCTCGGAGAAGGCACTACCTTCCGCATAGATTTTTCCCAATAATTTAAAAATAACCTTTAAAACCCTTGCAATATATCCGTAAATATGATATAATTCGCAAGGTTAAAGGTTGTGCCGCATTAGTCTAGCGGTTAGGACGCTGGCCTCTCACGCCGGAAACAGGGGTTCGATTCCCCTATGCGGTACCAAAACAAAGGAGCAGGAATATCCCTGCTTCTTTTGTTTTATATAACCTATACCTTTTTTTAAAGCTTCGGGAGACAAGAAATTTATTATTAAATCGGCAGGTACATTTACGTTTAACTTTTGCGATATAAATGCTTACCGCTTACTTACCACTCTCTTACGATATCTCCGCAGCTACGGAAAAAGCGAAAATACGTAATTAATAAATACTTTTTCATCTTAAACAACATAAAATTCGGCGCAATATTTTATGTAATTTGTCAAAAATTTATCTTTGTGCCTGAAAGTCCCAAAAGCCCAGCGTATAATGCGGGGCTTTTGGGAAATTATTCGTTTTCAGGTTATAAATCTCTTTTATTCCGGTATCGCTTCTATTAGAGCCGCGAAAGAACTGAGCTGTCCTGACTTATAAGCGTCCACCGAATCGGCGCGAACATATATTTTCATTTTCGAATAAGAGGACGCAGGAGTACTAAACGGCTGTCCCGAAGTTATGCTACCGTCCGCAACAGACGAACGAAGCATGGTGAACGATTCCAGCGCATAGCAGCCTTTGAAAGGATCTCCGTTGAAAGCCGTTACGGACGCAGGAATGGTCGCCGTTTTCAGAGAAGAAACATAGCCTTTTCCTACGTCGGCGGCGAAAGAAGCGTTCCAGAGCTTTGTAACACCGTTACCGGCGAAGGATAGCGTGGTGAACTTCGAATTCTGGAATGTATAGCGATATATTTCCCCTGTTACCGTTGCCGGTATCACCAGATTTTCGGGCAGACAGTTAAGCCCCTGGAACGCGCCTATACCGATACTTTGCAT
>CALWBH010000056.1 GCA_944376015.1 uncultured Clostridia bacterium
GACCTTGCGGCGGTAAAAAAACACGCCTTTGCGCCGAAAAGAATCCGCAAGCGCGGGTGTATATTGCGCACGCCTGTGGCGAGCGTTAGCGGTGCGCCGGTATAAAAGGACGTCGGGGATTTCATTGAAAGAACAGATGTTAGAAATAATGTCTGTTCTTTTCTTTTTTGCGTATGGGAGAGTAGTACGTCGGGGATTTCAGTAAGAAGGAACAGATGTAAAAGCATCTGTTCTTTCTTTTTCTATAGTTTATCTAAAATAATCCTATTGCAAATTTGTTAAATACATTTTAGTTTACTCCAAAATGTTGGATTGCAAAATCATTTGCAATATTTATTATTTCAATAACTATAAATGATATAAAATATAATAATACAAGTAATAATACTTTTTTTAAAAAAATATATTATAATTATTGACAAAATAATGTAATAATGCTATTATTCAAGTATTCAAAACAAAGGGAGGACAAAAATGAAAAACGAATTGCAAATTGAAAAAACTTTTGATCTGAACATTGAAAAAATTTTGGAAAACTGGGAAGTGTGTCACGCTATTAGGGAAATTATTGCCAATGCTTTAGATGAACAGAGCCTTACGGGGACAGCGGATATTTGTATTAAAAAAATAAATGGGCAATGGCATATAATCGATTATGGCAGAGGTCTTAGTTATAAGCATTTAACGCAGAACGAAAATGATGAAAAACTTCAAAACGATAAACTTATAGGTAAATTCGGTTTTGGATTAAAAGATGCTCTTGCAACGTTGTATAGAAACAACGTAAGAGTAGAAATTTCATCTAAATATGGTTACATAACGCTTACTAAAGCAGCAAAAGTCGGATTTGATGATATAATAACTTTGCAGGCAAAAATTGATGCGCCGAAAAATAATAATATGGTAGGTACTGATTTTTGTCTTACCGATTGCATGGACGAAGATATGGAAAAAGCAAAGTCTATGTTTTTGATATTTTCAGGTGCTCATGTTTTAGAAAAAACTGAATACGGAGACATACTTGAAAAACAAGGCGATACTGCTGATATATACATAAACGGAATAAAAGTAGCTACCGAAGATAATTTCTTATTTTCATATAATATAACTTCGCTTAATAAAAAAATTAAAAAGGCACTTAATAGAGAAAGAAGTAATGTGGGACGAGTTGCATATACGGACAGAATTAAGGATATAGTAAAAAGCTGCGAATCCGAAAAAGTTATGAAGCTTTTAATAAAAGATTTTTATTCCCTTGCCTATGGAAAAACGCACGACGAATTAGGCTGGCAGGATACTCAAATGTTTGTAGCGGAAAGAGTAAGCCATTATAACGATAATGTAACTTTTGTCACTGCACGCGATATGGAGTATAATCCGGATATCATTGATGAAATGAAAATGAGTGGAAAAAATCCTGTTTATATACCGGGAAATATTGCTGTAAAAATGAACGAAATAAACGATTCTGATAATAGTTTTCGTCATTTTGTTACAGTGGAAGAATTCCGTAAAGAAGAACAAGAACGCTTTAATCCCGTAGTAATAGGTGATGAAGCATTAACTGAGCCGGAAAAAGCAGTTTATCGAAATATTGACAAAATACTTGCTTTGATAGGTGGACGCCCTAAGGCAGTTAAAAATATACATGTGGCAGATAAACTGTACAGTGTTGAAAACGGCTACGAGACATTAGGGCTATGGCAACCTGAAAAAGGAGAAATACTTATAAAACGCAATCAATTGGTTTCGGTTGAATGTTTTGCGGGAACTTTGTTGCATGAGTGCGCTCATGCTGTAAGTAATGAAAGTGATGTTTCACGCGGTTTTGAGTTAAAACTTACACATTTTTTAGGGAAACTTGCAAATAAACTCATAATGGGAAATTAAATTTATATAAAAAGGTTGACTTTGCATAAATTAAATTTTATCGTGCGGGCAGTAATGTCCGCACGGTATTATATTGTCTTGTTTTAATTCGTTTAACTTAACTTTAACTTGGTGTGAGTATAATACCGTAGACGGATGGTAGTACACTATTGAAATTCAAAGTGAATGACGTCGTAAATACATAAATTACGAGGGAAAAATGGAAGACAAGGATCTTAAAAAGTTTATTTCACGGGTTATGGAAACGGACGAAAGCGCGCCCGACCTGCTCCACACGCTGGAAGGATTCAGATGGTATATGACGTTGTATCACTGCGCGATACGCGAAGTGCAGACAAAGTTCGAAGTACTTAACGAAGAGCTGTCGCTGGGCAACGTGCGCAATCCGATAGACCATATCGAAAGCCGCGTAAAAAGCGCGGAGAGCATAGTCGGCAAACTGCGCAGAATGGGTTGTAAATTCAGCTTGAAGTCGATGACCGAAAATCTCAACGATATTGCGGGAATTCGCGTAATATGTCAGTACGTGGACGACATATATACCGTTGCGGAGATGCTCGGCAAACAGGACGACATAACGATAATCAATATAAAAGATTATATTAAGGCGCCCAAACCTAACGGCTATCGCAGTTATCACATGATAGTGGAAGTGCCGGTATTCTTTTCAAACAAGAAGCATTTCGTGCGCGTTGAAGTGCAGTTCCGTACGATAGCAATGGATTTCTGGGCTTCGCTCGAACACGACATACGATATAAAAAGGAAATAGAAAACCCCGAATTGCTCGCCGCAGACCTTAAAGAGTGCGCGGACATCGCGAGCTCGCTGGATACGCGTATGCAGATGCTGCGCGATCGTATCCGTCCGAAATCTTCGGCGGATAGGTCGGAGAACCAAAAGGAAGAGGCAGTCGAGACGACTGCCGAGAGAACGGAGCGCACCGCTTGAAGCATAAAGGCGCGCGCGGAAAAAGCAGAAAATAAAGTGTAAAGTCGGAAAACATAAGACTTTGCACTTTTTATTTTTGCATAGCTTCGTTTTACTTCGCTTATCCTGTAAAATCGGGGTAATTTGCTTGACTTGAACGGGTTTTATCATATATAATGAGTCGGTAACATTATGCCCGATAATACGCGGCAAAAATAAATTTAAAGGAAGAAACAGAAATGAAAAGAACTTACCAGCCCAAAAAAAGGACTCAGAGAAAGGTCCACGGTTTCAGAGCGAGAATGAAGACCGCAGCAGGTCGCAGAGTGCTTAAACGCCGTCGCGATAAGGGCAGAAAGAATCTTACTCCCAAGCCCCTCGGAAGGGGTTAATATAACTCATGCTTAAACGGGCGTTCAGACTGCGAAAGCGCGGCAGTTTCGCTTACGTCAGGGCGCACGGCGCGAAGTACAACGAGCATGAGATATCCTTCGTCGTTTTACGCGGACGAGGTAAGCACATCGGTTTTATCGTTTCCAACAAAATCGGCAAAGCCGTGAAACGCAATCTCGTAAAACGGCGCATGCGCGGCGTTGTGGGAGAGTTGTTCGACCGCATGGCAGACGGTCAGATGATATTCATAGCGCGCGCGGGGATAGACAAACTGACTTACGGCGAGATAAAGAGCCGTATGCTCGACGCGCTCGAACGCGCGGGGATGATTAAAGCATGATACTGAGAAGAAAACGCGCTTTGACGCTGCCGCGAGTTATCCTGAATCTGTTGACACTCAGATGGTTTTTTCAGGGTCTGATACTGCTTTATAAAAAGACCTTGTCGAAAGCGATAGGAAAATCTTGCATTTACTATCCGACCTGTTCGAGCTATATGTATCAGGCGATAGAAGATTGGGGAACGGTCATCGGCATAGCTATGGGTATCGCGCGCATAGCGCGTTGCAATCCGCTTGCCTGCGGAGGTTTCGATCCCGTGCCTTTTAACCCCAAAGGAGAAATAAAATGGCTATATTAAACGGACTCGTTTCGGCGGCCGGCTCAATAACCGTAGAAGTATACAATACGTTCCCGTGGGCGCTTATTCTGAACTCGGGAATGTCGGGTATTGCTTTTTATGCGCTCAGAATCATATTGCTTACCGTTTGTCTAAAACTGATACTTTCTCCGCTTGACTTTTTCCAACGCTATAAAATGCGCAAGAATCAGCTTATCACCATGCGGCTTAAACCGCAGATGGAAAAGCTCGAAAAGGCATACGGCGGAAACCCGAAGGTATTGCAGCAGAAACAGGCGGAGCTCAACAAACGCGAAGGCATGAGCTATCTGGCGAGCTGTCTGCCGATGATAGTCACCCTTGTGGTGTTCATCTGGCTTTGGAATTCGTTGCGCACAAACGCGGAATTCAAACAGTTCGATAATTACGTCAACATTTACGAAGTTTACAGCTCGGCATACACCGAGAGTTTCGGCGACGATTACGACGAAACGACGAATGCGCTTAAAGACAGCTATGCAGTCGAGTTTGCCGAAGCTTACGAATCGGAGATAGCGCCCGTCCTTGCCGACGGCGCGGCAACGCCCGAAGAGATAAGCGCGGCGGTTGCGGCGGCTACCGATGACGTTAGCGGACAGGCGTTCGTCAACGCCGAATATTTCGGCTTGTTCGCAAGCGTATACGGCGAAGTGTATGCGGAATATTACAACGAACATTATTCGGACGCCGACGTCGCGGAAAAAGCGTCTTCGATAGCGCGTAAGCGCGCGTCGTCTTCGGTCGGCGAATATTGCTCGATCGTGGCGCAGGACGCCGCTTATGAGTATTTCAGCAACGACGGAAAATACAAGGACGGCGGTTACGAGAGCGATTCTTTCCTTTGGGTGGACGATATTTGGTCGCCCGATACGCCGTGGTCGAAACGCATAGCCGTAAGTCAGACCGAATTCGTTTCGAGAATCGGTTCGTACGCTACGGACGCGTCGCGCAGCGGACTTGAACAGGAGCAGCTGGACGACATAGTCAATTCCTACGACACCGTAATGGCGCGTATTGTCGAGGAGGGGGATTACGGCGTCAACGGATTCCTTATATTGCCCATACTCACGGTCGGTCTTAATATCGCGACGCAGATAATAACCCGTCGCCAGCAGAAGAAGAGCGGTCAGGACGCAAGTCTCGGGCAGAATAAAGGCTGTATGACGGCGATGGTCGTGGTTATGCCTATTATCATGGGTTACTTCGCCATAACGTACTGCGCGGCGTTCACTCTTTACATGGTTACCAACTCGACCATGAGTCTGCTTATCAACCTGGTTACGACGAATATAACCAAAAAGATGTTGCCGGAGTCGGGAACGGGTAAATCGGACGGCGGAGAGACCGTAATGAAACATGGCAGACCCGATCCCAATTCGAAGAACGGCAGACGTAAATAAACTGCCGCGGACAGTGAGGACAGAGACAGACAGTGAAAGTAATTGAAACAGTCGGTAAAGATATAGAAGAAGCTTTAAAAAAGGGTCTTGCGGAGCTCGATTGCCGTCTCGACGACGTGCAGGTCAAGATACTCGAACATCCGGGCATATTCCGTAAAGCGCGCGTACAGTTCACCTATGAAGGCAAGGACGGTCGCGCGGCGATAAAGACCAAAGCCGACATTATGCGCAATCTTGAACAGCGCGCGGCAAAAGACGCTTTCGATCCCAATCGCGAAGGGAAGAACAAACGTCAGGATAACGACCGCAGGGGAAAGGCGGTTGCGCCCGCGCGCGGCGAACAGCGTACGGATGTTCCGCGCACTGAAAAGCGTAACGACGTCGCGACCGCGCCCGTAAAAAGCAACGACGGTGCGGCGGTAAGCGGTAACGCGAAAGAAACGAAAAAGGACGTCGAGAAACCGGCTGTCCGTACAGGCGAGCGTAAAAACGAATTCCGTAACGACTTCCGTTCTCAGCTCAGCGAAGCGCAGAACGAAAAGCCCGCTCGTCAGGAAGCGCAGCCGAAACAGCCCCGCAAAGAAGATCAGAAAAACGACCGCAGACAAAACGAAGCGTTTACCGCGGAAGAACTCGAAACGGCGGCAAAACGCGCGGACGCTTATCTCGATAAGCTTATAGCTTTGATGAACGTCAAAGCGGAGCGCGAATACGCCTGCGTAAACGGAGAAGTAAACGTCGAGCTTAAAACGGAAGACGCCACCGTCATTGGTCATCGCGGAGAAACGCTGGACGCTCTCGAATATCTGGCTACTCTTGCGGCTTCGACGGGCGACGATAAATTCGTCCACATAAATCTCGATTGCGGCGGATACCGCGCAAAAAGAAACGAAATGCTTGTGGAAAGCGCCTTGGCTGCCGCGGAAAAAGCAGTGGCTACCGGTAAAAAAGTGGAGCTCGAACCGATGGGAAGCATTAGCCGCAGGACGGTGCACGCGGTGCTTTCGGGTCGTAGCGACGTTACTACCAAAAGCGAAGGCAGAGAGCCTAACCGTTATATAGTTATAATACCGCGCGCCGCGGGCGGCAACGGTTCGGGAAACCGCCGCAACAACGGGCGTAAAAGACATAAGAACGGTAACCGCGGTCAGAACAACCGCAGAAACGACAGATCCGAATAAGGTCGGTTTGGAATGAAAAGGACTTGTGTAATATTACTTGTGACGGGAGCGGTTTTTGCCGCTCTGTCGTTTTTATTGGCGGGCGTGGATCAACCGACCGTGCAAAACCTGCGCTGGGCGATATTCGTTTTCGGAATTGTGCTGGCGGTGCTCAGCGCGTCGGTTCTGATAATTTCGGCGCGGCGCGCTCCCAAAGTAAAGCTTATACCCGACGGCGCGGATTACCGAAAAAAACGTTCGATGATGAGCGCGCCCGAAGTGAAAGTTTACCGCGACCTTTGCGGTATTCTTGCGGAAACGAAGTATGCGGTTTTCCCGCAGACCGCGCTGGTATCGGTAATCGACAAAGTGAGCGGCGGCGGTTTCCGCAACGAGCTTTTTCGCGTCGCCGACTTCTGCATAGCGGACGCACGGACGTTCGAACCGCTTTTACTGATAGAGCTCAACGACGCTTCGCATAAACGGGAAGAAAGAAAGCTGCGCGACGATAAAGTGAACGCTATCTGCGAGCTCGCAGGGTTGCCCGTTCTGACGATAGCGCTTACGGACGGCGCATGGCGTATCCGCTCTTTGCTGAAAAAATATTTAAAAAGTTAAGCGAAATTACCGCGAAATTCAGACGGCAAAAGCCGCTCCGCAGGTCTGCGGAGCGGCTTTCGGTATAATCTCTGTGTTTCTTGCGGCGATTACGCTTTCCGTAAGAACGCTTATGTTTTTTCATGCGCGCGCCGTATACCGTGAAAAACGCGCGGACGCCGTCCGTTTGTTTTCTTTCGTTAAAGCGCCATGCAAACCAACCGTTAAACTTCGTTTCGATAATGCGGCGCCGCCGTAAGCAGCATGAAAATTCCACGCTTTGACCGAACGTTATGCGGGATCGTCGGTTTTTCTTTCGCCGCGTTTCGCCCGTCTTTCGACGAAATAGAACGGTAAAAATTCGATCGTCCAAAGCGCGGCCATTATTACGGGGAAAATCCAGAGATACCCGTATATTCCGAAAACATTGACCGTCGCGGCAAGCCAGCCGACGGTTTTTGCGCCGTTAATAAAGAGAAAATCGGTATGCAATAACTTGTTTATCGTAAATATAACGACTGCGCCGGCGGCTATGAACGGAAGCGCAGGGCGCATATGTCCGAACTGCTGTCTGTAACCGCCGGCGATAAGCATGAACGGATACGCGATAAGCAGAAAATGATAAGCAAAGCTCGAAATATTAAAGAAATTGAGAAAGGGGAGTACAGCCCAATTGGGCGTGGCGAGCGCGAGCACCGCGCCTGGAAAGGATATGGCGTAGGTAAGGGCGGCGGTAACGTTATGATGTTTGCGCGCAAAAGCGTGAGCCGCAATTATAAAACCGCCGAGGCTGCACATGTGGAGCGGAAGATGATCGAACGTCCAATGTTTCGTGGCGACGAGCAGAATCTGATCCACGGCAATGTCGGCAAGAAGAAATATGGCGACGAACAATCGGAGCGCACGTCTGGGTTTTTCGCCCGAACGCGCGTAGAGCAATGCTAACAGCAGGCAGAAAAACGCTCCGAGCGTCAGCCAAAGTATATGCCCGGCAGAGAACAGCCGCCATCCGTGGTCTTGATCTATGGAATATACGGTATCCCAGAACTTGTCCATATCGTTTACCTCTGTATTTTGTACGTTTAGTCAAGCTAATATTTATCGAATGTCGTATCGACTTAAACGCGAAAGCGATAAAGTACTATGCGCTTTTCGCCAAAACCGTCAGTATTTCGCGCCGAAAACCGTCGAATCCGTTCAGATACTTTCTTCTCCCGACATTTTTCGACAACCGAAAGGAAAAACAAACAGCCGGAATCCGAACGAACACCGGCTGTGCGTTTATCGGTATTTATTCTTTTACCGCGGTTTTTTTAGCAGTGGTTTTTCTTGCGGCGGTCTTTTTTGCGGTTGCGGGGGTTTCACTCTCTTTCGCCGCGGTTTTTTTCACAGCCGTTTTTTTCACGGAAGCCGTTTCTTCCTTTGCTTCGCTTTTTTTAGTTGCGGTCTTTTTGACAGTGGTTTTCTTTTCCGCCGTCTCTTTCGCCGCGGTCGTCTTTGTCGCCGTCTTTTTTGCGGCGGGTTTTTTCGTCGCCGCTTTTTTCGCCGCTTTCGCCGCCGCTTCTTTTTCGGCTTTGAGCGCCGCTATATTTTCTTTTTTCATCGCTTCGTAAGCCGTAGCGCAGGGGTTTTCGTCGTCTTTATTGCATTTGGCGCAGAAAGCGAATTCTCCGCACATATCGTGACCCGCCTGTTCGCTTTTGAGCCATTTGTCAACGTCCATTTCCGCTTGCTTTTCGCTGAGCGCCGTTCTGCCTTTCGAAATTGCCATTTGTATGTATCTCCTTTTCTTTTAGCTTTATCGCTAACTGAATTATAACACGTTCCTACGGTCGTGTCAATGGGATACGGAATTTTTCTGCCGTTATTGAGCAAAAAGCCGTTGACTAAAACGCTTCGACGCGATTATCGTACGGTTGCGATTTTCGTCGTGGAGCAAAAAAAAATCGTAAAAACTCATAAAAAACGTTTGACAAAATTTTTGCGCGGTAATATAATACAGCTATGAAAGCAAAGGTGCTGACGAAATAGTATTGTCGTTAGTGCCTTTATTTGTTTTTATAAACGTTAACGAGCAAAAAACGCGTGTTTTACGCGGAAAATTTTAAACAGTAAAGGAGAACAAGTTATGAACGTACCCGAACTTTTCGGAAGCATGGTCTTTAACGACAGGGAAATGAAGAAAAGGCTTTCCCCCGAAACTTACAAGGCAATGAAAACCACGGTTTCTTCCGGCAAGCCCGTATCTCCCAAACTTGCGGACGAGATAGCGGAAGCCATGAAAGTGTGGGCTATCGAGAAAGGCGCTACGCATTTTACGCATTGGTTCCAGCCCATGACGGGACTTCCCGCGGAAAAGCACGATTCTTTCATCGATCCGCAGCCGGGCGGTTCGGTCATAATGACTTTTAAAGGCAAGGAGCTTATAAAGGGCGAACCCGACGCGTCGAGCTTCCCTTCGGGCGGCATGCGCGAGACTGCCGAGGCTCGCGGCTATACCGTGTGGGATCCCACGAGCTACGCTTTCGTTATAGGCACCACGCTTTATATTCCCACTTGTTTCGTATCGTTCACCGGCGAAGTACTGGACAAGAAAACTCCGCTTCTGCGTTCCATGGACGCGCTCAGCGAAGTGGCGACTAAGTTTGCACGGTTGTTCGGAGTGGAGTGCGAAAGGGTAAATTGCACGGTGGGTCCCGAGCAGGAATATTTCCTTATAGATCGCGAGCTTTACAATGCCAGAAAAGACCTCAGATATACGGGAAGAACGCTTTTCGGCGCGGCTCCGCCCAAAGGTCAGGAACTCGAAGATCAGTATTTCGGTTCTATAAGAACGCGCGTAATGTCGTTTATGGAAGACGTCGACGAACAGCTGTGGAAGCTCGGAGTATCGGCAAAGACCCGTCACAACGAAGTCGCGCCCTGTCAGCACGAGCTTGCTCCCGTATTCAGCTCGGTCAACGTCGCGACCGATCATAACCTGCTTACGATGGAAGTGCTCAAAAAAACCGCGGAACGTCACGGGCTCGCTTGTCTGCTCCACGAAAAACCTTTTAAGGGCGTGAACGGCAGCGGTAAACACAATAACTGGTCGATATCCACCGATACAGGCGTAAACCTGCTCAATCCGGGCAAGAATCCGTCCGAAAATCTGCTCTTTCTCGCGACGGTGGCGGCGGTGATAAAAGCCGTGCACGAACATTCCGACCTGCTCCGTCTGTCGGTGGCGACTGCGGGCAACGACCACCGTCTCGGCGCTAACGAAGCGCCTCCGGCTATCATCAGTATTTATCTCGGCGACCAGCTTTCCGCGATATTCGACGCGTTGGAAGCGGGCAGGAAATATAACGTTTCGGGCGCGGGAAAGACCGCGATACGCGTTTCGGCGGTGCCCGATTTCGAAAAGGACAATTCGGACAGAAACAGGACTTCGCCTTTTGCGTTCACGGGCAATAAATTCGAATTCCGC
>CALWBH010000057.1 GCA_944376015.1 uncultured Clostridia bacterium
GCTTTCGCTTCTATCTCGGCGACTATTCCGTCTATCCCGCTCATAAAGTCCGTCCCCGTAAATTACGCGCGAAGGAAGATGAGCGCAAGCAGCGAAACTATGAAAGACAGTATCGCAAATATCTCGACAAGCACTGTCATAGTAATGGATTTACCCATCTGACCTTCCTGCTTGCCCGTAAGATTGATGCACGCGATAGCGACGTTACCCTGCATAACGGCGCTTATGGCGCCTACAAGCCCGACGGGTATGCACGACGCGAAAATGGCAAAGCCTTTTTCCGCCGTAAGCGCCGCGACGTCGCCGCCGAGAAGTCCGCTTGCGATGAACGCAAATACCGCGCACACGAAACCGTATATTGCCTGCGACGCGGGCAAAAGCTGCAACACAAGCACCGTTCCGAATTTGTTGGGGTCTTTCGTAAGAAGCGCCGCGGACGCCTGACCGGCACGCGATACGCCTATCGCCGATCCTATTCCGGCGCACATAGCGGCTGCCGCTCCGAGCAATGCGAACAATACTCCGTAACTCATTATAATTACCTCCGTTGAATTCCTTTTTTAATAGCGGACGCCGTCACTTCGAAGTGCGGTCTATCCTTGCGTATTTTGTATTTCTTCCCATAGGCGCGAACGCTCTGCCCCCGCCTTCGTAGAATTTACCGTAAAATTCGAGATATTGCAAGCGCGCGTTGTGCACGTAAGCCGACAATACGCCCATGGCAAGGTTGAAAGCGTGAAGCACCACCGCGAGTACTACCGCCGCCGCGATAAGAACGCCGCCGCCCGAACCTATCATTTCCACGAGTATATTGAACGCATAACCGATCGCGCAGGACGCAAGCGCTATACCGAATACGCGGGCATACGACAGTACGTCGCTGAGCACGTTCACTATATTGTACAGTCCGCCGAGTCCGCTTACTATCTTAGGCATTATTCCGCGCTGTTTTCTGCCGCGCGTAAGCACCGAGCCGATTAGACCCGCAAGCACCGTTACAAGCCCCGGAATAAGCAGTTTTCCGAATCCCGAATACCATAACGGCACTTCGGGCGCTATGGTCATGTAGTGCGTGTCCAGCTCGAACAGCACGGTACCCATGGCGAGCAACAGCATTATGACTCCCGCGTACGTAAGCGCCTGAAATCCGTCGTCGAACAGCGCGTCGGTAATTTCGCCGCGGCGAAAATGTTTGTACATTCCGATAACGAAACCGGTAAAAATATGCACCGCTCCCGCTATCAGACTAATCACAAGCATCATAAGCGGTTCTTCGAGCGGATTGAACCATATACCTGCGGTCGCTTCCGTGCCGAAAAGCCCGATACCGAATTGTCCGCTGCCGAAGTCCAGACCGAATACCGAGCCGAACAGTACGCCCCACAATATCGCCGAAACGCTGCATATTCCCACGAGCGCAAGCAGATTTTTCATTCCCGGATCGGGTCTGAGTACTTTTATAAGCACCGCCGAGAACAGCGCGAGCATCGCGCCGTAACCCGCGTCCGCAGTCATCATTCCGAAAAACAGGAAAAAGAATATCGCGGTGAACGGAGCGGGATCGGGTTCGTCGTAAGCGGGCGGAGAATACTGATCGGTAAGCGCCTGAAAAGGCGCGAGCAGTTTGTTATCGTTATAAGCCGTCGGCGGCGTATCGTCTTCGTCGGGATTTTCCGACGTGATTTCCAGGTTTTCGGTTATTCCTTTAAGCTTTGCGCAAACCGACGCTTCTTCGCACGCGGGTATCCAGCCTTCGAGCACGAACGCTTCCTGCGTTCCCCTGCACTTTTCCGCCGCCGCGGCTTTTTCCGCTTCCAGCGACAGATAATCGTAATAAAGTCTGAGATCGCGCAGGTTTTCCGCATATCCCGCCATGCCGTTCACGAGTTGGACGTCGCGCGCTTCCAGCTCCGCTCTGCGCGCTTTTATAGCCGCCGTTTCTTCCTCCGCCGTCATATCCGACGAATACGGGCATAAAACGCACCCTGCGCTCGTAAGCGTTTCAAGTATCTTTGCGCGCTGACGTTTGAGCGCCGTAACTCCGTACAACGCGCCGGTACCGTATTTTACCGTTTCCGCTATATCGCCGAGCGAAGTCACGGCTTCGTCCGAACGCGCGGACACGAGTACCGAAAAAGTGCTTTCCGTCTCTTTGAACACGGAAAACTTGTCCGTACACGGTAAATAGACCCGCAGTCTGTTTTCTTCGCCTGCGAGTTTGTGTAACGCGGAACGCACCTCCGTGCGCTCGTATGTCAACTCTCTTATTCTTTCGACGACGGAAAGAAGTTCGTCACGCTTTCCGCCCGCCGCGTATATCTCCGCGTGCGTGACGAAAAGACGCTTTTCTCCCGTCGCTTTGTCCGCTTTCTTTTTTTCCGCGCGGGCTTTTTCTTTCACCGCGCCCGTTATCCCTTCTATGGCGGCGGCAACATGCGCGCGCTCGGTGAGCAGCGCGTCGCCCGTTCCGACCGAAACGTCGGGCAAGGTCCCTTCTATATCCGAAGTGGCGGACGATTCGAACACGCCGCTTTCGGACAGAACGGACATTATCTCGGCACGATCGGAGACAAGTCCGACCAGCCTGAATTTTTTCATCTCAGCAATAGCCATAGTCAGCCGTTATTCCGTCCGAGGATCCTGTCGACCACATATCGGACTACGCTTTCCCTGCGTTTTTCCGCCAGTGAAACCAGCGTTTCGCATTCTTTGTCCGCCTGAGCAAGCAGTATTCCCGCCTGTCTCTCCCCCTCTTTTTCCGCCTGCGCCAAAGACTCGGCGGTAAGTTTTTTCATACGCGCCGAATACGTTTTTTCCATTTCTTCGGCTTCGGCGGCGCACGCGCGCTTCATATCCGCGGCAAGCGCTTCCGCTTCCGCGATTATCCCCGCCGCCTCTTTTTCCGCGGCGTTTATTCGCCCGATCACGGGTACTATGCTTTCTTTCCCGTTTTCTTTCATAACGCTCATGCCTTGAAATATTTATTCTCTATTTCAGTGATCTTATTAATGCGCCGCGTGTGTCTCTCCGCGCCGGAATACGGCGTATCGAGAAAGGTCTTTACTATTTTGAGCGCAAGTCCGACGCCCGTCACTCTCGCGCCGAGAGCAAGCATGTTCGCGTCGTTGTGATAGCGCGTGGCTTCCGCGGAAAAGCAATCGGTCGCGTGCGCGCAACGAACGCCTTTTACTTTATTGGCGCATATACTCATTCCTATACCGGTTCCGCAGACCAGGATACCGAGATCGCACTCTCCGCCCGCCACCGCTTCCGCCGCGGGCAACGCGTAGTCGGGATAGTCCGCCGTAGGTTCCGCCGCATACAATCCGAAATCGACGGTCTCGTAACCGGACTTTTCCAATTCCGCTTTGATGATATCTTTGAGTTCTCTTCCGGCGTCGTCCGCGCCAAGTGCTATTTTCATTTTATCTCCGTCACGTATTCGCAATGTTATTTGCGCTATATTGTATTTACAGTTATATATACCATAAAACGGCGCATTTGTCAATACGCTAATTTATGTTCGTCCTGAAATTTTCTCACGGCTTCTTCGAGCGGAGCGCAAAGTCGCATTATGTTATGCGCCGCTACGCGGTACGCGTCCATTCCTCTGCCGTAGGGATCGGCTATATCTTCGCCGATAAGCTCGCGCGCGGTGCCTATTATACGGTAATTTCCGTCGCTGGCGGCGTATGCGTATGCCGTCGATTCCAACAGCTCCGCTCTGTGCGCTTCCGTCATACATACGATTATGTCCGAATTCTGCAATATATCCACGGTAAGCAGTCTGCTTTTATGCGGTCGCACGGTCACGCCCATTTCGCTGAGCACGCCCACGGCTTCGGGCGGCATAGTCCTGCCGTTATCGGCGTATACGCCGGCGCTGGATACGTCGGCAATGGAGGCGCACTTTTTGCGTCGGAGATAATCGGAAAACAGCTGTTCCGCCATAGGGGAACGGCAGGTGTTTCCCGTGCATACGAAAAGCACGTTTACTTTTTCCTTTTTTATCTGATTGTCCTTTTTTAAATTTTCCATTCTGACAAAACGTCCTTGTTACGCTTTCATACCGTCAGATGACTTTTCCGCCGCTGAGCTTGATCAGACGGGATAAAAGCGTGGTTCCCATACCGCCCATAGGCACTCCTTCGGCGATGATGAGATTATAGTCGGATTTTTCCGCTTCGCGTATGCGTTCGAAAAGCAACTTTGCGTATTCCGTCACGCTGCCGCCCATTAGCATGACTTTTCTGTCTCCGTATTTGTCCGCGTTCTCGTTGCGGCAGAATATCACCGGACGGCTTCCGTGCATATTCTCGCTCGAATCGTAATATTTGTTTATCACTTCGCTCATATTGTCGTAATACGCCGAAAACACGAGCTCGGCTTTCGGGACGTATCCGACGGGAACTTTAAGCGCGGAAAGCGTGTCTACCATTACTTTTTCGGTATCGAGCTCTCCTATCTCCGCCGCCACTTTATCGATATCGACCGCGCCTGCGCGGAGCACTTTCGGCGGCGTTTTCGTCATATCCACTATCGTGCTTTCAAGACCGAGCGGACACATTCCGCCGTCAAGTATGACGGGTATTTTGCCGTTTAAATCGTCGTATACGTGTTCCGCCTGCGTAGGCGACGGTCGCGCGCTCGTGTTTGCGGACGGCGCGCATACGGGCACTCCCGCTTCGCTTATCAATCGGAGCGCGACGGGGTGATCGGGCATTCTCACGGCTACCGTATCGAAGCCCGCCGTAACTATATCGGGAACGTTGCTTTTTTTTGGAAGTACGAGAGTAAGCGCGCCCGGCATGAATTTGTCGATAAGCTTTTTCGCCGCGTCGCTCACGTACGCCACATCGTCTATCTGGTGTTTATCGGCAACGTGGATTATGAGCGGATTGGTCGCCGGTCTGCCCTTGGCTTTGAATATCTTTTTCGCCGCGTCGCCGTCGAGCGCGTTCGCGCCCAAGCCGTACACGGTCTCAGTCGGAAAAGCGACCACATCTCCGTTACGGAGCATTTCGGCGCATTTCAGAATATTTTTCCGATCTGCTTTTAGAATTACCGTTTCCATAGTATACCCTTCTCTTATTACGGTTATAATCCTGTTATGGATTCAGGAAAGTCAATAGACCGTTTAGGTCTGAAATTACTTGCGGTTCTCGTGTGTTTTGCCGTTACGGGTATCGACCCGCCGTCAACCGCCGTACGCGTCATCGCCGCGGTGGGATGTGCGCTGTGCGCGGGCGGCATTATAGATCTGTTGATCGGAAAGCCGCAAAGCTCCGCGCAAGAACGCAAGCAACTGCGGGTAAGAATCAAAAAATTCGCAGAGTCCGCGCTCACGCGTAGAAACGCAAAACGTTTTACCGCCATAGCGCTCGTTCTAACGCTGTTTTCGTTTATCGTTCCCTTCGCTTTTGCCGTCTGGTATTACGTCGTCATCGGGCTCAATTTCCTGCTCGCCGTTCTCTGTCTGGCTTTCCGAAAAAACTGAAACGTCGGGCATAGGCGCATCATCGTCCGATTCGACGTCGTTTTCGTCGGCGCCGTTCACGGGAATGCCGTTTTCGTCCACGACGGACACGTTGCAGCGTTTGTTAAGCGCGTATGCCGGTATGAAAAATATCAGCGTGGCGCATACGAATATAACGCTCAGCGTACCGAGAGGTCCGCTTACCGCCTTATTGTCCATATTGAAAAAATACACGGTCATGCATACCGCCATCGCGACAGCGCATACGAGCCCGAGTATCGCCAATATCCTGCTTACTGTTTTTCTTTTCATTGTTTAAATATAACATAAAATAAGCCGAAAAAGCAAGTAAAAAGAGCTTGACATATTAGTTTATATATGTTATTATCAAAAAGATTTTCGATGAGGAGCGTCGAGCATCAGTAACCGATCGAGTTATCCCCCGTTTTGGGTCGGTCGTGCGAAAGGGCATCGTCGCCGAGACCGAACGCTGTTACGGTAAAGCGCGTCGGTCGGGCGCAGCGAATAACATTCCTGCGACTGTCACACGGCAAAAACGTGTGGGGAGCATTGAAACGTATAATAAACGTTTACATTAAACCCCTTGTCGTAAGATCGCACAAGGGATTTTTTATTCAGGAGGATAAAAATGAAAACTTACAAGGTCGCCGTCGTAGGCGCAACCGGTATGGTAGGAAGAAAAATGCTTCAGGTGCTTGCGGAGAGAAAATTCCCCGTCGGCGAACTCTATCCTTTCGCAAGCGCAAAGAGCGCGGGCAGCGAAATAGAGTACTGCGGCAAGAAATACACCGTTCTCGAAACCAACGAAGAGAATATAATGAAAGTGAAGGCGGAGATCGTCATCATGAGCGCGGGCGGCGCGGCAAGCGGTAAATTTTCGCCGTTGTTCGCAAAAGCGGGCGGCATAGTCATCGACAACTCCGCTTACTGGCGCATGAACGAGCAGGTTCCCCTCGTCGTTCCCGAAGTCAATCCCGAGGACGCGTTCAATCACCCGCTCGGCATCATCGCCAATCCCAACTGCTCGACGATACAGGCAATGGTCGCGCTCAAACCGCTTAACGACGCTTTCGGCATCAAAAGGGTTATTTACACGACTTTCCAGGCAGTCAGCGGCGCGGGCGTCAAAGGCTACGCCGATCTCGAAAACGGTATGCACGCGTTCGCCGAAGGTAAGAGCGAGTACGAGCTTAAAAAGTTCCCTCACCCCATCGCCGGCAACGTACTTCCCGAAATAGACGTTCTGCTCGACAACGGTTATTATAAAGAAGAACAGAAGATGATCGACGAAACGCACAAGATACTGCACGCGCCCGATATGAAGGTCACGGCTACCTGCGTGCGCGTTCCGGTGTTCTACGGTCACAGCGAAAGCGTAAACATCGAATTCGAAAAACCCGCTACGCCCGAACAGGTGCGCGAGGTTCTCGAAAAAGCGGAGGGAGTGTTCGTCGTCGACGATCCCGCAAACCACGTCTACCCTACCGCGCTCGAATGCGCGGACAAGGACGAAGTTTTCGTCGGACGTATCCGTAAGGACTACACCGTCGAAAGCGGCGTTAATATGTGGATAGTAGCGGACAACATCCGCAAGGGCGCGGCTACAAACGCCGTTCAGATAGCTCAGCTGCTGACAGGCGCGGAATGCACGCGTAAATAAAAAAACACAGGGGGATCCCCTTTACATAAGGAGTCATTATGAGTATTTTCAAAGGGGTAGGCGTCGCACTCGTCACGCCTATGAACGAAAAAGGCATCGATTACGCCGAGTTCGGCAAACTGATCGATCACACGATAAACGGCGGCGTAAGCGCGCTTATCGTAGGCGGCACAACCGGCGAACCGTCCACGATGACCAAAGACGAACGCGTGGAAATGTTCCGCTGGGCGGTCAAGTACACGAACAAACGCGTTCCCGTAATCATCGGCACGGGCAGTAACGATACGAAAACCGCTATCGAAATGAGCAAGATCGCGGAGAAAGAGGGCGCGGACGGGCTGCTCGTCGTCACGCCGTACTACAACAAATGCACGCAAAAAGGACTTATAGCCCACTATACGGCAATCGCGGACGCGGTAAACATTCCCATTATCCTTTACAACGTGCCGTCGAGAACGGGCGTGCGTATCGCTTCGACGACCGCAGTCGAACTCTCCAAGCATAAAAACATCGTGGCGATCAAGGACGCGAGCGACGTACTCGACGATCTTCTGCTTATGTGCCGCGACTGCTACGGCAAACTCGACATTTACAGCGGCAACGACAGCTACACTACCCTGCTTATGGCGCTCGGCGCGAAAGGCGTTATTTCGGTAGTCGCAAACGTTGTTCCCGACCGCATGAGCGCGATCACGAACGCCTGCCTCGCTAACGATTACATAACCGCGCGCGAACTTGCTTATAAACTCGATCCGCTTGCGAAAGCGCTGTTCTGCGAAGTCAACCCGATACCCACGAAAAAGGCGCTCGAATTTATCGGTATCAAAGCGGGCATACCCCGTCTTCCCCTTACCGAACTCGAACCCGCCCATGCCGAAACGCTCAAAAAAGTAATGCAGGATCTCGAAATCATAAAGTAAGGATTTTGCGGAAAATTATCTTTAATACAATAAAAAACGATATTACAAAAACACACTCGCGTTGCTTCGCGAGTGTGTTTTTAAGTTTATCCGTTTATTTACTTCTGCTTATTCAATCTTCGAGATCGTTGAAATAATCCGCATCGAAAAATTCGGAAAGAGTTATGCCCGCGCCTTCGCAGAAACGTTGCACGGTAACTACTTTCGAACATTGCGTTCTGCCCTTTACAAGATCGTATATCGCAGACGGAGATTTACCGCCGCCTAATGTCGCCTTGCATACGCTTATTTTCTTTTGCGCGCAAATCTCGTTTATCCGCTTTACTATCGCTTCGTTCAGTTTCATTTTCGTGAAACTCCTTTACGTTGTTTCACGAAAAATTATAGTCATTACAAAATTTATTATCTCGTGGAATTCCACGATACTTGACTTATATCGTAAAAAAATATATAATAATCGTGGAATACCACTAATGATCGGAAGATTTACTATGACGATTTCTTTTTTCGGACACAGAAAGACAGACAATTATACCGCAATACAAAATAAATTTATGTCCGTAATAGAACAAAAAATTACAAACGAACCTATAATTTTTTTATGCGGAGGATACGGCGATTTCGATAATTTATGCGCAAAAACGATAAAGAAAATAAAAAGTAATTATAAAAATATCACATCGATATATGTAACACCTTATATAGGAATAAACTTTGAAAAGCGACTTAAAATCATCAAGGACAGCGAATTATACGACGATATAATTTATCCGCCGCTTGAACAAATTCCGTATAGGTTTGCAATAAATAAAAGAAATGAATATATGATTGATAATTCGGATTTCATTATTTTTTATGTACAATACACTTGGGGCGGCGCGTATTCAGCAATGCGTTATGCGAAAAGAAAAAATAAAAATTTCATAAATCTTTTTACCGTCGAATAAAAAAAGCGTAACCGGATAAAAAAGTTATCATTACCCTGTCTCACAGTATTATAGTTGAATTTTTAAGAAAAGACAATCGTTATTACGCCTGGCAAAGGTAACGTCAAAAAAGGAGCGAAATTTCACAAAAATTTCGCTCCTTTGCGTCGCTTAACGCTGGCAATCCATTTTATTCTATCGTTGCTTTGATTCGGCGGATGCCGGCGGAAGAACTTTGTTCTTTCATAATGCGGAAGTGACCGAGATCGCCGGTGTTTTCGGCGTGAGGACCGCCGCAGACTTCGGTGGACTTGTCGCCCATGATATAGACTTTGACGCGCTCGCCGTACTTGTTTTCGAAATGCGCTTCTGCGCCGATCGCTTTGGCTTCGTCAAGAGTCATCTCCTTGCACACTACGGGGATATGCGCGGTTATCGCTTCGTTGACTTCGTCTTCGACAGCCTTTATCTCTTCGGGAGTGAGCGGACGGGGGAAATTGAAGTCGAAACGCAGACGTTCTTCGGTTATGTTGCTTCCCTTCTGCGTTACGCTGTCGTCGTGCAGTACGCGTTTGAGCGCGGCATGGAGCAGATGCGTTGCGGTATGGAGTTTAACGGTACGGTCGCTGTGGTCGGCAAGACCGCACTTGAACTTCTGCTCCGCACCCGCCTGGCTCTTCGCCTGATGTTCCTTGTATGCTTTGTCGAAGCCTTCGGTGTCGACTTTGAGTCCCGCTTCATTTGCAAGCTCGACGGTCATTTCTATCGGGAAACCGAACGTATCGTAAAGTTTGAACGCGGTGTTGCCCGCTATCGTATCGCCTACGAGGTGGTCGCGTATGGCGGCGAACTTCTTCATGCCCGAAGTTATCGTCTTTTCAAAACGCTGTTCTTCGGCGTCGATTTCGCCCGTTACTCTGTCGGCGTTGCGGCGGAGTTCGGGATATACGTCCTCGTACTCCTTGATTATTACTCTTGCAACGTCGCTGAGTATGCCCATACCGCCGCCGAGCTGTTTGATATATCTTACCGCGCGGCGGAGCAGACGGCGAAGAATATAACCCTGATCGACGTTGGAGCATACTACGCCTTTTTCGTCGCCTATGATCATGACCGCCGTTCTGATATGGTCGGCAATGACGCGTATCGCTTTGGTGGTGGCTTCGTCCGAGCCGTACTTCTTGCCCGTCAGTCTTTCGATTTCGGCAATGATAGGCGCGAACAAATCCGTTTCGTATACGCTTCCGACGCCCTGCAAGGTCTTGACCGTTCTTTCAAGTCCCATGCCCGTATCGACGTTTTTCTGCGCGAGAGGCTCGTATTTGCCTTCCGCTGTCTTATTGTACTGCATAAACACGTCGTTCCAAACTTCGAGATATTTTCCGCACGAACAAGCGGGAGAACACTCGGGCGAGCAAGCGGGTTTGCCCGTATCTACGAACATTTCGGTATCAGGTCCGCAAGGTCCCGTGGTTCCCGCGGGTCCCCACCAGTTATGCCCTTTGGGCAGGAAATATATGCGCTCTCTCGGTATGCCCGCTTTTTCCCAGTAAGACGCGGATTCGTCGTCGCGAGGGCAATCGTCGTCACCCGCGAACACCGTCACGGACAGTTTTGCGGGATCTATGCCGAGATATTTTTCGTCGGTAAGGAACTCGTAACTCCAAGCTATCATTTCTTTCTTGAAATAATCGCCGAGCGACCAGTTGCCGAGCATTTCGAAGAACGTCAGGTGCGAAGGATCGCCCACTTCTTCAATATCGCCCGTGCGCACGCATTTCTGCACGTCGGCAAGGCGGTTACCCTGCGGGTGCTTTTGCCCGAGAAGGTAAGGCACGAGCGGATGCATTCCCGCCGTCGTAAACAGCACGGTGGGATCGTTTTCGGGTATCAGCGACGCCGAGCTTATAAGGGCGTGTCCCCGTTCCTTGTAAAAATTCAGCCACATTTTACGCAGCTCTGAAGCAGTCAGTTTTTTCATTTCGTATATGCTCCGTTTAAACTTTATTTCAAAACAATGTCGAGTATTTCGCGCGGCGAATCGATATAAAACTTCGGTTTGTATACCGCCGTGTCCGATTCGTCGCCGAAACCGTAGCGCGCGTATATGCAGTCGACGTCCGCGTTCTTTGCCGCTTCGAGATCGAACACTCTGTCGCCCACCATGACGGCGGGACGTTCGAGCACGGCTTCGCGCATCTGCGCGTCCTTACTGCTGTACTTTTTCGCTTTGACCGAACCCGCGGCTTTTTCAAAGTATTTCGCGGTGTCCGAGTCTCTGAGTATGATATTAACGCATTCTATCGGCTTGCCGCTCGAAACCGAGCAACGCACTCCGTGCGCGTTCAGCTCCGCAAGCGTTTCGCGCACGCCGTCGTACAGCCGATACATTTTTATGCCCTGTTCGAGATAGTATTTGCGGTATATAATATAACCCTGTTCGGACTGCTCGTCCGTCGCGCCCGCATACTCTCTCAGCGAATACATAAGCGCGGGACCGATGAACTTCGTCAGCTCGACGTCGGACAGCTCTTTCAGTCCGAGCTCGCTTATCGCCTTGCGCACGCAGTACTTTATTCCTTCGCTGTTGTCGATAAGCACGCCGTCCATATCGAATATTACGTTTTTGTATCTCATTTTACTTTGTATCCGTCTTTAAGCGCGACTATCCTGTTATATACCACTCCGTCGTAATGCGTGTCGCGGACGAAGTACCCCTGACGGACGAACTGGAAGGAACTGCCCTTTTCCGCCTCGGCAAGCATTCTCTCCGCTTTGCCGCGATAAATTTTCAGCGAGTCGGGGTTCATTCTTTCCGCGAAATCCTCGTGCACGCCGTCGTAAGGCAGCAACAGATAATCGTAATATCTGAACTCGGCGTCCGCGCAATCGTCGGCATTCACCCAATGCACGACGCCTTTGGCTTTGACGCCTTCGACGTCCGCGCCGTTCGTACCGTCCACGACTTCGCAAAGCACGTTCGGACCGTCCGCAGTGTTTTCCACCCCCGTGCATTTGACGATATACGAGCTTTTAAGGCGTATATACGCGCCGACGGTCAGTCTCTTGTATTTGGGCGGCGGAACTTCCGCGAAGTCGTCCGCTTCTATATACAGACGTTTGCCGATCTTTATCTTACGCGTGCCGTCCTCGGGGCGATTGGGATTGACGTCGAACGTACATTCCTCCTCCCAGCCTTCGGGACGGTTGGTTATCGTCAGGCGGATCGGGTTAATAACCGCCATGGCGCGGGGCGCGTTGTCGTTAAGCTCGCTTCTTATGCACGCTTCGAGCTGTTCGGGAGCGCACTCGCTGTCCGCTTTCGCCACGCCCGCGTCCGCGACGAATTTAAGTATCGCCGACGGCGTGTAACCGCGCCTGCGCAGTCCGCATATCGTGGGCATGCGCGGATCGTCCCACCCGTCCACGAGTCCTTCGTCGACGAGTTTTTTCAGATATCTTTTGCTCATTATCGTGCGTTCGATATTGAGCCTTGCGAACTCGCGCTGTTTGGGCGAATTCGGAAAAACTTCTTTGAGATTATTTACTACCCATTCGTAAAGCGGCCGATGGTTTTCGAATTCCAGGCTGCAAAGCGAATGGGTCACGCCTTCTATCGCGTCCTGAATCGGGTGTGCGAAGTCGTAAAGCGGATAAATGCACCACTTATCGCCCTGACGGTAATGCGGAACGTGCATTATTTTGTAAATAACGGGATCGCGCATATTGATATTGGGCGACGACATATCTATTTTCGCGCGAAGCACCAGCTCGCCGTCGGCGTACTTGCCGGCGCGCATCTCTTCGAACAAACGAAGATTTTCTTCCACGCTTCTGTTTCTTCGAGCGCTTTCCCTGCCCGGCTCGGTAAGCGTACCGCGAAGAGCGCGCATCATTTCCGCGCTCGTGTCGTCGACGTACGCAAGCCCTTTCTTTATCATAAGCACCGCGCATTCGTAAGTCTTTTCGAAGTAATCGGAAGCATATGTGATGTCGCCTTTCCAGCCCAGCCATTTGACGTCGCGGATTATCGAGTTGACGTACTCGTCGTCCTCTTTCGCGGGGTTGGTGTCGTCGAAACGCAAATTGCACTTGCCGCCGAACTGTACCGCGCACATATAATAATTGATATACACGCTTTTGGCGTGACCTATGTGCAGATAGCCGTTAGGCTCGGGCGGGATACGCGTCACGACGCTTTCGGTCGCGCCGCTTTTCAGATCTTCGGTTATTATGTCTTCGATAAAGTTACCCATCAGAAAAGTCCTTTGATCTCGCCGCTTTCGGCGTTTATCGTCATTCCTTCCGCGGCAGGCGTTTTGCCGAGCCCCGGCATAAGCAGTATTTTGCCCGTCACGGCGACTATGAATCCGGCGCCCGCACGGTAATAAACTTCGCGAACTGTCACGCGGAAACCGCTCGGTCTGCCGAGCTTAGTCTGATCGTCGGACAGACTGTACTGCGTTTTCGCTATGCACACGGGCAAACGCGCGCAAGCGGCGTTATCTTCCAGCCTTGCTATCGTGCGTTCCGCTTCTTCGCTGTAATCGACCCCGTCCGCGCCGTACACCTTACGGCAAACCGCGCTTATCTTGTCCTTTATGCTTTCGCAGTCCGAGTATGCGAATTTAAGCCCGGAGCACGACTTGTCCATGAGTTCGACAACCGCCGCGGCAAGTTCGCCCGCGCCCGCGCCGCCTTTCGCCCAGACGTCCGCGACGTAAGCGGACGCGCCGCATTCCGCGCAAAGAGTTTTGAGATAATCTATTTCTTCCGCGCTGTCGGTGATAAATCTGTTTATCGCCACCACGCAGGGCATGCCGAACACATCGCGCATGTTTTCTATATGCTTGACGAGATTCACCGCGCCTTTTTTCAGCGCGTCCACATTGGGTACGCCCGTTTCCGATTTGGGAACGCCGCCGTTGTATTTAAGCCCCCTTACGGTAGCCACAACAACGGCGCAGGACGGTCTTATTCCCGAAGTGCGGCACTTTACGTCAAAGAATTTTTCCGCGCCGAGATCCGCGCCGAACCCCGCTTCGGTAACGACGTAATCGGCATAGCTCAATGCCGTTTTCGTCGCTATGACGCTGTTGCAGCCGTGCGCTATGTTGGCGAACGGTCCGCCGTGGACGAACGCGGGCGTGCCTTCGAGCGTCTGCACGAGATTGGGCTTTATCGCCTCTTTGAGCAGTATCGCCATCGCTTCGTCCGCTTTGAGCATACGCGCGGTAACGTCTTTGCCGTCTTCGTCCGTTCCGATAACGATGTCGCCGAGACGTTTTTTAAGATCGGCGAGATTGCTCGCAAGACAGAACACCGCCATGACTTCGCTCGCCGCCGTTATGTCGAAATGATCGTCGCGCTCGTTATAACCGATACCGCACTTAACGTTTCTGAGACTTCTGTCGTTGAGATCGAGACATCTGTGCCAGGTAACGTTCTTTATTTTAAGCGCGTTGCCCTGAAAAATATGGTTGTCGATAAGCGACGAAAGCAGATTGTTTGCGGAAGTTATCGCGTGAAAATCGCCGTTAAAATGCAGGTTGATATCTTCCATGGGCGCTACCTGCGCATAACCGCCGCCCGTCGCGCCGCCCTTTATACCGAACACCGGTCCGAGAGAAGGTTCGCGCAGGGCAAGGCAAACGTTTTTGCCCAAACGCGCCATACCGTCGGCAAGCCCGATGGAAACGGTTGTCTTTCCTTCGCCGGCGGGCGTGGGATTTATCGCGGTTACGAGCACCGCCTTTCCGCGCTTTTTGCCGTAGGCGGATATCTTGGCTTTATATTTGCCGTACATTTCGAGATCGTCCGCGGCTATACCGAGTTTTGCCGCTACCTGCGCTACGGGAAGCAGCTTCGCTTCGTTCGCTATTTCAATATCCGTTTTCATATTCTCTCTCCCGTTCTTCGATGGTTTTATTATAACGCAACGCCGCGGAATTAACAAACGTTTTAAGTCTGTTTTTTAACCGTTGCGGCATTTATTCCGCAAAATCTCCGTATTCATCTTCGTCGCCGTAAAGAATGTCTATCTTACGGCGCGCGTCGCCTATCAGTTTTTTAAGCAAAGAGTACCTTTTGCGTATATAGTTGTTCCCTACCGTACGCGCGACCGTTTCTTCGGTACCTACTATTACCGCGAGTCGCCGCGCGCGCGTGACCGCAGTGTACAGCAGATTGCGCGTCATTATCATATAATTTCCGCCTACGAGAGGTATCACTACTCCTTCGTACTCGCTGCCCTGGCTCTTATGCACGGTTACCGCGTAAGCAAGCATAAGCTGCGTTTTGTCGTCCCCCGCATACGTCGCCACGCGTCCGTCTTCGAAACGCACTATCATTTCTCCGCTTGCCGGTCTGACTTCTTCCACTATTCCCATATCGCCGTTAAACACGCCTTCGCCCGTCACGCCGCCGCGCGTCCACGATAATCGATAGTTGTTTACCGTGTGCATTACTTTATCGCCGGCGGAGAACGTATTGTCGCCCACCGTTATTTCTTCCGTGCGGTCGGGCAGGAGCGCGTCGCGCAACAGCCTGTTGAGATTGTTGCACCCCGCGTCGCCGTTCTTTACGGGGCAAAGTACTTGTACCGTCTTGGGATCGCAACCGAGATAGGTCGGCAGTCTGCGGGTTACCAGCTCGCGCACAATCTCCGCCGCATTCGCCGCAGTGGGAGCTCGCATAAAAAAGAATTCGCCTCCCGTGTTTTTAAGATCGGGCAGCTTTCCTTCGTTTATTCTGTGCGCGTTTACCGTTATGCCGCTTCCGTCTCCCTGACGGTAAATACGCGTAAGCTTTACGACGGGGATCTCTCCGCACGCGATTATATCGCCGAGCGCGTTGCCGGCGCCTACGCTCGGAAGCTGATCCGCGTCGCCCACTATAACGAGTTTCGCGTCGCTCCGCATCGCTTTGAGCAGTGCGGCGAACAGACATACGTCCACCATCGAAAACTCGTCCACAATCACCGCTTCTTCGTCTATATGCCCGTGCATACCGTCTTCTTC
>CALWBH010000058.1 GCA_944376015.1 uncultured Clostridia bacterium
CATTAATAAACCTTACGCGTTAAAGTGAAGTCAAAGCGATCGACAGCGACTAAAATATATCGCAGGAGGGCATAAATAACGCGTGATCGATTTGAAATATATCTGAAAATCCGAACAGAGCAAATTATAAAACAAAAGCGTAACTTGTTGCCGAAACTCGGAACTTCGGATAGAAGTATTTACTTTATGTTAAGTATGTCGTCCGCCGAGCAACCGAGAAACGTGCACAATTTGGAAAGGGTGGACAGAGAGGGTTGAATTTTACCCGAAAGATATTGGGATACCGTAGGCTTGGATACGCCTATCGCATGCGCTATCTCCGTTTTTGTCTTCCCTGAACTTTCTATTTCCGCTCTTATGTTTTCGCTTATTATTTGATCGAGATTTTTATCCATATCATTATTATATTAAGTATAGCCTAATTTTACTTGACAATTAGGTTATACTTAACTTATAATTATAATTAGGTAATACCTAATTATGTACAAAGGAAGTATAATAATGAAAAACAAAACAGGTAAAGCGATAACGGTGCTGATTATGTGTATTGTATTATGTACATGTGCATATACCCTTTCGGGTTGCGGAGATGATTTTGATTATGATTATCCGTACGGTAACGGAAACGTTAAAATATGTGCGGAGCATACCGGTTTCGGTACTTGCTCCGTTTGCGGAATTGACTATTACGATGCGCTGACGGGATATATAAAAAATAACGGGGAATATATTGACGGAAATTATGTTTTGGGAACAAAAGTAGAAAATGTTATTTTGTTGATTATATATGATTACTCTGATAATGGAGTTACTATCGGTAACACTACGGCAAATTCGGATGCCGAAGCGTCAACGCTTTTGATTATGGATAATGTAAGTACATCGTATTTATGGGGGCTAACCTTAAAGACGGGGTACAGCGAGTATAAAATGGCAGGGTATTTAACGGCATCGTCTTTTACTGACAATACTGCAATGTTATCTCCGAGTTCATCGACTTTCCCGTCATCAGTGAGTACGGATGCGAAAAAATTAGCAGCCATAAGTATGAGAATGAATGTAATCGGTTTGAGTACGATTCTTGAATTGAGCGAAACAAATGTGACAGTTGCCGATTTCGGCTTTATTTCGTTTTAATATAATCTGCTCCTATACGCATTGCGCAATCATGCTTAAAAAACCGCACGACATCTGTTTGGCATGGGTGCGTTTAGTTGCGTAACGCTTTATATGAATTTGTTCAGCTTTTCGTCGTAAGTATAGCCGACCGAGGCGAGTTTTTCGCGCAGGGCGTTTTCGTCCAGCCCCTCTTCCTCGCAAAGATCGGAGAGGGAAGGATATTTGTCGCGCAGTTCGGTGTTTACCCAGCTGAGAAGTATCACGGGGTCGGAAGGCGGTTTCATGTTTTCTCCTTTCGGTCCGCGCTTTGTTTAAGAGCGAGCGGCGGTGTTCGCCGCGCCTTTCGCGGACTTGCATGATAATATGATACACCCGAAATCAGGTTCGGTCAAGCGTAATCGGAGAAAATGAGAGTCAAACGTCGTTTTTCGCGTATTTTCGCGCTAAAAACGCAGAAAGAACGGAATAAAAATCAAAAAAGCGAAAAAAATTTTGAAAAATCGCAAAAAATCGTTTGACATGTCACGCGCGCGCGTGATATGATACTAAGCGATAATAAACTGATTTTTTGCCCTTTTCGGTTTTATGTTAGCATGAAGGGAGCATTCGATCGGCGTCGAACGCCGAATTAAAGGATAGCAAATTGTTCGGAAAACCGGAAAGCAGGTAAATCAAGATCAAACGATACCCGAAGCCGCAAATGATGAAATTACGGCTGTGGGTGTTTTTTATTGTCTTGCGTTTACGTGCTCGGAGACGAACGGCTCGGATCCGGGATTTTACGCGCGTTAGCGCGGAACGCCGCGTTTGACGGCGCGGCTGTAAACAAAGTAAATCAACGTGGCACGGTCTGCGATGCGGATCGGGCACCAAGGAGAATATATGGCTGAAAGAAAAATCCGTAAAGTAATGTACGGTAACACCGAACGGCACAGCTTCGCGCAGGTGGACGAAGTTATAGGCATGCCCAACCTGATCGAAGTACAGAAGAAGTCGTACAGCGATTTTCTCGAAAACGGTATAGGCGAAGTGTTCAAAGATTTCTCTCCCATAACCGATTTTTCGGGAAGGATAGAGCTGCACTTTCTTTCTTACCACATCGACGACAAGCCGAAGTACACCGAGAAGGAATGTAAAGACCGCGACGCGACTTATGCGACTCCGCTCAAAGTAAAAGTACGTCTTGTTTACAAAGAAAGCGGACAGATGAGCGAGCAGGAAGTGTTCATGGGCGATATGCCCAAGATGACTCCCAACGGGTCGTTTATCATCAACGGCGCGGAGCGTGTTATCGTCTCCCAGCTCGTACGCAGTCCGGGCGTGTATTTCTCGGACGAAACGAAGGATCAGAAAACGGGTAAGATATATTACACCGCTCAGTCCATTCCTTCGCGCGGCGCGTGGCTGGAATACGAGATGGAGTCTTCGGGTACGCTTGCCGTTCACGTCGACCGTCAGCGTAAAGTGCCCATCACCACGCTTATCCGTGCGCTCAGTGCGGTAACGACGGGGGATTTCGGCGACGACGAGTCCATTTGCAGGATATTCCATAACGAGCCCATCATCGTTCAGACGTGCGAAAAGGACGTGGCGAAAAGCAATGACGACGGACTTACCGAACTCAACAAAAAGCTTCGCCCCGGCGAAGTGGTAAATACCGACGCTATCCGCGGGTATATCAGGTCGTTGTTCTTCGACAGAAGAAAGTACGATCTTTCGCGCGTGGGCAGATATAAGCTCAATAAAAAGCTCAATCTTGCGGCGCGTATAACCGAGCAGGTAGCGGCTGAGGACATTGTCGACGGCGACGGCGTGCTTTACGTAAAAGCGGGCGACGTCATAAGCGAAGAAACGGCGGAGCGTATTCGCAACGCCGGCATAAACGAAGTGGCGATCGTGGTCGAAGGTAAGGACGAGCCGTTCTACGTAATGGGTAACGGGCACGTCGATCTCGACGGATATATCGACGGCGATCCGAGAGAGCTCGGAATAACCGAAAGCGTTTCGTACGAAGTGCTCAAAGAGCTTGAAGGTCAGGCGAACGGCGACAAGACCGCGTTTGCGGAGCTTTGCCGCGATAACGCCGACAGACTTGCCGAAAAGCACATCACCGTAGCCGATATTCTCAGTTCGGTAAACTATATCATAGGTTTGCACTACGGCATCGGCACGACGGACAACATCGACCATCTCGGTAACCGTCGCGTGCGCAGCGTAGGCGAGTTGCTTCAGAACCAGTTCAGAATAGGTATCGCAAGACTCGAACGCGTGGTGCGCGAAAGAATGCAGATACAGTCCGATTCCGAGCTTACTCCGCAGACGCTCATCAACATCCGTCCCGTGACCGCCGCGCTCAAAGAATTCTTCGGTTCTTCGCAGCTGTCGCAGTTCATGGACGAGACCAACCCTATAAGCGAGCTTACTCACAAGCGTAAACTTTCCGCGCTCGGTCCCGGCGGACTTAACCGCGACCGCGCGACTTTCGACGTGCGCGACGTGCACTATTCGCATTACGGCAGAATGTGCCCGATAGAAACGCCCGAAGGACAGAACATCGGTCTTATATCTTCGCTTTCGGCATACGCGAAGATAAACGAGTACGGCTTTATAGAAGCGCCTTACCGTAAGGTCATCAAGAAATACGACGAAAACGGCAACGTCGTCGGCGGCAGCGTCAGCAACGAGGTGGAATATCTCAGCGCGGATCGCGAAGACAGATACATCGTCGCTCAGGCGAAAGAGCCGCTCGGAGCGGACGGCTGGTTCGAGAACCACCGTGTGCTTGCGCGTTTCCGCGACGATATTAAGGAGTTCGACAGGGAAGAAATAGACTACGTTGACGTATCTCCCCGTCAGCTCGTTTCCGTTGCGACGTCGCTTATACCTTTCCTTGAAAACGACGATACCAACCGCGCGCTCATGGGTTCCAACATGCAGCGTCAGGCGGTTCCTCTGCTCAAACCCGAAGCGCCCATGATAGGTACGGGTATCGAACATAAGATAGCTTACGATTCGGGCGTCATGGTGCTTGCGCGTAAGAGCGGTACGGTGACGTACGTAGACGCGGACACGATCAAGGTCAGCGAAGACGACGGCGACAACGTCGTATATACTCTCAAAAAATTCCAGGGCTCCAACCAGGGCACCTGTCTGAACCAGAAACCCATAGTTTCCAAGGGACAGAAGATAAAGGCGGGCGACGTGCTTGCCGACGGTCATTCCACTCAGAACGGAGAGCTTGCGCTCGGACGCAACATACTCGTAGGCTTCATGAGCTGGGAGGGCTATAACTACGAAGACGCAATCCTTATCAGCGAACGCATAGTCAAAGACGACGTGTTTACTTCCATTCATATCGCGGAATACGAAATGGAAGCGCGCGACACCAAGCTCGGCGAAGAGGAAATAACCCGCGACATTCCCAACGTAGGCGAAGACGCGCTTAAAAATCTCGACGAAAACGGTATCGTATACGTCGGCGCGGAAGTCACGAGCGGCGACATACTCGTCGGTAAGGTTACGCCGAAGGGCGAGGCGGATCTCACTCCCGAAGAGCGGCTCATGCGCGCCATATTCGGTGAAAAATCGCACGAAGTGCGCGACACCTCTCTCAAAGTGCCGCACGGCGAGGGCGGTATAGTCGTCGACGTCAAAGTGTTCACTCGCGCCAATAAGGACGAAATGAGTCCGGGCGTGAACAAAGTCGTCAGAGTTTATATCGCGCAGAAACGTAAGATAGGCGTCGGAGACAAGATGGCGGGACGTCACGGTAACAAGGGCGTCATTTCCAGAGTGCTCCCCGAAGAAGATATGCCTTTCATGGCGGACGGCACGCGCCTTCAAATCGTGCTCAACCCGCTCGGCGTGCCTTCGCGTATGAACATCGGTCAGGTGCTCGAAGTGCATCTCGGACTCGTGGCAAAAGCGCTCGGTTGGAAAGTCGCTACTCCCGTGTTCGACTCCGCGCTCGAAAGCGATATAGAAAAACTGCTCAAAGACAACGGTTACGTCAATCCCGACGGGGAAGTGGACGGCAAGATACAGATGTACGACGGAAGAACGGGCGAGCCTTTCGAAAACCGCACTACGGTCGGATATATGTATATGCTCAAACTGATCCACCTTGTCGACGACAAGATGCACGCGCGCTCGATCGGACCTTACAGTCTCGTCACGCAGCAGCCGCTCGGCGGTAAAGCGCAGTTCGGCGGACAGCGTTTCGGCGAAATGGAAGTCTGGGCGCTCTACGCATACGGCGCGGCAAATATCCTTCAAGAGATAATGACCGTCAAGTCGGACGACATCGTAGGCAGAGTAAAGACTTACGAATCCATCGTCAAGGGCGTGAACGTTTCCGAACCCGGCGTTCCCGAATCGTTTAAAGTCCTTATCAAAGAATTGCAGGCGCTCGGTCTCGACATCAAGGTGCTTAACGACGAGAACAAGGAGATATCGATAAAGGATATCACCGAAGACGAAGCGGACACCTACGAAGCGCCTACCAAGAAGAGCAAGCATTTCGAAAACGGAAAGCTCGTGCTCGAAGAAGAGATCGATCTCGACGCATTCGACGATATCACGCTGGATGACGAGGATACGAGCGACAGCGGCATGGGCGACGCGTCTCTCCTGCTCGAAGACGACCCGGAGATAGACGACCCGTTCACGGACAGAGACCCCGACGATCTTGACGATCTCGACGATCTGGACTTCGATGACGACGACCTCGGCATCGACGACGAAGGCAAGGAGGACGAATAATCATGTTTGAACTTAACAGTTGCGACTCGATGGAGATCGCCATTGCCGGTCCCAATAAAATACGCGAATGGTCGCACGGCGAAGTGACCAAACCCGAAACCATAAACTACCGTACTCAGAAGCCCGAACGCGACGGACTGTTCTGCGAGCGCATATTCGGACCGTACAGGGACTACGAATGTCATTGCGGAAAATACAAGCGCATACGCTACAAGGGCATAATCTGCGACAAGTGCGGAGTCGAAGTCACTAAATCCAAAGTGCGCCGCGAGCGCATGGGACACATAGAGCTTGCCGCACCCGTAACGCATATTTGGTATTTCAAAGGCGTTCCCGGCAGAATAGCGCTCATGCTCGATATGGGAGCCAAAGCGCTCGAACAGGTGGTATACTTCGTCAATTATATAGTTACCGATCCCGGCGATACTCCGCTCGAATATAAGCAGATACTCACGGACGCACAGCTTTTCGAAGCGCGCGAGCTTTACGGCGAAAAATCCTTCAAGGTCGGCATGGGTGCGGAAGCGATCAAAAAATTGCTTTCGGACATCAACGTCGAAGAAGAATACAAAAAGGTAAAGGAAATAGTAGACAATTCCAGCGGTCAGAAGAAGGTCAAGGCGATAAAGCGCCTGGATATTCTCGACGCGTTCAGAAGAAGCGGGAACGACCCTACATGGATGGTAATGGACGTTCTGCCCGTAATTCCCCCCGATCTGCGCCCCATGGTGCAGCTCGACGGCGGAAGATTCGCGGTAAGCGACCTTAACGATCTTTACAGGCGCGTTATCAACCGTAACAACCGTCTTAAAAAGCTGATAGAGCTTGCCGCTCCCGATATAATCGTACGCAACGAAAAGCGCATGCTTCAAGAAGCGGTGGACGCGCTCATCGATAACGGTAGGCGCGGTAAAGCGGTATCGGGCGCGGGCAACAGAGAGCTTAAAAGTCTTTCGGGATTGCTGCGCGGTAAACAGGGACGTTTCCGTCAGAACCTGCTCGGTAAGCGCGTGGACTATTCCGGACGTTCGGTCATCGTCGTCGGTCCCGAACTCAAAATGTATCAGTGCGGTCTGCCCAAGGAAATGGCGCTCGAACTTTTCCGTCCTTTCGTCATGGAAGAGCTTGTCAAGCAGGGCAAAGCGCATAATATAAAGAGCGCTAAACGCGTGGTCGATCGCGCAGACAAGAGCGTGTGGGGCGTACTCGAAAAGGTTATTAAGGAACACCCCGTATTGCTCAACCGTGCGCCGACGTTGCACCGTCTCGGTATACAGGCTTTCGAACCGGTGCTCGTCGAAGGCAGAGCGATAAAGCTTCACCCGCTCGCGTGCGGTGCGTTCAACGCGGACTTCGACGGCGACCAGATGGCGGTACACGTGCCCTTGTCGCTCGAAGCGCAGGCGGAAGCGCGTTTCCTCATGCTCGCTTCCAACAACATACTCAAGCTGTCCGACGGCAGACCGGTATGTACGCCGTCGCAGGATATGGTCATGGGCGTTTACTATCTGACGATAGAACGTCCGGGCGCGAAAGGCGAAGGCAAGGTGTTCTGCGATACCGACGAAGCCAAAATGGCTTACCAGAACGGCGAGATCTCCCTTCAATCCAAAATCAAAGTCCGTTTGTTCAGGGAAATAAACGGCGAGACGAAGCACAAGCTCATCGATACCACCGTCGGAAAGATAATATTCAACGAGGCTATACCGCAGGATCTCGGATTCGTGGAGCGTAAGACGGAAGACGATATGTTCAAGCTGGAAATCGACAAGGTCGTCGACAAAGGCGTGCTCGGAGATATCGTGGACATCACCTTCAAGAAGAAAGGCGCGACCGAAACGAGTAAAGTGCTCGACAACATCAAAGCGCTCGGTTACAAATATTCCACTATCGGCGCAATCACCACTTCGGTGTTCGATATGAAGATACCGCCCAAGAAGAAGGAGCTTATCGAAAAGGGCGACGAAGCGGTCATAAAGGTGGAAGAGCTTTACAAAGAGGGCTTCCTTACCGAAGACGAAAAGTACAATAAAGTCATCGCTATCTGGAAAGACATAAACAAGGAAATGAGCGCCGAGCTCAAAAAGAGCTTCGAAACGTTCAACCCGATATCCATGATGGCTACGTCGGGCGCCCGCGGTTCGATAACGCAGATGATACAGCTCGCGGGCTGGCGCGGACCCATGGTCAACCCTCAGGGTAAAACGCTGGAAGTGCCCGTCAAGAGCAACTTCCGTGAAGGACTTAGCGTTCTCGAATATTTCATAGCGTCTCACGGCGGACGTAAAGGTCTTGCCGATACCGCGCTTAAAACGGCGGACTCGGGTTATCTTACTCGTCGTCTCGTCGACGTTGCGCAGGACGTTATCGTCATGGAAGAAGACTGCTACGAAGGTATGCCGCCCAAAGGCATCAGAACGTTCGCTATCGTCGAAGGAAATCCCATTACCGTGGAGATCAAGACTTCGACCAAAGAAGAACGCGCGGCTACCATGGCAAGCATCTTCGATAAGAAAGCGCCCAAGTACACAGTGGACGCCATCACGGACGCCGACGGTAAGGTCATCGTCCAGGCGGGCGGTAAAATAACCGAAAACAAAGCGCGCGAGATAATCGAAAAAGGCGTGAGCGAAGTTAAAGTCATCAGCTCGCTTATAGAAAGTCTCGAAGACCGTCTCAACGGTCGCTATACCGCCGAAGACGTTAAGGACCCCGCAACGGGCGAAATACTCGTAGCGATGAATACGATGATAAGCGAAGACGACGCGAAGAAGATAGTCGAAGCAGGTCTGGCTTCGGTAGTCATCAGAACGGCGCTTACCTGTCGGAGCAAGCACGGTATGTGCGCGAAGTGCTACGGTAAAGATATGTCGAACGGTTCTCCCATACGTATCGGCGAAGCCGTCGGTATAATCGCGGCTCAGTCGATAGGCGAGCCGGGCACGCAGCTTACGATGCGTACCTTCCACAGCGGCGGCGTCGCGGCGGCGGACGATATCACGCAGGGTCTTCCGAGAGGCGAAGAGCGTTTCGAAGCGCGTAAGCCCAAGGGCGTTGCGACGATATCCGCGACGGAAGGCGTTATCACCATCAAGGAAGAAAACGGCAGACGCGACGTTATCGTTACGACGGACGACGGGGAAGAGGTGTCTTACTCGATACCCTATGCGGCTAAGCTTAAACGCAATATCAAAAACGGCGCGCGCATTACCGCAGGCGATCCGCTTACCGAAGGTCCCATCAATCCCAACGACATACTGTCCACCAAGAACAAGAACGCGGTACAGGAATACCTGCTTAAAGAAGTGCAGTCCGTTTACCGCAGCCAGGGCGTCAAGATAAACGATAAACACGTCGAAACGATCGTGCGCCAGATGCTTAAAAAAGTCAGGGTGGAGACAAGCGGTTCTACCGATTTCCTGCCCGGAAGCATGGTGGATATCAGCGAGTTTATGGAAGCGAACGACAAGGTCATCGAAAACGGCGGCATACCGGCTCAGGCGAAACCCACCCTTCTCGGTATCACCAAAGCCGCGCTTGCGACCGATTCCTTCCTTTCCGCGGCGTCCTTCCAGGAAACCGCGAGAGTGCTCACCGAAGCGGCTATCAAGAATAAGCGCGATATGCTCCGCGGTCTTAAAGAGAACGTCATAATCGGTAAACTCATTCCCGCAGGTACGGGTATGAAGGCATACAGGGGCGTCTCTCCCGCCGAGAAAAAAGAACAGCAGAACTGAAAAACAATAAATCGCGAAAAAAAGACCGATTGAAAAATCGGTCTTTTTTTCGCGCCCGTACGACGTTTGACGGAATATACCCGAAGCAGAAGCCGCATTTAAACATATAAGAGTCGCCTTGTGTAATTTACGTTTCATTTTCGCGTAGCGCCGTCAAACCCTTGCGATTGCGGCGGGTTTGTGCTAAAATATGCTCATGGAGACTTATAAAAAAATCGGTATAATAGGCGCCATGGACGCCGAGCTCGAAAGGCTTCTTGCCGAAACGAAGGACGTAAGGCGGAGAAATATCGGCGGCTCGGAGTTTGTTTCGGGTAAAATCTCGGGAGTAAACGTCGTATGCGTTCAATCGGGCATAGGGAAAGTGAACGCCGCGTTCGCCGCAAGCGTTCTGATATGCAGATTTCACGTAGACGCCGTATTCATGACGGGGATAGCCGGCGCAATAGGCGGCAAACTGAAACACCTCGATCTTATCGTACCCGACGGCTTTATTCAGCACGACGTAGCCATACTCGGCGAGAGCGACGGATTTATCGACATCGTCGGAAAAACCGTTCTAATGCCCGATAAACGGCTTTCGGAAGCGCTTGCCGAGGCAGGTAACGCCTATCGCGGTATCATTGCCACCGGTGAACAGTTTATAGGAAACGAAGAACAGAAGCGAGCCATACTTTCGCGATTTCCCGATGTGATCGCCGTGGATATGGAGTGCTCTGCGGTGGTACAGGTATGCGTGAGGTCGGGTATTCCCGTAGCCTGCGTTAAAGTCGTTTCGGACGGCGGAGACGGTATGGAGTATTATGTTTTTAAAACGAAAGCCGCGGAAAAAGCGGTAAGCGCAGTGCTCGGCGCGTTGAACTTTTTGTCCGCAAAATGAGCGTTGCGATCATATAGTCGTTCAAAATCGCGCGGGCGACCAAAGGGTTGCTCGCGTTAAGTTTAACCGCAAAAAATGCTTGAAGTTACGAGCTTCAAGCATTTTTTGCTGACTTAACGCACTGCCGGACGCAAAATCAGCTATCTTTTTGGCTATAATCCGCATTTTTCAGCACGCCGCAGGGTCACCTAGTCGGCGGCTGCCCTCGTCTTTCGCTCGGTGAAAGAATGCGAATTCTATCTCAAAAATATAGCTGCATTGCTACCCGGTAGAATTAATAGTTTCTTTATTCAATAACTGCTTCTTTTAAATCTAAATTAAACGGCTTTTATTGTTCTACTTTATTTATTTTTTAATATTATTATTTCCTGAATGCGAGCAGCCGCATTTCCCATACCTTGCCTTGCCCTTGCGGAACGTACGCCGGGGGCTCCGTCAATCGCTTTTTGCATCGCTACGGCGCGCGAAGCGTTTGACCGTCGCCGCACTACAAACCATTGACGGTTTCGATAATTTCGCTTGCCCTTTGCGGCAACGCGCAGCGTTACGCTTTCGCAACGCTTGCAACGCGAAAAAACGTCAGTTGCGGAGTAAAACGCGCACAAACGATTGCCGACGCGCGACAACGCGGCATTATATAAATTTTTTGAAAAAAGAGGCGAAAATGCTTGCCTTTTGCCGTAGTATCTGCTACAATAACTAAGCCTTTTAAAAATGTGGCGGCGTAGCTCAGTTGGCTAGAGTACTCGGTTCATACCCGATTGGTCGGCGGTTCGAATCCACCCGCCGCTACCACGAGTCCCTATGGTCAAGCGGTTAAGACACCACCCTTTCACGGTGGAAACTCGGGTTCGAGTCCCGATAGGGATACCATAGAAATTCGGGCGGACGCACCGCCCTTAAGGAAGCTTAGCTCAGCTGGGAGAGCATCTGCCTTACAAGCAGAGGGTCACAGGTTCGATCCCTGTAGCTTCCACCAAACCGAGGATAAGGGCGCATCTCGCGCCCTTTCTTCATGTCTCGGACATCGGTCATTTACGTTTTAGTAAACTCCCTCGTTCTCGCATTTGAAAGTACACGATCTGCAACCCTTCTGCTCGGTTTGAAGGGTAGCATTTTTATCCACTAAACCCAAAAAATACCTTAATGTACAAACATTAGGGTATTTATTTTTTGCAAGACAATAGGACTCGAACCTATGACCTTCGCGATAGCATCGCACCGATAAACGCGCGCAAAGCAATTACCGAAACAAAGCGGCACAAGCAGTCCCTATCATTCGAGCGTAAGCGAGAATCACGAGCGGAGAGCGCTCCGCAAAGTTCAAGAAAAAAGACCCCGTTCGATCGGAAAGCGCAGACAAAGTTGTTTTGTCTGCGCTTTTAATTTTAATACAAATCAGACGGCGTTAAAGAAGTCAGCAATACCGTTTTAATGATTTCACATTAATACACATC
>CALWBH010000059.1 GCA_944376015.1 uncultured Clostridia bacterium
GGTTTGCCAGAATCGTTAGTGGTCAATCTCGACGCGGCGCCGTCTTTCAGACGCGGAAAGGAGATCGAAAAACGCAGACTTTAAGTTTAAAAGCCAAACGGGAGCTTGCCCGAATAATTCCCGGCAACCGTTACGACGCGTTAGCGGAGCTTTCCGCTTTACTGCATACGGCGGGGAGCGTGACGATAAGCGGCGGGGAAGCTGGTGTGACGATGATGACGGACAATTCCGAACTGCCCGAGCTTTTACGCGGTCTGGCGCTCACGCTGATGATAGCTCCGCCCGTAACTGAACGCGGAAAGCATATTTCGGTGACGTTTTCGGACGGCGCGAAACTGCTTGAAGAGTTAATGATATTTTCCGCTTCGGGCGGAGTAATAAAACAAATAAAAGGGCTTTCGCCCGAACTCGTGCGAAAAGACAGCGGGAAACGGAGCGCTCTGCGCGGAATGTTTCTCGGCGGCGGCTTTTTGTCCGTCGGAAAAAACGACCACATGGAATTCGCTTTTTCGGGCGAAGCGCTTCGCGACGACGCTTACGCGCTTATCGGAGAAGTGGTAAGCGGAGCGGGTAGAGGCATGCGCGGCGAAAAATATACGGTGCATGTAAAAAGCAAGGAAAAGATAAGCGATCTGCTGGTATATATGGGCGCGCAGAAAGCCGCGCTCGAAGTGCAGAAAGCCATGGTGGATTCTTTTATGGGCAAGCGCGCGGCGGCGGCTCAGAACTGCGACGTGGCGAATATAGACAGGGCGGTGGAAGCCGCGTCCAGACAGATAGACGCGATAGAGTATATCGATTCCAAGGAAGGATTGGAAAGTCTGGGCGACAAGTTGCAGACCACGGCGCATTTAAGACGGACATATCCCGAAATAACAATGAGCGAGCTCGCGGAAATGCTCGGCGTAAGCAAATCATGCGTGAGCCATAGGCTTGAAAAACTCACGCGTTATGCGGAAAAACTCCGCGTATACGAAAAAACAGACGAAACGGACGAAAAAAAAGAGCGATAAAAAACACTCCGTGCATTTGCACCTTCATACGGAATAGTCATTGCTTGACGGCGCGACCAAGATAAGCAAACTTTTTGCGCGGTGCGCCGAGCTCGGTCAGCCTGCCGTGGCGATAACCGATCACGGAAACATGTACGGCGCGATGTCCTTTTTTAAGGAAGCGGCGGCGTATAATAAAAATCCCGACCATACGTTCAAGGTCAAACCGATAATCGGATGCGAAGTGTATACCGCAAAGGACATGCGTTCCAGACCCGCGCCGAACGATAAGTCGTATAAGGCAAATCACCTTATATTGCTTTGTAAGAACGAGACGGGATATCATAACCTGATAAAGCTTGTTTCGGAAGGGTTCACGGCGGGGTTTTACCGTAAACCGCGTATCGATTTCAACTTGCTCTCCGAGCACAGCGAAGGGCTTATCTGTCTTTCGGCATGCGTAGCCGGAGAGCTTCCGCAGGCAATACTCGCGGGCGATCTCGAAGAGGCGGACAGGGTAGTCAAAAAATTCAAAGCGCTGTTCGGAGACGATTATTACGTGGAGATCCAGGATCATAATCTGCGTTCTCAGAAAACGGTGCTGCCGTATCTGATAAGCATCGCCCGTGCGAACGGAGTAAAATTAGTCGCGACGAACGACGTGCATTATTTGCGGAAAAAGGACGCCCGCACGCAGAAAGTGCTTCAATGTATAGCGTTCGGCGATAAACTGCCCGCGGAAGAAGACAACGAACCGTCGGTGGCGGAGAGCGCCGAAGGGGTGGACGACGACAGCTACTTCCCGACCAAAGAATTTTATCTTAAATCCCGCGAAGAAATGGAATCGGTGTTTCCTTCGCTTTCCGACGCGCTGGACAACACATTGGAAATAGCGGATAAATGCGACGACTGCAAGAGCTATTTCGAAAGGAAGATGCTTTATCCCGTTTACAACCCGCCCGGCGGGCTTTCCAGCGACGAATATCTGCGTCAGCTCCTTGACGAAGGGCTTAAACGCAAATACGGAAAGATCACGCCCGCAATCAAGGAGCGCGCGGATTACGAGTTCAGCGTGGTTTCAGGCATGGGCTTTACCGATTACTTTCTCGTAGTCTGGGACTTTATAAACCAGGCGGAAAAAATGGGCATACCCGTAGGTCCGGGCAGAGGTAGCGGAGCGGGCAGTATAATAGCGTACGCGATAGGGATAACCAAGATCGAGCCGCTCGGCTTCGATCTGTTCTTCGAACGTTTTCTCAATCCCGAACGCGTTTCCAACCCCGATTTCGATATCGACTTCTGCGTGGAACGCAGGGGAGAAGTCATAGATTACGTGCGCGAAAAGTACGGCGACGATCATGTCTCGCAGATCTGCACGTTCGGAACCATGGCGGCTAAAGCGGCGATAAAAGACGTAGGCAGAGTGCTCAACGTTCCTTTTGCCGAAATGAACAAGATAACCAAACTGATGCCCAAGATGATGGGCAAGCTTACAATCGAGCACGTGCTCGGCAAAAAGCTCGACCGCGACGGTGTCAGTCACGAGATCGCCGATCTCAAAGAGATATACGACAACGACCCGTTGCTTCGCCAGGTGTTGGACATCGCGGTGGAAATAGAAGGTATGCCGCGCCAAACGGGACTGCACGCCGCAGGCGTCATAATTTGCCGAGATCCGATAAGTCGGCACGCGCCGCTTGCCATGAACGGACAGGGAGTCGTCGCTTGTCAGTACAATATGATACAGGTGGAAGAGCTCGGACTGCTCAAAATGGACTTTTTGGGGCTAATGAACCTTACCGATATAAAAAAGGCGATAGACCTTGTGGAGCAGACTACGGGTAAGCGGATAGACTTTTATTCCATGAAATACGACGATCGCGAAGTGTACCGTATGATTGGCGAAGGCGACACGCATGCGGTTTTCCAGCTTGAAAGCGGCGGTATGAAGAATTTCATGAAAGATTTGAAACCCGACTGTATAGAAGATATAATAGCGGGAATCTCGCTTTACCGTCCCGGTCCCATGCAGTATATAAAGACTTACGTCTACAACAAAAAGCACCCCGACGAGATAAAATACAAGCACCCCGCGCTTAAAAAGAATCTCGAAGCGACGTACGGCGTTATGGTCTATCAGGAACAGGTCATGAATATTTGCCGCGAGCTTGCGGGGTATTCGATGGGCGGCGCGGACTCCATACGACGTATGATGAGTAAGAAAAAAGTCGCCGCGCTTGCCGCGGAACGCGTTACTTTCGTTCACGGCGGAACTTTCACAAACGAAAAGGGCGTTACGGTAGCCGTTCCGGGAGCCGTGGCGAACGGAATGAGCGAAGCGGACGCGGAACAGCTTTTCAATGAAATGATGGACTTTGCGTCGTACGCGTTCAATAAATCGCATGCCGCGGCTTACGCGTACGTAGCGTATCAAACGGCATATCTCAAATGCCATCACCTGAAAGAGTTTATCGTCGCGGTGCTCAACAACCGCATAGACAAGATAGATGAAATAACGAATTATCTGACCTATCTCAAACAAAAAGACGTCAAAGTGCTCCCTCCCGACATAAACAGATCGATAGTGGGATTTTCCGTCGAAGGGGATTGCGTGCGCGTAGGCTTGGCGGCGATCAAAGGCGTAGGTAGCGCGATCATGGAAGAAATGGTCGCCGAGCGCAGACAGGGCGGAGAATTCAAAGACCTTTACGAATTTCTCAGTCGGCTTTACAACTTAAAAATAAACAGCCGTATGATAGAAAGCCTTATATGCGCGGGCGCGTTCGATTGCTTCGGGAAACCGCGCGCGGTGCTCATGCAGGCGTACCCGCTGCTCGTGGATCGCGTCAACTCGGATAACAAAGCCAAGGCGGGCGGACAGTTGTCCATGTTCGACGTCTTCGATACCGACGTGGGAGTGGACGATTTCGTATATCCGGTAGTCGAGGAATATCCGATGCGTGAAAAGCTCAAGCTTGAAAAAAAGGTGACGGGAGTATATCTTTCGGGTCATCCTTTGCAGGCGTATACCGGCATACTTTCTTCCATGCGTTACAATTCTTCCGACATTCACAAACTCGACTCCGACAATGAAGACGAAGACAACGCGTCGTCTAACGAAACCGAGCTTCAGGACGGCTCGACGGTGGCGCTCGGCGGAATGATAGTAAGCGCGGAGAAGAAGTTCTCCAAAAACGGAAAGGAATTCGGTATAGGCGTGCTCGAAGATCTTTACGGCAGCGTGGAGATAATGGTTTCGCCTACGAGATGGCCTGCGCTTAAAAATCTTATGCAACCGGATAAATTGGTCACGGTAACGGGAAAAATAAGCGCTGGCGGCGACAGAAACGCAAGCGTATGGGTATCTGAAATCGAAGAGTGGAAAGAAACGGCGGTAGACAAGAGCGACGACGTGCCCGAAAAAAAGATATGCTGCTATCTCGACGGCGGTAGCTTCGACGACAGGATGCGCGACGTTCTGGAAATAGCCCGCGCTTATCCGGGAAAGGACGTGCTTTACGTCAAAAATAAAAATACAGGCGAGATTTTCAAATCCGCGGTAAAGCTTAACGCGACGGGCGCACGCGCGGAGCTTATGACTCTGCTCGGCGCAGGCGACGTGAAACTGGCGTAAAACGCGCCCGAATAAAAGCAAAAATCATTGCAAAAGAAAAACGTATATGGTATAATAAACGGCGAAAACGATGATGACTCGATAATTACGGAGAATACGTTATGAAAAGAATAGGAATATTGACGAGCGGCGGCGACGCTCCGGGAATGAATGCGGCGATAAGAGCGGCAGTCAGGACAGCGCTTTGCAGCGGCATGAGCGTAGTGGGTATCGAACGCGGTTATCAGGGAATACTCGACAGATCGTTCAGAGAAATGCAGATGCGAAGCGTTTCGGATATCGTTCAGCGCGGCGGTACCATCCTCCGTACCGCGCGTTGTATGGACTTTCACAAATCCGAATGTCAGGACGACGCGATTGCCAAGATGCGCGCGGAAGGAATAGAAGGGCTTATCGTCATAGGCGGAGACGGTTCGTTCCGCGGCGCACGCGCGCTTTCGGAAAAAGGTTTCCCTACGGTAGGCATACCCGGCACGATAGACAATGATCTGTCTTATACCGATTTTACCATAGGTTTCCATACCGCTTGCAACACCTGTCTCGAAGCGATAGACAGAATACGCGATACGTCGTCCTCTCACGACCGCTTCACGATCGTGGAAGTCATGGGCAGACATTGCGGCGATATAGCGCTTTATTCGGGAATAGCCGGCGGCGCGGAAATAATCATAATTCCCGAAATGCAGATGACGTTCTCGGACATAAAGAAAGACATAGTCGAAGCGTCGCAAAAAGGCAAGACGAGCGGTATCGTCATTCTTGCGGAAGGCGTTTGCGGGGCGGACGAGCTTATGCGGTTCCTTCAACGCGAAACCAGTCTTTCCATTCGCGCGACGGTGCTCGGTCATCAGCAGCGCGGCGGTTCTCCGTCCATGCGCGACCGCGTGCTCGCAACCCAGTTCGGTTACCATGCGGTAAATCTGCTTAAAAAGGATATAGGTAACCGCGCGGTCGGAATAAGCAAGGAAAAAATCATCGATCTCGATATCGGCGAAGCGCTCGACATGCCGAGAAAATTCCGCAAAGACCTTTACAAAATGGCGAACGTCGTTTCGCAGTAAAGCGAACGGGCGACGCTGGGGGAGGACGCCGGCGTTAAGCTTATAATAACTTTAATTCGTATATCCGCTTTGTATAAATAAAAGCCGTGATAAAATCGATGTTTTTTGCTATAAAACAAGGGGCTGTCGCATTTCCGAATGCAACAGCCCCTGTAATTATTCGGTACGCTATTGACAGTAACTTGCGAATATGTTATATTATAATTAAAGTTGAAAAAAAGGGGAAGATATGGAACTCATTCAGGCGAAATGTACTAATTGCGGAGCAAATATTGAAATAGATCCAAATACAGAATGCGGAATATGCCCGTATTGCAACACGGCATACATTACGCAGAAAGCGATAGTAAATTATAAAACCACCGTAATAAACAATAACAACATACATGCGGAAAACATTACTTTTGTCGGCGCAGACGTAAGTAAACTGATTAAATTCGGTAAAAACTGTTGGCAGAACGGAGATTACGAAGGAGCATATACCAACTTTACCAAAGTGCTTGAAACCGATCCGGATAACGAAGAAGCGGCGTTATACAGAAGTCTTTGCGTCGGTTGGCGCGAGCCCTATAAAAATTACCTGCTAATAAACAATACATTCCGAAAGGCTTTCGGTAATAAGGATTTTTCGTCGTCGGACGAAGAAGAATTGAAATATGTAAATTTTTTCCTTTTTGAGCTGGATAAGTTTAATTGCGCCACGATAAATAGGTTATTGAAAAATTACGACGCGAATTTAACTGACGAGGAAGCAATAAAAAATCTTTTTCTTTTGTTGAAAAACATAACGTGCGCTCAGTCTTTCGTCGTGGATGTTTCCAAAAAAATAGCAGAAGTCGATCGGGAGTATGAACGTCTTTACGTGTGTTATATGAAAGACTTGCTTGACTTTTACGATGTTTCGTGCGATAAATGGCGTTATTCGTTATATTTTTATAATGGCAGTAGCAAGCTTGTCTCCATCAAACATCCCGACGCCGAAGCTTTCAAAAAAGAACAGAAGCGGCTTTTTGAAACAATCAGGCGGTACGAACCTAACTTTAAATACGATTTAAAGGAAGGTTGTTATGTGGCGACGGCGGTATACGGTTCTTACGACTGCTCGCCCGTATGGGTACTCAGACGTTACAGAGACGACAGACTCGGCAAATCTTTTTTCGGAAGGCTTTTTATAAGAATTTATTACGCGGTCAGCCCCGTGCTCGTAAAACTTTTCGGTAAAAGCGAAAGTTTCAAGAATTTCTGGCGCAAGCGTTTGGATAAGCTTGTGGAAAAATTAAAAAATCAAGGCTTTGAAGATACGCCTTATAAAGACAAAAATTGGCGCATAAAATAAAAAGAATCCGCCGCTTTCGGTATTGACCGAAGGCGGCGGTTATGTTTTGTTGCCGTTTTTCCGATGAAACGAATATGCGACGAAATTTACGTTCTCAGTTTAAGATCGCCGTATTTGATTATGCCCGCTTTGCGGAAAAGCTCTCCGATGCAGAGCGTGAGCGCGGCGGGGAGAATAAAGCAGAACAGCGCGACCCAAAGCAACGTAAGCCCGACGTTACACGACTGATTGCCGAGCATTTCAAACAGCATATCGATAGGTCCGACAAGTCCCGCGGTACCCATTCCGCTGCCCACTTTCGTCGCCATAAGCCCGAGCGATCCGCCGCCGACGGGGAGCAGCGTCGCGAGCGTACCGAGTATAGCGGATGAAATTATGGGAGGCAGGAACATTATCGGCTTGCGGAACAGGTTGGGGATCTGGAGCATGCTTGTGCCGAGTCCCTGCGCGACAGCGCCGCCCCATCTGTTTTCGCGGAAACTCATCGCCGCATAACCCATCATGTGACAGCAGCAACCTACGACAGCCGCGCCTGCCGCAACACCCGAAAGATTAATGGAAACGCCTATCGCCGCGGAGCTAATCGGCAGGGTAAGGGCGACGCCCATGACTACCGCTATTATCATACCCATTATCGCTATGGCGACAGTTCCCAGCGTTTCCACCCACATTATGAACGAGCCGAGCGCGTTGAGTGCGAGCCATACGGGGAAACCTATCGCGATACCGCCTATCGCGCCGCCTATGACGCCGACGAGCGGAGTGACGAGTATGTCGACTTTCGTCCTGCCGCTGACGAGGTTGGCAAGCGCCATCGCGCACATACTGCCTATAAATGCTCCCATCGGATCGCCGGGACCGCTTACGGAAATTCCGAACAAAGCGTTGTCTTCGATCGCTTTTAATATTCCGCCGGTTACCGAATAAGTCATATTTTCATAGTTATAGGTAAAGCCTATTATCGTGCTTGCGTAAGAACCGATCATACCCGCCGCGCACGCGCTCGCCACGACAAGGGGAGAGGTCTTTTTCATTTTAAGACATACTCCCACGCCTATGCCCGCGCCCATACTTATCTGCGCTACTTTGCCGATCGCTTCGAGCGCGAGTCCGAAGAAGTTGCTTCCGCCTTTGTCGATGAGATTGCCTATCTGCCATACGATAGTTCCCGCAATAAGCGTGGCAAACAGTCCGAGCGCCATACCGCTCATGCCGTCGATGAAAATGTAATTCATAAGCCAAGCGAATTTTTGTCCGCCGCCTTTGCACTCGGAAAATTTCATCTGTCCGAGTTTCTTTCTTTGCGGCTGTTCGCTTGCTCCGACGTCCGCAGTCGCGGGGCTTTCGTCCTGCGGCGCGGGTTGGTTCTGCGCGGCTTCTGTTGTTTCCGTACGTTCGTTTTCGTCCATGATATATACCTCGCTGTAAAAATAATATACAAAAAAATCGGCTGCCGTACGGCTCCGAAACGAATGTTGTTTTATAAAAGCCGTACATTCTAACGCTTCCACGGAAAAATATTTTCCGCACCTGAATTGTATTGACAATAATATATAACCGACGGCGCCGATTGTCAAGCGATTTATTGCATAACGTCAAAATTTTTGGTTTTACGGCGCAGCGCGCCCCGCGTTAGCCTGAAAAAGTTATAAAAACGGCTCGTCTGTATTGACAAAGCCGTTTTTATGAATAATTTCGGTTTTTTACATAAAGAGCGGGGCGAACCTCGCGACTTACCGCAACGAATCTCAGCCTTCGCGCGCTTTTTTTTCTTTATACTTAATAAGCGCACGGGCAAGCTGATCGGGGCAGGAAGTACCGCTTCTGCAAATTATGCCTTTAAGCTTAGAGATAACGTCGTCGATATCCTGTCCGTCGACAAGTCTCGCGATACCTTGAAGATTGCCCGAGCAACCCCCGATGAATTTTACGTCCGAAATTTTGTTTTCTTCGCTTACTCGGAAAATTATCTGTCTCGAACACGTTCCGGCAGTATTGTAAATTTCCATTGTAGCCTCCTGTTATATAATGATGGTGGTTTTTACTAAATTAAAATATCAGTCTACGAGTTTTTCGTATATCATCGAATACACTTCCGCGGCGGAGTTGTCCCACTTATTGTATACCGTCTTGGCAACGGTGCGGTTCGCCACGTTTAGTTTCAGTTCCATAGTGGTTCTCATAGGGTCGAGAATTTTAAGGTGCACGGTATAAGAACCGTCGTCGTTTTTGTAATAGCCGCGGAAATACTCCTGAGCGCGCTTGTACATCATTCTGTTTTCTTTGATATACTCGGCTATTTCCGTGCGTTTGGAAGCGGGAATACGCGTAAAGAAGCTGTCCAAACATTCTCTGCCCGAAGTGGTAATAGTGTAGTAATCGCTCCTTTCGTTGGTCGATCGGAAAACGAACCCCGCGTCTACGAGCTCGCCCAGACATTCTATGCTTTCCATGTAATTTATCCAATTGTTGCGGCTCGCGCACATTTCGAGTAATGTCTTTTCGGTTATAGGCATTCCCATTTTATCAAAGACGAAAAGCAATATGAGCTTATTTACCGGGTTGTTATCGTCGATTTCCATAGCCCCTTTTTCCTCCGAATAATAATTATATCACATTAAAACGAAAAATGGAATACATTATCGAAAAATTTTTTGTTAAATTTTTACTTAATTGTAAACCTTTTGCGTGTTTTAGGTTGACAATTGCCGAAATTTCATATATAATCACGACATGGACGTCAAAAACACCATAATTTCAGAGCTTTACGGCGGCGCGGTGAGCGGTCAGCAGCTTGCGGACAAGCTCGGCATAAGCCGTAGCGCGGTATGGAAATATATCAAAGCGCTTGAAAAAGAAGGTTTCAGAATAAGCGCAGTACCGAACGTGGGATACAAGCTGATAGGCGCGGATCCGCTCAGTATAGGCGGAGTGGACAAGTATGCGGGCGGCGGTTGGGAAATATCGATAAAGAAGGAAACGACATCCACCAACGACGAAGCGAAGCGGCTTGCCGCTGACGGCGTAAAATGCGCGGCTGTGTTGGCGGAGCGGCAGACGGCGGGGCGCGGAAGGCTTGGCAGAGCGTTCGTATCGCCTTACGGCAGCGGACTATACATAAGCGCGCTTATACGTCCCGCAATAAGCGCCGCGGATTGCGGAAAAGTAACGGCATTTACGGCGGTAGCCACGGCGCAGGCGGTGGAAGAGCTTTGCGGCATGCCCGTCGACATCAAATGGGTAAACGACCTTTATATGAACGGCAGGAAGATATGCGGCATTCTGACCGAAGGCAGCGTAGGAATGGAGAACGGCGAACTCGATTACGTAATAATCGGCATAGGCGTGAACGTGACGCGGCATGCTTTCCCGAAGGAGCTTGACGGTATAGCTTCCAGCGTGGAAGTGGAAAGCGGTAAAAAAATAGACAGATGCGCGCTTGCGGGCGGAATACTGAAAAGACTGAAAGGCGCGGAAGAAGCTTTGAAAGACGGAGCGTTTATCGACGAGTATCGGGCGCGTTCCTGCGTGATAGGCAAGACGGTGATCGTAAACGGCGATTACGAAGCGAAGGTAAAAGGAATAGCGGACGATTGCAGTCTGCGGCTTGAGCGTGACGGCAAAGAGATGTCTTTCGCCGCAGGAGAAATAACTTTAAAACTGAAATGAACATTACAATAAAAAAAATAACCGTAACTGCCGTAATGACGGCGCTTATATGCGCGATATCGCCCTGGACTATTCCCGTCGGTCCCGTGCCGCTTTCGCTTGCGAGCTTCGGAGTATATCTTGCGGCTTGCGTTGTCGATTGGAAGACGGGAACGATCTCCGTATTTTGCTATGTCATAATCGGAGCGATCGGTCTGCCCGTGTTTTCGGGCGGCGGCGGGGGATTCGGTAAACTCGCCGGACCTACGGGCGGTTACATAATCGGATATATATTCTGCGCGCTTATCATCGGCGTGCTCGTGGACATTTTCGGCAAGCGCAGGATTATCGGGAAGTTTATTTATCCGCTTTCCATGATTATCGGTACGGTCGTGCTTTACGCGTTCGGCACCGTTTGGTATATGTGGCAAGCGCCCGATATAAGTTTCGGAGCGGCATTGCTCATTTGCGTAGTGCCTTTCCTTATAGGCGACGGTATAAAAATAGCCATTGCGTCCGTCGTCTGTCCGCAACTGCGGAAAACGCTTAAACACATTGTGTTTAACGAAAAAACCGCCGTTCGTTCCCAAAAATCCGAAAACGATGTAACGACGGACAAAAAGCAATAATACCGATATAGAAGCGCTCCGATTTTTCCGGCGCTTCATCCGATTTAAAAATTTTTAATTACAAAGACGGCGCGACGAACCCAATAGGGTTATAAGCGCTTTTTTTTGCTGAACGGATAATTTCGATATGGCTCGATTGAGAGTTACGTCGATATCGCTTTCGGCGCTTTCGTCTTGCTCCTGAAAAAATTCGGACAGCGTAATGCCGAACGCTCCGCATATCGCTTTAAGCGTGGAAATTTTCGGTTCGGTATGTCGCGTGTAAAGATTGTTTAAAGTCGATTGCGTGAGCGCGGCTTCCATCGCTAAATTATTAATCGACCATCCGCGTTCTTTTCTTAATGCGTCTATTTTTTCCAATATTTCCATTTTTCTATTTTTCCCCGTATTTGACATTTTAGTATATTTTAAACTAAATTGAGTTAACAACATAACCCAAAACGCTTGACATAATAACTCAATTGAGTTAATATTTTAATGTGTTAGAATTTAATTGACAAAGGAGGAAAACAAAATGAAAAGATTTTTGATCGTTTTGATGTGTACGGTAACCGTAATGAGCGGTTTGTTTTTAATGACCGCTTGCGGAAATACGGACACGAGGAAAGCGATAAGCGTTGAAGGAAATTACGAGACGATCGACAAAACAGAGGCCGCCGAGAAGCTGGCGGCGCTTGACCCTAAGATAGAAGGAAATTTTGAGGCGAAAAGTCGATCTTCTTACAACCCTTATTACCAAGAAGAATTTGTACTTACTTGCGTCGCCGAATATTCGGACGGGAAAATGCAAATGAGCGGCAGCGACGCAAAAAAAGTGGTAACATCTTATAGCGACGGTATATATTCTTATGAGATATTTCCTTACGGCGACCCAATGGAGATAAAAAAAATACGTCAGGATGTCAAACCGGGGTATTTTAACAGTATGCTTGGATATTTTCCCGTGAATATAGCCGATGAATTAAGCGGTCTTTGCGAAAGCGCTACAGAGATAGGGATCATAGAAGACGGAGAGATAACTAAATTAAAATTTATTTTTGACGGTAATTTTGATGATTATAATAACGGTATGATGGGCGACGCCACTATTTGTTTGGTTTTTGTCGGGGGATATTTCAATAATTCTACCGTTGATTATTTTTTCGAAGGTTACGATTCGCTTTTTCCTAGCGCTGAAATTACTTCCGAGATGTATCCTACCGATAAAAAGGTTACCGTGCCCGACGATCTCGACAGCTATGAAATAACCTGAAAGCGCGTTTAAGCGTTTCGCGTTTATCCGTATAGATATTTATATTAAAAAACCGTCGGAATTTTCTCTGTTCCGACGGTTAGTCTTTATGCGAAAAATCGTTTTTACTTTTTTATTCCTTTGTCTATATCCGAAAGATAGTCGAGGAATATCTTGCAGCTTGCCACGTTTGTCGCAAGCGGAATATTCATTACGTCGCAAAGGCGGAGCAGGGCGGAAACGTCGGGTTCGTGCGGCTGGGCGGTAAGGGGATCGCGCAGGAAAAGTATCATGTCGAGATTGCTTTCGGCGACCATAGAGCCTATCTGCTGGTCTCCGCCGAGCGGACCGGATTTCATTCGCGTGAGTTTAAGCCCCGTTTCGCCCATTATCATGGTGCCCGTTGTTCCCGTGGCGTAAAGTTCGTGTTTTGCGAGCACGTCTTTATACTCTGCGGCGAGCTTGATCATGTCCGGTTTTTTCTTGTCGTGTGCAATAAGTGCGATTTTCATTGCTTTTACCTCTATGTAGTTCAGAATATCATTGTTGCGAAATAATCGTCCGGCGTTTCGGCGCGGCGTATAAGCCGAACGCTTCCGTCTTTTTTAAGCAGCAGTTCCGCGCTTCGGAGCTTTCCGTTATAGTTGTATCCCATTGCGAAGCCGTGCGCGCCCGCGTCGTGTATCGCGAGTATGTCGCCGATTTCGAGCGGAGGAAGCATACGGTCGACGGCGAATTTGTCGTTGTTTTCGCAAAGACTGCCTACGACGTCGTATTTGCACGTGCAGGGAACGTTTTCCTTGCCGAGCACGGTAATGTGATGGTACGCGCCGTACATTGCGGGGCGCATAAGGTTCGCCGCGCAAGCGTCCACTCCCGCGTACTCCTTATAAATATGTTTGAAGTGCACGACGGTGGTAATGAGATTGCCGTACGGTCCGAGCATATATCTGCCGAGTTCGGTGCGGAGCGACGGGCGCATGTCTCCGTTGAACGTCTTTTCGTATTCGTTTTTTATGCGTGCGGCGATGACGTTTATGTCGGGCTTGACTTCGTCGGGGCGATAGGGAATACCTATGCCGCCCGAAAGATTGATGAACGCGAACTCCGCGCCCGTTTCTTCGTGCAACTGTTTAGCCGTATCGAAAAGTATGCCCGCAAGCACGGGGTAATAATCGTTTCCGAGATTGTTGGACGCAAGGAACGCGTGCAGACCGAATTTTTTGACGCCGTAACTTTGCAGTTTCTTTATCGAAAGAGTAAGCTGCTCGCGCGTCATACCGTATTTTGCGTCCTGCGGAGAACCCATTATCGTTTTGTTTACCGCAAAATCAACGCCGTTGTTGTAACGCAGAGAAACGCATTCGGGCATTTTGTCGCCCGCTATTTTTTTAAGGAAATCAACGTGCGTATAATCGTCCAGCGTTATCGTCGCGCCGAGCGAAAGCGCGTAAGCGTATTCTTCTGCAGGCGTTTCGTTGGACGTGAACATAATATCGTCGCCCGTGATTCCGCATTTTTCGCACAGCATAAGCTCGGTCATCGACGAGCAGTCCATACCGCATCCCAGCGAGTGCAGAATTTTCATTATCGTGGGATTGGGCGTAGCTTTGACTGCGAAATGTTCTTTATAGCCTTTGCACCAGGAAAAAGCGGAAAGCAATTCTTTCGCGTTTTCCTCGATACCTTTTTCGTCGTAGATATGGAAAGGCGTAGGGTAAGTTTTTTTAATTTCAAGCGCCTGTTCTTTTGTAATTATAGGTGTTTTCATAGTCAAAATTATATCAATTTTTTTCGAATACTGTCAAGTGTTTAAATGGCTTGCGTATAATGTCTCATTTTGCGGGTCATCGCATTAAAATTTGCGGTTACGAGGCGAAAGCAAAAAAATATTTATAGAATAAGTCTGGATAATTTTATTAAATGCGTTAAAAATTCTTGCGTGCCGAAACGGATAATGTTAAAATAAACGGTGGTGAAATATGCTGAAATATATCAAAATACGCGGCGCGCGTGAAAACAATCTGAAAAACATCGATCTCGATATACCGCACGACAGTCTGACTGTGTTTACGGGACTTTCGGGTAGCGGTAAGAGCTCGCTTGCTTTCGATACGATATATGCCGAAGGCAAGCGCAGGTATGTCGAAAGTCTGTCTTCGTATGCGAGACAGTTTCTCGGAATAATGAACAAACCCGACGTGGAGTCCATCGAAGGACTTGCGCCGGCTATTTCCATAGATCAGAAAACCACTTCGCACAATCCACGCTCGACCGTGGGGACGGTCACCGAAATTTATGACTATATGCGCTTGCTTTACGCGAAAGCGGGTTCGGTGTATTGCTATAAGTGCGGAAAACCGGTAACGCAGCAGTCGATAGACCAGATTATAGATTCGGTACTTGCCATGGATGAAGGCAGTCGTCTGATGATACTTGCGCCCATTGCGCGCGGCAAGAAAGGCGAGTATAAAAAAGAGCTTGCCAACCTTGCGAAATCGGGTTACGTCCGCGTTAAAATAGACGGCGAAATGCGCGAACTCGGGGAAGACATAGAGCTCGATAAACAGGTCAAACATACGATAAGCGTCGTTGTAGACAGGCTGGTGCTCAAAGAAGGCGTGGAAAAACGTCTTTCCGACTCGCTGGAAAACGCGTTAAAGCTCGCCGACGGTATCGTTATCGTGGATAACGGAGGCACGGAAACGCTGTATAACACCAAATACGCCTGTGCGGATTGCGGCATATCCATACCCGAAATAGAACCGAAATTATTTTCTTTCAACTCGCCCTTCGGAGCTTGCCCCGAGTGCGGTGGATTGGGCTTTAAACAGGTGATCGATCCCGCGCTTATCTACGGCGACGGCAGTCAGTCGCTCAGGGAAGGCGCGATAACGGCCACGGGCTGGAATTTCGATTCTGCCAAGACCACGTTGCAGATGTTCACCGCGCTTAGCGAAAAGTACGGTTTTTCGCTCGATATTCCGTTCAGGGATCTGCCCGAGAAGATAAAAAACATACTGCTTTACGGCGACGACAGCGAAATCAAGATGACTATTTCCAGCGATAATTACACTTATACTTATAAGCGGCATTACGAAGGCGTGGTCAATAATCTCGAACGCAGATATCACACGAGCGCGAGCGAGTCCGCGCGGCGCGAGATAGAAAAATACCTGCGCGATCTGCCTTGCGGAGCATGCGGCGGAAAACGTCTGCGCCCCGAAGCGCTTGCGGTCAAAGTGGGCGGGAAAAACATATACGAGCTTTGCTCTATGCCCGTGACCGAACTGCGCGAGTTTTTCGGTAAACTTATCCTCGGCAAATCGCAGACAATAATAGCCGCGCCCATACTCAAAGAGATAAACGCGCGCCTTAAATTCCTTTCCGACGTAGGGCTGGAATATCTTACTTTGTCGCGCGGCGCGAACACGCTTTCGGGCGGGGAGGCTCAGCGCATACGCCTTGCCACGCAGATAGGCAGCGGTCTGACGGGCGTAGTGTACATTCTCGACGAACCGTCCATAGGTCTGCACCAGCGCGACAATGAAAAACTGATAAATACGCTCAAAAGCTTGCGCGATCTCGGCAATACGCTAATCGTCGTGGAGCATGACGAAGATACCATGCGCGCCGCCGATTATGTCGTGGACATAGGACCGGGCGCTGGAGTGCACGGCGGAGAAGTCATAGTCGCAGGCACGCCCGACGAAGTCGCGGCTTGCGAAAAGTCGATAACGGGCGATTATCTCGCGGGCAGAAAAAAAATAGAGATTCCCGCCGAGCGCCGTCCCGCTACCGACAAGGTGCTCAAAATCTACGGCGCGAAACAGAATAATCTGAAAAACATAGACGTCGAGTTTCCGCTCGGTCTGTTTACCGCGGTAACCGGCGTATCGGGCAGCGGCAAAAGCTCGATAGTCAATCAGATCCTTTATCCCGCGGTCAGCAACCGCACAAACGGAAGCCGCCTTGTGGAAGGCAATTACGATAAGATCACGGGCATCGAATATCTCGATAAAGTAATCTGTATCGATCAGTCTCCCATAGGCAGAACGCCGAGATCCAATCCCGCGACTTATACGGGCGCGTTTACGCAGATACGCGAACTTTTCGCGCGGACGCCCGACGCGCAGGAGCGCGGATATACCGCGGGCAGGTTCTCGTTCAACGTAAAAAGCGGCAGATGCGAAGCGTGCGAAGGCGACGGCATAAAGCGCATCGAAATGCACTTCATGAGCGACGTCTACGTGCCTTGCGAAGTTTGCGGCGGCAAGCGTTATAACCGTGAGACGTTGCAGGTGCATTATAAGGGCAAAAACATTTACGACGTGCTTGAAATGACGGTTGAGCAGGCGTGCGAGTTTTTCGAAAACCAACCGGGAATATATACGAAAATAAAAACGCTTTACGACGTCGGTCTCGGATATATCAAGCTCGGTCAGTCCGCCACCACGCTTTCGGGCGGCGAAGCGCAACGCGTCAAGCTTGCCACCGAGCTTGCCAAGCGTTCGACGTCGGGCACGCTTTACGTCCTCGACGAACCCACTACGGGATTGCACACCGACGACGTCGCAAAACTCATAAACATACTGTCAAGGCTCGTCGCGTCGGGAAATACGGTCATAGTGATAGAGCATAATCTCGACGTAATAAAAACCGCGGACTGGGTGGTGGACGTCGGTCCCGAAGGCGGCGATAAAGGCGGCACGATAATCGCGAGCGGCACTCCCGAACAGATAGCGCGCTGTGAAAATTCTTATACGGGGCGGTTTCTCAGACGTTTGCTCCGATAATTTTCGCCGTCGGGCAAATCGATTGAATAATTTTTTACAAAGGATAATTTATGAAAAACACATTGCTTTTCGATCTCGACGGAACTTTGCTCGACACGCTTACCGATCTTACAGCGTCCGTCAATTACGCGCTCGGTAAAGCGGGTCTTCCTCCGCGCACGTCTGACGAAGTGCGTTCCTTTCTCGGCGACGGTTACGTCCTGCTTATGGAGCGCGCCTGCGGCGAACATAAGGACAAAGCGGCGCAGACTCTCTCTCATTTTACGGAGTATTACGCGGAGCACCTCGAAGACAATACCAAGCCGTATCCCGGCGTAGTCGACGCGTTGCGCGAACTCGCGGAAAAGGGCAGGAAAATGGCGATAGTTTCCAACAAAGGTTACGACGCGGTGCAGGTGCTTTGCTCGCGGTTCTTCGCGCCGTATGTGACGGAGTACTTCGGAGTGCGCGAAGATTTGCGTAAAAAACCCGCGCCCGATATGCTGTTTGCGGCAATGGAAAGGCTCGGAAGCGAAAAGAGCGATTGCGTGATGATAGGCGACGGCGAACCCGACGTCGCAATGGCGCGAGCGGCGGGTATAGACGCCGTAAACGTGCTTTGGGGATTCAGAACGCGCGCTCAGCTCGAAAGCGCGGGCGCAAAAGTTTTTCTCGAAACGGCGTCGCAACTCAAAGCGCTTTGAATCGGACGCTAAATAAAATCAAGCCGCGCTATCCGTTTGCGGAAAACGCGCGCTTTCCGATAAGGTATTAAGGACGGTTTATGATAAACGAAAAAATAAGAAACGTAGCGATAATAGCCCACGTCGACCATGGTAAGACCACGCTCGTCGACCAGATGCTCAAACAGGGCGGAGCTTTCCGCGCTAATCAGACGGTAGCCGACCGCGTTATGGATTCCAACGATCTCGAACGCGAACGCGGCATTACCATACTTGCGAAAAACACTTCGGTCAGGTACAACGATTATAAAATAAACGTCGTGGACACTCCGGGGCACGCGGATTTCGGCGGCGAAGTGGAGCGCATACTCAAAATGGTGAACGGCGTGGTGCTTCTCGTCGACGCGTTCGAAGGCACTATGCCGCAGACGCGCTTCGTGCTCGAACACGCGCTGTCGCTCGATCTGCCGGTAGTCGTAGTGATAAACAAGATGGACAGACCGGACGCCCGACCCGCCGAAGTGGTGGACGAAGTGTTGGAGCTGTTTATGGATCTCGGCGCAAGCGACGAACAGCTCGACAGCCCGTTCGTGTATTGCAGCGCGCGTATGGGAATCGCATCCAAGGAAATAGACAAGCCGGGCAGCGACCTTTCCGCACTGTTCGATACGATAATCGCGCATATTCCGCCGCCCGAAGGCGACGAGACGGCGCCGCTCCGTATGCTCGTCTCCGCGCTCGATTATTCGGACTATGTAGGAAGCATAGCGATAGGGCGGATAGAGCAGGGCTGTCTTAAACAGAATCAGCAGGTGCTGCTCGTTAATTGCCACGACGATCACGCGCCCGTCCGTGCCAAAGTGTCGAATATCTACATATTCGAAGGACTCGCGCGCACCGCGGTGGAAAACGCGACGGTGGGCGACGTAGTGTGCGTCAGCGGAGTGGAAGGCGTTACGATAGGCGATACGCTTTGCGATCCCGAATATCCCGATCCGATAGAGTTTCCGAAGATAAGCGAACCCAGCGTGGAAATGACGTTCATGGTAAACGATTCTCCGTTCGCGGGTAAAGAAGGTAAGTTCGTCACCAGCCGCCATCTTCGCGCAAGACTTTACAAAGAAGCGGTAAAAGACGTTTCGCTTAAAGTCAGCGACGGCGACAGCGCGGATGCTTTCGTCGTGTGCGGCAGAGGCGAAATGCACCTTTCCATACTCATCGAAAATATGCGC